>NZ_JBDOHT010000007.1:0-162112 GCF_039832125.1 Dorea chungnamensis | reverse complement strand
TAGAGAGTTCCCGGGAGCTATTATCAGTATTTCTCACGATAGAAAGTATATTGATGAGGTATGTGATAAAATATACGAGTTAGATTATAGTGGATTAAGAAATTTGTAATGAATGGAGGATAAGATGGTCAATATTACAGATGTAAAACAGATTCTTCAACTCGCGATAGATGCCGAGATTAAAGTCTTTCTTGATGGTGGCTGGGGGGTAGATGCGTTGCTTGGACATCAGTCAAGAGTCCATAACGATATTGATATTTTGGTAGAAAAGAAAGATTATCAGAACTTTATAGAGATAATGAAAGATAATGACTTTTATGAGATTAAGATGGAATATACAACATTGAACCATACTGTATGGAAAGATGCGAAAAACAGGATTGTTGATTTGCATTGTTTTGAATATACGGGCGAAGGTGAAATTCTTTATGAGGGGGATAACTTTCCGGTAGAAACTTTTTCTGGTAAAGGAAAAATTGAGGAGATAGAGGTTTCTTGTATTGAACCATATAGTCAAGTAATGTTCCATTTGGGATATGAATTTGATGAAAATGATGTACATGATGTGAAGCTATTGTGTGAGACATTTCATATCGAAATTCCAAATGAGTATAGATAACTGTAAATTCAAATTTGTAGAGGTTATATTATGATAAGAGCAGTCAAGGAAAATGATTTATCTGCTGTTATGCAGATATGGCTTGATATAAACATTAAAGCACATAGTTTCATATCAAAGCACTATTGGATGGATAATTATGATATGGTAAAAAAGATTCTTCCACAAGCAGAAATATATGTGTATGAAAACAATGGCACAAAAGAAATAGAAGGCTTTATTGGATTGACAGATAATTATATTGCGGGATTATTCGTAAAAGAAGATATGCAGTCGAAAGGCATTGGGAAACAACTATTGAATTATGCAAAAGGCATTAAATCCAATATGTATTTGAGCGTTTATAATAAGAATATCCGTGCAATTCAATTTTATCAGAGAGAACAATTTGTAGTTCAATCAGAAAACACGGATGATAATACCAACGAAAAAGAGTTGGTTATGGCTTGGAGCCGATAGACAAATTCCAATTTGACAAAGGAGTGTGATTGTATGAAAAAAGTTATTTTAGGCGGTCTGTTATTTATTGGCGGTGCCATTATGTATTCCATTGGTACATTAGGTTTTGCTGATATGGATGTTCAAGCAAATTATATGCTGACACCTCAGTACATCGGTATTGCAACAATGCTTGTTGGAGCCGCACTTGGCTTTTTCGGATTGAAAAAGGATTGAGCCAATTCCAATTTGACAAAGGCGGTGATTGTATGAAAAGAATAATCGCATTGACTTTGGCACTTGTCTGTCTTTTGGGATTATGTGGCTGCAATAATAATGCTGATAGTCCAGCAGAACACGAAGCAGTTTCAGCAGATTATGGCAAGGTTATTGACCTTGCCAAAGAAGAATTTGCAGAAGTTTTCAAGGAGTTTGAAGATGTGCAAATAGAGGAAACCACAACTATGGCAAGAACAGACGATGCAAAAGAGATTGTTGTGCAATTCAAGTATTCCTCAAGCAATGGTAATGGCTTGTATGGTTTTCTTTATACCATTGACGAGTATGGTAATCTTAACTTCCAGTAGAAGTTGACACTCAATCGAAAAATAAATGCTCAAAACGGGCAGGAAATCAAGAAATTTCTTGATTTCCTGCCCATTTCTTGTTATAATAATTGAGTAGGTATACATACTCAATATTTGAGTGAGAAACGATTATGTATTATGATTTTTTGGTTAAAATTCCTGCGAAAAAAGGAAAGATTTTTGAGCGTACCATAAAGGGTGTAACATACATTAACTATGAGTATGACAGGGTATATAAGCCGGACAAGAAATATAACATTCCCAAGAGAACCACGATAGGAAAAAAGTGTGAAGATGATGATACCATGATGTATCCTAATCCGAACTTTATGAAATATTTTCCTGACGCACAGCTTCCTGCGGATGAGGGACGGGATGAGCGGAGCAGCTGCCTAAGAATTGGAACCTTTATGGTTATAGAAAAACTGATGATGGAAAGCATGGTGGAAAACATCGTGTCCTCCATTTATAACAATGACAAAGGGACAGGTTTATTTCTTGACCTGGCAAGCTACTATCTGACAACAGAGAATAATGCCGGACAGTATTATCCGGATTATGCTTATAATCATCCGCTTTTTACACCAGGCTATAAAATATACAGTGATTCAACGGTATCTGAGTTTATCGGGCAGATTTCTATTGATGATTCTGTAGAATTTCAGAATGAATGGAATGCATTAAAGAAGAATAAGGACAAGATATATATATCTTACGATTCTACCAATAAGAATTGTCAGGCTGGAGATATTGAACTTGTTGAATACGGTCATGCTAAGGACGATAAGGGACTGCCAATTTTTAATTATTCCATTGCTTATGACTGTAATAACAGAGAGCCTCTCTTCTATGAGGATTATCCCGGAAGTATTGTGGATGTATCACAGCTTCAGTGCATGCTTGATAAAGCCAAGGCTTACGGATATAAGAACGCAGGATTTATTCTCGACCGCGGTTATTTCAGCCGTGAAAATATCAAATATATGGATAAATGTGGTTATGATTTTGTAATCATGATAAAAGGCATGAAAGCCCTTGTTAACGATGCTGTCAAAGAAGTTAAGGGTACATTTGAAGATAGCAGGCAGTATACAATAAGACGCTTTGGTGTAAATGGAACTACTGTGGAAAGAACTGTCTTTCCATCGGATGAAAGAAACAGATATCTGCACATTTATTACAGCTATAGCAAGGCAGCTGCTGAAAGGGAACAACTGGAACAAAAAATAGACAAGCTCGCTGCTTATTTTAAGAAACTGGAGGGGCAACCTGTAGTACTTGATAAATCATATGAAAAGTATTTCAGCCTGGAATACTACCACGAGGGTCAGGAAGACCAGTGCTTTGTGTGTGCTATAGAAAAGAGCTCTGTTATTGAAGAAGAACTGAAAATGTGTGGTTATTTCTGTATTATTACTTCGGAAAATATGAAGGCGAAAGAGGCTCTTGAACTGTATAAGAGCAGGGATGTTTCTGAAAAGTTATTCAAAGCGGATAAGACATTTTTAGGCAACAGAAGTATGAGGGTGTATACCGGTGATGCGCTGGAAGGGAAAATGTTGATTGCATTTGTTGCCCTGATTATCAGAAATCGCATGTATACAAAGCTCAAGGATGAAGAAGAAAAACTGCTCAGTTCTCCAAACTTTATGAATGTACCTGCAGCAATCAGGGAACTTGAGAAAATAGAGATGATACGGCAGGCGGATGGCGTTTATCGCCTGGATCATGCTGTAACAGCAAACCAGAAAATAATACTCAAAGCATTTGGTATTGATGCGAATTATATCAAAAGAAAAGCGGAACAAATCAGCAATGAACTGAATCCAAAAGTTCTTAAGGTTAAGATTAACGGGAGGAAATCATAGTGGCAAGAAAATATAAATCCAGAGTAACTACAGAAAAGCTTGATGCAAAAATCGAACAGCAGAAAGAGACATTGGAAAAGGCCAAAGCCAGATATGAAGCAGAAAAGGATGCTCTTGCAGAGCTTGTAAAAATGCGTAATGAACTGCGTAAGGAAGAATTAATGGATGCGGTTATAAATAGCAGCAGATCCTATGAAGAGATTCTTGCATTTGTGAAAGGGGAAGGTCTGACAGAATGAAAAAGGAATCAAAGAAACGAATCGACCTATATGATATCGGTGATGGTCTGACGCTTATGAATTTAATTGAAAAAAATGACAGCGGTAAGATGCACCATATAACTACTTACATAGGGATTGAAGGTAACGGTTTTGTATGCGTTGGCAATGCAAATGATTTGGATGCACCAGGTGCAATATTTAGCTATCAATCATATGTTAGGGAACAGGAAGCAATGTTGCCATTTCTTATTGATATCTTTGAAACGAATACTGGCGTAAAATAATGAAGATTGGAGTGCTGCAACAAGTAGGCTCCAATCTTTACATTTGAGTGGAAAAATTTCTGGAAGTTAAGAGGTAATCACGAATTGATGCAACACGGCGAGGACATAACGATTGACAATCTGATTAACTAAATTCCAATTTGTAGGGAACAGAAACTTTCAGTTTGTCGATTTATTTGTGATATGTGACGAAATGATAAAGAGCACCGACCGAAGTCAGTGCTCTTCTAACTTAAATACATCTTCAACAAGTAGATTAAAATATGCTGCAATTCGAAGCATAAATTCAGCGGATGGTGCCCGTTCACCACGTTCCACTCTGCTGATGGTTTTTGTACAGAATCCGGTGGCAGAGGCTATATCCTCTTGTAGAAGACCTCGTGATTCACGAATTGTTTTCAGGTTATTAACGACCGCCATGGCAAACACCTTCCTTCATACATATCTTATAATACCAAGGATACAGAAAATACTGTCCAAAAAGACGGACTTGTTTATTGTAGATATTCTTTGATTTCGTTTGGATGATTCTTTCCAACTACTTTTCCCAGTATATCAAAACGATCATGCTCTCTGACCGGAATTGGAGGGTATTTCTCGTTTAGGGAAATAAGGAAAACTCCATTTTGGTCATCCTGCAATTTCTTAATATAAGCTTCTCCGTTGAGAGAGAAGATTCCGATTTCTCCATTTTCAACCATATCCTGTTTCAGGACCCATGCAATCTGTCCGTCTTCGAACTCGGGTTCCATACTGTCACCACTGATTTTTACACCGAAGGTTGCGGATTCCGGTATGATATCTTTCGTAAGCTGAATCGTTTCTTTTGGTCCATCCACAAGGAAGTTTCCGGTTCCGGCAGAAACAGCATTTTCATAGACATCAATAATTCTGCAAAAAGGAATAATCTTACATAGCTGTTTTTCGTATTTTCCACTATCATGTAATAATTCGATATAGTCTAAAGCTTTTTCTTTCCCTGCATCATTAAGAGCAGAAAGTGGATCGGATGGATTCTCACCGAAATATGCTTCATATATATTTGTAATGTTCAGCACTTTACAAACGGTCATGAAAGTAGCAATACTTGGCTCAGTGGCATTTGTCTCCCATTTGGAGATTGCTTTTGCTGAGAGGTTGATGCCTTCTTCCTGTAATAACTCAGCCAACATTGGCTGGGACAATTTCATTTTCTTTCTGTTGGAAGAAATGATTTCACCGATATTTCTCATAAATTCGCCTCGTTTCTAAGATGATTTTAGTGTCTCGATTTCCCCTATAGTATATATCAGAAAAAAGATTTTTTCAAGCATAAAATCGCCGAATGAGAGATAGGGGACACATGTGTCCGTTGACAATCGCTTAATAAGAGAGTTATACTTGAGCCTGTAAGAAGTGATAGAAAGCTTCTTTCCATAGAACAGACTGGAGGTGAATGAGAGATGGAGCGAACCATATTGCATAGTGATATCAACTGCTGTTATGCAGCGATTGAGCATTTGCATCACCCGGAACTAGCCGGAAAGCCATTGGCGGTAGGAGGGGACCCGGAGTCAAGACATGGAATTGTACTGACTGCTGACTACATTGCCAAAAAACACGGTGTGAAAACAGGAATGGCTCTCTGGCAGGCGAAACAGGTTTGCCCTGACATTACATTTATTTCCCCCAGAATGGACTTGTATCTGCGTTTTTCCCGCATGGCGCATGAGATTTATTCGGAATACACCGATCTGCAGGAACCATATGGAATTGATGAAAGCTGGCTGGATGTATCAGCAAGCAGCAGTATCAAGGGTGATGGTTATAAGATTGCGGAGGAAATCAGTAACCGGATGAAGAGTGAGCTTGGTATAACCGTCAGCATAGGAGTATCCTTTGACAAGATTTATGCAAAGCTCGGTTCAGATTATAAGAAGCCGGATGCGATTACTACCATGTATAAGGACGAGTTTCGTCAGAAGGCATGGAAGCTCCCTGTATCAGATTTACTTTATGTGGGACGAAGCACTAACCAGAAGTTGTTGAAAATAGGTATAAAGACAATCGGTGATCTTGCAAGGATGGATGAACATATTCTTGTAAATCATCTTGGTAAAATGGGGAGTGTGTTGTGGGCATTTGCTAATGGCTATGATGACTCACCGGTCAGGCTGGAGGATACCCATGCTCCAATTAAATCAGTTGGTAACAGTACGACCACACCGAGAGATTTGGAAAATGACGAGGATGTGAAAATTGTTCTTTATATTCTTGCGGAGAGTGTGGCTGCAAGGATTCGGGAAAATGGATTCCGTTGCCAGGTGGTGGAAATCAGTATCAGGGATTGCCGAGACTTATGGGGGAACCGTTGTTAATATGTCTACTTATACGGATAACTATGTGAACCCCTTAGCCATGGATGTATGGAATCTTGACCAGAACGATACAAAAGGCTGGGTAAGAGAAAAGGGTGAGTTCATGCTTGGTCTTTGTGAACAGTGTATCGGTGACAGCTTAAACTCCCGACAGAAGTCCATTATTGACAGATGCGTGAGAAAGCTCTATATCGACATTGCCAGAAGCAGGGAGAAGTATATTCCGATTATGAGTGACTTTTATGATTTGCTTTTAGAGCAGCCGGAAGAGGAAGCAAAGGATATTGCATTGTCTCTTGAACTTTTCGTAAGCGGTTCATTGAATATCTTCAATCACCAGACCAATGTGGATGTGGATAACAGATTTACTGTGTATGGTATCAGGGACCTTGGTGCCGAGCTTAGTCCGATTACCATGCTTGTAATGATGGAGTCCATCCAGCAGAGGATTGTGGAGAATGGAAAGCGTGGCAAGGCAACATGGCTTTATATTGATGAGTTCCATGTGCTCTTAAATTCCGAGTATTCAGCGAAGTATTTGCAGCAGCTTTGGAAAAAGGTGCGTAAGCAGGGTGGCTTATGTACGGGTATTACCCAGAACGTTGTCGATCTGTTACAGAACTACACTGCAACAACTATGCTTGCAAACTCTGAGTTCGTAGCACTCCTTAAGCAGGCAAATACGGACAGCTCCAAGATGGCAGAGGTTATCGGTGTATCGGAGGCACAGCTTCGTTTCGTAACCAATACTGCATCCGGTATGGGACTGATTAAGTGTGGTTCAGTGGTAATTCCGTTTGATAACCAGATCAGTAAGGATACAGACCTTTACAAGCTGTATAACACCAATATCCACGAGAAGATTGCGGAACAGAAGAAAAAAGAAACAATGTTGCAGGGATAACAGATGAAATTTTATAAAATCTGTAGTATAATCAAGAGGTCGGATGAATGTCCGGCCTTGATGATTATAAATGAGGTATTCCTTATGTTTAAGAAGAAACCACATAAGACACAATATGATAAAACAAATAAGAAAGCAGTTCTTAAATGTAGCATTTGTACCGGAGAACAGGTGGCTGGATTTAAAGATATTCATACCGGACACTTTGACGAGATTATGTTGATTCGGGATGCAGCGGACCTGGATGCATTTATGGAAATGTATGATGTGGCAGCAATTTCTAAGGAATATTAGTAATCATTAAGGAGAGGAAAATTGGAAGTTGTGGAGGTAAAATATAGATGAATCAAGGTAGAATTATTGTAATCACAGGTGCGCCGGGGACAGGAAAAACTACAACGGCATCTGCTGTTGCAAAAGAATCAGATTTGGAAAAGTCTGTGCATATGCACACAGATGACTTTTATCATTATCATGTAAGAAAGCCAAGCGCAAGGGAGTATGATGATTGCTGCAATGAATTTTGGAATGTAACACCTTATGTTATTAAAGGATTGTGCCGTAAGGAAATTTTATTTGCTATTGATCATTTTAATCAGATTGTTCGCCATGAGCTGCTGAGAATGATATCATGGAAGGTCGGCATCGAAACAGGCTTTAAATTAAGTGTAGGCAAGAACTATAAGTTTATTGAAAGGTATATATCCGAGGATTTGTGGGAGAAACTTTTGTCCACCTACCGGATGGATTCCTATGAAAACATATGGGAAGCATTATTTCTATGCCATCAATTGTTCAGGGCGGTATCCGGTGAGGTGGCGGAAAGGCTTCATTATGCCTATCCGGAGTATGATAGGAATATAACAAAATATACCAGGGACATGTATAAAAAATACACTGGTAAAACCGGCTGCCTGGATAGCACATATGCCGCTGATATAGAAGAGAGGCGGGAACAGTGATTACAGAAATGAAAGCAGGGCACCTGAAAGATATCGATAAACCCAGCGAACCATTTGAGGTGATAGGTAAGATTATACCGAGGTATGAAAACGAGAATTGGACCTTTACAGAATTACTCTATGAAGCGCCATATTTAAAAAGCTACCAAGACGAAGAGGATGAAGAGGATGAGGAGGCAGATTGCCTTGAATATATTGACAATACTGATAAGATAATATATCTTTACTACCAAGACGATAAATGCGTCGGAAAAGTTAAACTGCGAAAAAATTGGAACCGGTACGCTTATATAGAAGATATCGCCGTATGTAAGGATTTCAGGGGGCAAGGCATAGGCAGCGCGCTTATCAATATATCTATAGAATGGGCAAAGCATAAAAACTTGCATGGACTAATGCTTGAAACCCAGGACAATAACCTTATAGCTTGTAAATTCCATCATAATTGTGGTTTCAAAATCGGCTCCGTCGATACTATGTTATACGCCAACTTTGAAAACAACTTTGAAAAAGCTGTTTTCTGGTATTTAAGGTTTTAGAATGCAAGGAACAGTGAATTGGAGTTCGTCTTGTTATAATTAGCTTCTTGGGGTATCTTTAAATACTGTAGAAAAGAGGAAGGAAATAATAAATGGCTAAAATGAGAATATCACCGGAATTGAAAAAACTGATCGAAAAATACCGCTGCGTAAAAGATACGGAAGGAATGTCTCCTGCTAAGGTATATAAGCTGGTGGGAGAAAATGAAAACCTATATTTAAAAATGACGGACAGCCGGTATAAAGGGACCACCTATGATGTGGAACGGGAAAAGGACATGATGCTATGGCTGGAAGGAAAGCTGCCTGTTCCAAAGGTCCTGCACTTTGAACGGCATGATGGCTGGAGCAATCTGCTCATGAGTGAGGCCGATGGCGTCCTTTGCTCGGAAGAGTATGAAGATGAACAAAGCCCTGAAAAGATTATCGAGCTGTATGCGGAGTGCATCAGGCTCTTTCACTCCATCGACATATCGGATTGTCCCTATACGAATAGCTTAGACAGCCGCTTAGCCGAATTGGATTACTTACTGAATAACGATCTGGCCGATGTGGATTGCGAAAACTGGGAAGAAGACACTCCATTTAAAGATCCGCGCGAGCTGTATGATTTTTTAAAGACGGAAAAGCCCGAAGAGGAACTTGTCTTTTCCCACGGCGACCTGGGAGACAGCAACATCTTTGTGAAAGATGGCAAAGTAAGTGGCTTTATTGATCTTGGGAGAAGCGGCAGGGCGGACAAGTGGTATGACATTGCCTTCTGCGTCCGGTCGATCAGGGAGGATATCGGGGAAGAACAGTATGTCGAGCTATTTTTTGACTTACTGGGGATCAAGCCTGATTGGGAGAAAATAAAATATTATATTTTACTGGATGAATTGTTTTAGTACCTAGATTTAGATGTCTAAAAAGCTTTAACTACAAGCTTTTTAGACATCTAATCTTTTCTGAAGTACATCCGCAACTGTCCATACTCTGATGTTTTATATCTTTTCTAAAAGTTCGCTAGATAGAGTTCTATATTAGAGATGTAAAGAGTTTTGGTGAAGAGGTTTGTGAGTATGGCTTTTATAACCAGGGTGCAATGAGAAGCACTAACAGCAGCTAGCTTAAGAACGCATAGGATATACTTTTTATGGAAGTCACAGAGGAGGAATAAAATTTGAACAGGATTAACAGAGTAAAGATGCATAACACCATGAACATTTTCCTCGTTATCAGCTGCGAAAAAGATCAGCAGGTGATTGTCTATTGTTTGCCACGAGACTGCACGAACCGGAGTTCCTGCTTCCACACCGGAAATAGTGTTGCCTTCCGGTGAAGGAATATAGTCACATACCGCTTCCAGCCTACCGGCTTCTGTATTGGCATAATGAAACTCCAAATCATAGAGCCACCCTATACAAAACAGGGCAACAAGTGCGGAAAGAATTGCCGCTATTAAGCGAGTGCGTTTAACACGCTTTAAAAATCTAAGTGCACGCTGTGGCGCTTTTTCAATAGGAACCTGCCTGCGCATATCCTCTTCAAGCTGGCGGCAGGCCGCACAATGCTCAATGTGTTCTCTGACCATAGCAGAGGTCTCTGTCTCGGTCAATTCTTCAAGATAGGATGGGAGTAAATCCCTGACTACGCAGCAGTCAAGATTGGTTTCACGCATTGTTATCACCTCCGATAATCTTTACAAGTTTTTCCTTACCACGATAAAAGCGCACTCGAGCCCATACTTCGCTGTGCCCAAGAATGTCACCGATGTCACGGAAAGAGAAATCACCGGCTAATCGCAGATGGATTACTTCACGAGTTTCGGCATCTAACTGTTGCATTGCTCGATATAGTGCAAAACGCTCTTGCCGGTTCTCAAACTCTTTCGTGGGATTATCAGGAGCCGCAACATGAGTAAGTTCGCTTTCTTCCACAAGAGTGGTGCGCTTACTTGCGATTTTTTCTTGTACTGCGGAAACAGTATCTTTGATTGAATGCGTAGTTGTATCTATAACATTTAATTCATAGATTCCCAAATTGGAAAATTGCTTCCACATTGTTTCAACTAATTCAATATTTGTTTCTCTGTCTAACTTTGAGCGTTCGATAGCTCGCTTCATAGTTTCTTCTTTACTTGCCCTTAAAACGATATACAAGGCGCGGAAATTTTAAAGCTCGAAGTGCCGACGGTGTTTGGAAAGGCAGGAGAGGTTCTTAAAAAAGCGGTGGAGCAATACAGACCCGACGCGGTGGTGTGCGTAGGTCAAGCCGGAGGGAGAGCCGCCATTACTCCCGAGATGATAGCCGTGAACATAATGGACGCGCGCATTCCCGACAACGCCGGAAACAAGCCGTGCCACGAGCTTATAATAAAAGAGGGAAGAGAAGCGTATTTTTCCTCACTTCCGGTGAAGGATATCGAGAAAAATCTAAATGATAACGGAATTCCGTCGTCGGTATCGTATGGAGCGGACAACGAGTAAAAGAGTGACCGCCGAGATAACCCATTGCTCGGCGGTGTTCCTTTCCAAGTTAATTGCGTGATATAGATTGAAAAGTGGATAGATTTATGATACAGTGAATAGATTTATGATATAATGAGTTATCAACAAATCGGAATTTGTGGAGGTAAAATATAGATAAATCAAGGTAGAATTATTGTAATCACAGGTGCGCCGGGGACAGGAAAAACTACAACGGCATCTGCTGTTGCAAAAGAATCAGATTTGGAAAAGTCTGTGCATATGCACACAGATGACTTTTATCATTATTTGAGTAAAGGGGCAATACCACCGCATTTACCAGAATCAAATGAGCAAAATTTGATTGTCATTGAAGCGTTTTTAGAAGCTGCGAAGCGATATGCTCGTGGTGGATATGATGTAATTGTTGACGGTATTATCGGACCGTGGTTTTTAAAGCCGTGGCAAAGTCTTGTTCGGGAACATTATGAGGTGCATTATATTATTTTAAGGGCAAGTAAGGAAGAAACCTTGAAGCGAGCTGTTGAACGCTCAAAGTTAGACCGAAAGACAAATATCGAATTGGTAGAAACCATGTGGGAGCAATTTTCCAATTTGGGAATCTATGAATTAAATGTTATAGATACAACTACGCATTCAATCAAAGATACTGTTTCAGCAGTAAAAGAAAAAATAGTAAGCGGTACGGCTTTACTATTTTAGACAACTTCCAGTTTCATGTTTCTTTAAATAATTGAATATTGAATGATATTACATAGCCGTTAAGGAGTAATTTTTGCTCCCTAGCGGCTTATTTTATTTTCCAAGTGCAGGGAGGTGAGAAAATTGAAAATTAAAAAGGTCGATGACAAACCAATGGTAATCCATACCAAACAGAAAGCCAAGATTCATACACATGAACCTAAGCAGGCTTCTATCAAGGGTAGTAACATCTATACCGTTGACCGTGACCCAACAAAGAAGAAAGGTGCAGAGGGCAGCCATCGTACCGGAAATCCGCTGATTAAGGAGAAGATGGAGATTGACAACGATGTGCAGAGACTGAAACTGCTAAAAGCATCCTATGATAACCAGCGGTATGCATTGCAGGATAATTTCATGATCCGATATCCGAAGCTGATAAAGGCTGCAAACGAAAAGCTTGCCTGTGTCAGGGAAGACATCAAACTTCGGGATAAAGAGTTATTGGAGCATCCGGACTTTGCAATCACGGTAGGCAAGTTTACTTATACGGAAAGGGCAGATGGCGGTGCTGTTATGCTTGAAGCGGTAAGTAAATGTAAGACCGGGGATACAACTGCACTTGGAAGCTTCCACGGGTTTGAACTTCTTGTGGAGAAGAATTTCATGGGAGTAAATTACTTAATCCTTCGGGGAAAGACAGAGTATAAGGTAGAGCTTTCTACCAGCCCGGTGGGCAATATGGTAAAGCTTGAAAACTGTTTTAACGGGATTCACGAGAATGAGGAATATCTCTTAAAAAAGATAGATCAGTACGAAAACGACCTTGCTGCATCGAAGGAAGAGTATGAGAAACCATTCATGCACGAAGAGGAACTTCAGCAGAAGCTTTCAAGGCAGTTTGAACTAAATGCCCAGCTCGACCTTGAGAACGAAAAGGTTGCGGATGCAGACCTTGGAGGGATTGAGGAAGAAAAGAGCATGAATGTAGCAGAAAACCAGTTGCCTTATCAGACAAGGCAAGACAAACCAAGATAAAGAAGTGCCCTGCCAATGGCGGGGCATTTCTAATGGGAGGAATTTTTATGAGCAGAAGAAAAGTGTTTGCAGCACTACTTATAGTGGTGGGTATTTTGTTTTTTGCCATTCCGATTGTATACCACTACACCGGTATGAGGGAGACAGAGAAGCTTACGAAGGAATTTGAGCAGAATTTGGAGGAAGTGCAGGAAGATGAGACAGAGATGGAAGAAACTGGGGAGGAGGAAACCGAAGCCGCCATTAGTGAAGCGGATGCAGCCATATTTGCAGAGGGGGATGTTATCGCCATTCTTGAAATTGAGGCATTAGACATACGCTATCCGGTAGTGGAGGGATGTTCCTCCTCAAACCTAAATAAGGCAATCGGGCACATGAGTGAGACCGGACGAATCGGAGAGAAGGGAAACTGTGTATTATGCGGTCATAATGGCAGCAGATACGGAGAGTTTTTTACCAATCTTAACAAGGTTTCCATTGGGGATATCGTAACCCTTCTTGATACAGAAGGGGTGCTTCATTCTTATGAGGTAACGGAAACCTTTGTGGTTGGTCCTTTCAATCATTCGATTCGTACACAGGGAGAAAGGGAAGAATTAACCCTTTTTACCTGTGCGGAAAAAGGAACCAATCGGTACTTGATAAATCTATATTTGATTTTTCTTTTTTGGGTAAGTTAGTCTTTTGTATATCTTTATTTAATTGCGTTGGATTTTCCAACGTAGGTTTTTTCTGCGTAGGTTTTTCCAACGTTGGATTATCCAATGGTGTGGTATAAAAAAAGTTGGTGTGGTATAAAAAAAGTTGACATCTTATTCTCAAGGATTTCATGATAGAATCAAGAGAATAAGGAGGTACTCAAAATGGCACGTAAATATGACCATGAATACAAAGTACAGGCAGTTAAGTTAGCAAAAGAAATAGGTGGTGCTAAAGCTGCTAAAGAATTAGGTATCCCGGAGGGAACTATCCATACATGGCTGAAAGCAGTTAGAGCAGGCACATTGGATATTGGCGATGGTGCACATACTCCAGAAAGTGCGATGAGTCTTGCTGAGGAGCTTGCGATGCTCCGCAAACGCGTTAAGGATCAAGATAAAGAAATCCGGCGTCTGAAAGAGGAAAATGAATTTCTCGAGGAAGCAAGTGCTTTTTTCGCAGCCAGCCGTCGGAAGTCAGCAAGAACCAAAGAATGAAGTTCATTGCCATAAAAACGGAAGACGGCGTGATTAAGGGGAAACTCTCATTCTACTGCCGGATGCTCGGTGTCAGCCGCCAGGGTTTTTACAAATATCTTGCTATTAAAGATCGTCCCTGGAAATATCAGGATCTCGCTGATGCTATGAGAGCGATTAATTCTGAGGATGAATGCAATGATACCTATGGGCGTATTCGCATGTATCAGGCACTTCTCCTTAAGAATCTGGAAGGACTCAAAATCCCCAGTGAGCGAACTGTCTACAGGGTTATGGATGAAATAGGCCTTAGCCATCGGCCAAAGCGTAAGCCAAATGGTATTACCAGAGCTGATCGGGAAGCGCGTAAATCGGATGATCTTCTGAAGCGAGATTTCAAATCCAATAAGCCACTTGAAAAATGTGTAACTGACATCACAGAGATCAAGGCTAAAGATGGAAAACTGTATGTTTCAGCTATCTTTGACTGCTTTGATTCCAGTGTCCTTGGTCTGGCGATGGAAACCAACATGAAAGCAACTTTGTGTGAGCATACCCTGGATAATGCCTATCTTGCATATCCTAATCTGCGAGGCGCCATTTTACACTCTGACAGAGGAACACAATATACCAGTGAAACCTATCGTAAGGCTCTGGCAAAATACGGTATTATTCAAAGCATGAACAGTGCTGGTGGCAGGTGCCATGATAATGCCCGATGTGAAAGCATGTGGGCCAGAATGAAAAGCGAGCTTCTCTATGACCGCTACAATACGGAAACTATGACCACAGAGGAACTGAAGGTTCTCATTTGGAGATATTTCATCAGTTACTGGAATAACAGGAGGATCTGCTCTGCTAATGGTGGGCTTCCTCCGATCATCAAGCGCCAGAGATACTATCAATCTTTGGACCTGGCTGCATAGTCAGTGATATCTTTGAGATAAATGTGTCAACCAATATTGACAATATCAAAATCATCTTATACGGAGATATGGCAAGATAAATGACGATATGCAGAAAACCTTGATTTTAAGCCATTTTCGCGAGGTTTTATAAACACTTGCGCGGGCTTATAAGAAGATTTCCGTCTATCAAATCAATAAAAAAAACGATATTCGGGTGGGTTATTTTGTTATACCCTAAATTACCCTCTGAATTTGTTTTTAAATTTGGAGGGATTTTTTTATGTCCTTTTTTCGGGCAGTTACAGGAAAAGGGAAAATAGCAGTAAAGCCGGATAAAATCCGGTTATATGTCAACAAGGAAGAACTTTGCAAAGAATATGAAGATACTCTCCGAAGGTCAACAGAAGATACAGAGCTTCTCAAGGATTTGTTTGAGAAACTTGGTTTTCAGAGAAAAGACCTTAAAACAGTATATTTTAATGTCGATACAGAATATGAAAGCTATCAGGACAGAGATAAGAGCTGGAAGCGAAGATTTAAAGGTTATAAGTATAATCACCATATGAAAATAGAGTTTGCAGCTGATAATAAAAGATTAGGGCAAGTCCTTTACGCTTTGGCTCATAGCTCATTAAGGCCAGAGTTTTCTATTGAGTATACAGTGGCAGATGTAGAAAAATGTAAAAATGAGCTGTTACATAAAGCAATCGAGGATTCCATTCAAAAGGCACAGGTGCTTACAACAGCAGCAAATGTGAAATTGGGTGAAATACAGGCAATTGATTATTCTTGGGGAGAGATAGATTTTGTAACAAAGCCATTGAATGAAATGAGATTAATGGAGTGTACGGAATGTGAAATGAGTGCACCGGGAGCATATGATATAGATATTGAGGCAGACGATATTAATGTTACTGATACGGCAACTGTAATATGGGAAATTGCATAAAGAGGAAGATATAAATAGATTAGACGAAAAGCAAGAGGCACCGTTAAAGTAGGTACCTCCTTCTTTTTAGAGAGTTAGCTCTTTTTCTGATATGGGAATTTGCATCTCCGGAGCATTAAGTAGTGCTGTGAAATTCTGTCTAATGATATTCAGTGTCTTCTGCTTTTTCTGCAATTCTTGTTTTTCCCGGACAGTAGCAGCTTGTTCAGATTCAAGATTTTCTATCCTATTCTGGATTTTATTAGAGCTTGGGATTTTGGTAACACCGAGATCCTGAAGCTCTTTTTTTAGTGAATCGTGCAGTTGGTATTCTGCTTGATGTTTGGTTCGGTATGCTTTTGGATTTTTAGCAGATTTGCAATCTTCAATCACTTTTCGGCAGAGACGGTAAGAATCACAGTGTTTTTGAATGATTTTCTGTGTGCTCAGCTCACTGTTGATTTGCGTTATTCTTTGATCAGCCGCTTTAACAGAAGCATCAACATCAGAAACATGCTGTTGGAAATCTTCATAATTCAGCAGGTTATTTTCGGAAAGATAGTTGAAGGTGCGTGCCGCTTCTTTCAGGTTATTTAGTTTTGCCCATCGTTCAAATCCTTCTCGATTGCCGGTCGTAACATAAGTGGAGATATTGATATACAGGCGAGCTTCTCTGGACAGATGCCTTGGAGCTTTTATTTTGTTACGGTTTTTTGCCAAACGGATGCGGACATTTTCTTCTGAATAATAGCTTCCAAGAGATTTCATATAAGTGAAGTTTTTCTGTTCCGGTGCACGGAAGGACAGGTGTTTTCCCTGTCGGACTTCATATCCGGCTAACTGCATTTTTTGTAAAAATTCCTCATAGTTGATGGAAGTCCAGATTGCTTTATCAACTGCAACACGTAGCTTGGCTTTCCAGCTGGTGCCACGATGATATTCCATGTTCTCCTTATAACTTTTGCCTTTTTCTCCGGTTGGCATACTGGTGGCAAGTCCATTTTCATGGCAGATACGATTACTGATCCGGCAGATTTTATGGTAGCTCCGCTTATTGGAAACATACTTGTGATGATCAACAAAACTTGCTGCATTAAAGATGATGTGGTTATGGATATGATTTTTATCAACATGGGTGCTTATCACATATTCATATTTTCCTTTCAGTACTTCGTTTGCAAATTGTTGCCCTAAGCGATGGGCAGTTTCGGCATCAACTTCTCCAGGTTTAAATGACTGGATCAGATGAAATGCCAGGTTATCACCTTTGTCCATTCCATTCTTTTTTGCCATTTCTCTTGTCATAGAAAATTCAAGATCTGCAGTTTCCGGGGAACAGCCAAAACTGGAAACTAACAGTTTTTCTTCTGTTTTATCTGGATTCGTGATGTAGTCCAGAGCTTTCTTGTCTGTTACTTTAATTGGGAAGATCTTAAGATACGCCATAATTCTTTCACCATCTCTTTTAATTCTTGCTTTTCTTCCGGATACAGATCACCGGTGCTGTTTACTTTTTTGGCAATCTGATTAATATTCACACCGATCTTATGCATTTCCTCATACTGTTTCTTCAGTGGAGTGGTATCGGTGTTGACGATGTAACCGTCGATTGCCATTTTACGAAGATAAGCTCCCATATTTTTTGTCTTTGATTCAATCATCTTTCTACGAATAAGCTTTTTTTCTTCTGGGGAAACACAAAACAAAATCTGTATATTTCTTTTTCTCTTTGCCATAGGCAGATTCTCCTTTCTTTGGTTCTTCGAAGTAGTGACTTCTGTGTTTTTAATTTAGGGCAGGGTTCCCTAAATTGCTGGTTTTCCGGAAGTGTATATACACTTCCTGTCCTTGCTATTTACCGGTGGCACAGCCGCCGGAAGAGAGTCTTAAAAAAGAACCCTCTATAAATAAGGTACTGAGAGAAGAAAAAGAGGACATCGAAGCTCAGAAGTATGACGCAAGCATGATTCTGTGGTATAGTAAAATCTGAATGAAAAAGAAGAAAAGAGGTCAAACCGATGTCACGGAAAAACCATAAGATGATAGATGGGAGATTACTGCAAACGAATAAGAAGTATTCCCAGTTAAAAATGAAGCAGAAAGAAAAGATTGCGGAATGGATGTTTCAGGCAACCAGAGATTATTATATGAAAAAATGTACTTTTCCGAGTGACAAACATCTGGAAGAAGTGGTGGATTCTGTTTATGAAAAAATTGAAGATGCAGAAATCTGGATTCCGTATGGAGAGGTCTTCAAGCATTATAAATCCAAACGATCGGATATCAACAAACGTGTCAGAAAATCTCTGAATGAAAAAGAAGAGAGTCAGATTGAGAAGGTCTGTTTTATGAATATGTGTATGATTCAGGATCATAAAGGGAATGTACTGGCTCTGGATAAAGTAAATGATAGCTATACCGGTACAACTTTTCCAGGCGGTCACGTAGAAGCAAATGAGATTTTTCAGAAATCTATGATTCGGGAAGTCTGGGAAGAAACAGGACTTACGGTTGAAGCACCGAAGCTTGGAGGATTATATCATTGGCATAAGAGCGGAGTGCACTATGTTATTACCTTGTATAAAGCGGATAAGTTTACCGGAGAATTAAAGAGTTCTGAGGAAGGAAGAGTTTATTGGATTCCGCTGGAAGAGTTAAAAACAAAAGAACTTGCTACAGGTATGGAACACGTTTTGCGGATTCTGGAATCAGAGAAGGTGGACGAGTGCTATATGCATCTGGAAGCAGATGGATATGTGGGAGACTTGTATTAAAGAATTACATGAGAAATGGCTGCCTGCTCATTGGAGAAAAGACAGCCATTCTTTATAAGATACATCATTCATCTATTCTGTTTTTTGCGGTTCGTTTTTGGAAGTGAAATTAATATATTTGGCACGTTGTAAAATTGAAATAACTGCATCAATGCTTTCAGGATTGGAGAAGCTCATGATAAAAGGTTCTTCTTTAAATTCCATGGGTTCGAACCCAGGATTCTGATCTGGATTCTTGAGTATATGGATGGGACGTGCACTCTGATTATAAAATGCCAGTTGTGCGGAATCTGTAGTGTTACCGATGACACCAATGCCTACATCCCCTTTTCCAAAGTCTATTCTATGTTTATTTAAGTTGATCATTTTCAAAAATCTCCTTTTTCAAAAATAGCATATTTAGTAATTTTCTATTATTCCCGAAGTAGGGATATCTTTTAAAAAGTCACTGTTGGAAGTAATCGGAGAATCTACAATCTGAACGCCGCTTCGTTTCATCATTCGGAATTTGAAATCAAGAAGTTCCGGTGGAACTTTCAGTTCTGCGGCAGCCTGGAAAAAGGACATATCGGCGTTAAGCATCTCCAGTACATCTTCATCTTCCAGAAGATAATCAGCGGCAAAGCAATTCGCTTCATATTCACATTGTGATACTCCATCGAATAATTCAAAATCATGAAAACACTTGATCTGAAGGGTTTTCTGATGAAGGAGTGCGTGACCGATCTCGTGGATCAGGATAATCTGCTGTATGATTTCCGGCAGGTCGCAGTTAATGACGATGCAGGTCTTTCGACATTCCCGCATACAGAAGCCTTTGCAACAGTTTGGATCAGTTCCAAGCGGAAGCTTCTTAACAATAATATGCATAGCGGCTGCAAGGCGGTACGGATCACTTTCCTGATATTTTGTTTTTACTTTACTAACAGTGTCTCTTATACATTTTGAACTCATAAAAACACCTCGATATTTCATAAGATAGTTTGCTGCAAGTATAGAGTAGCAAAAGTGCTGTACGAAAATACGGACACCTATGAATCCCTTTCCGTTTCAGTGTTTTTCTTTTTCCGTCCAAATGTCTTTTTAGCTTCCATCTTACAGGAAAGATATGCTTTGGTTACAGCCTGATAGAAAGCATCTTTTGCTTCTTCATCGAGTTCGCCACCAGCAAAAAGAGCACGGTTGGCTTCGAGAATCTCATTGATGTCCCTGGCACCTTTTTCACCAAGCTGTCCATTGACTTCATCAATATAATCCATTTTTTCAATTCCATAAGAAGGATCTGTGATCTCATCATGTTTTAAATAATCATAAGAGACATTTAATGCATGAGCGAGCTTTCTCATAGTAGAGATTCGTGCGATTGTGCCGGAACTTTCATAAGCTGCGATTGCACGCTGGGATACGCCGACCAGTTCTGCAAGTTCTTTCTGTGTCAGATGATTTTGTTCTCGTTGAAATTTAATCTTGTCTGAAAAATTCATAGTGGGATCCTTTCCAAGTTTTTGAAATCGTAACTTCATCAACTTCATAAAAACTATTGACAGAGTTCATTATCACGTATAGAATACAAACAAACGTTCGTGAAGTTAGTAGAAATTATAATTCAAAAACTTCACAAAGTCAATATGAAGCAAAGAAGTTTTATTACGATTTTTAGACTGGTAGGTGAATGTTATGAGCAGGACAATTCTTCATTCAGATATGAATTGCTTTTACGCAAGTGTTGAGATGCTGCATCATCCGGAACTTGCCGGAAAGCCGATGGCAGTTGGGGGCGATCCGGAAGCAAGACATGGAATTGTGCTGACTGCGAATTATATTGCAAAGCGAGCCGGAGTAAAAACAGGTATGGCATTGTGGCAGGCAAGGCAGGTTTGCCCGGAAATAATTTTTGTACCGCCTCGCATGGATCTTTATTTGAGGTTTTCCAGAATGGCACAGGAGATTTACAGTGAATACACAGATCAGAGAGAACCATTTGGGATTGATGAAAGCTGGCTGGATGTGACCGCCAGTACTTCTATCAAGGGAGATGGAATGAAGATTGCAAAAGAGATCAGCAGTCGGATTAAATATGAACTGGGTGTTACCGTAAGTATTGGTGTTTCCTGGAATAAGATATTTGCAAAGCTCGGTTCTGATTATAAAAAGCCGGATGCCATTACAGAGTTTTCCAAAGACAATTACAAGGATATTGCATGGAAACTTCCAGTAGGAGATTTACTCATGGTTGGAAGAAGCACTGAACGGACGATGAAGAAACTTGGCATTTGTACGATTGGCGATCTGGCAGGGGCAGAACCTTCTATATTAGAAACATATCTTGGAAAGATGGGATTGGTACTTCATACCTTTGCAAATGGATGGGATAAGACTCCAGTTTCAGTAGAAGGATATAGAGCACCAATCAAATCTATCGGGAACAGCACAACAACACCAAGAGATCTTGTTAGTGAATTGGATGTGAAGATTATTTTGATGGCGCTTTCAGAAAGTGTAGGAGCCAGGTTGCGTGAAAATGGTTTTCAATGCAGGACAGTAGAAATCTCGATTCGGGATAATGGACTGTACCATTTCACGAGACAGTGCAAGTTGGACAGGGCAAGTAATCTTACAGAAGAAATTGCCAGAACTGCATTTGAGTTATTTCAGAAAAATTATAACTGGGAACATCCGATTCGTAGTCTTGGTGTTCGAGGATGTGATCTGGTGTCTGAAGAGATGCCTTATCAGCTTGATTTATTTATGGATGAAACAAAAAGAGAAAAAATCAAAAAGATGGACCAGGTGGCAGATGAGATCCGTGGAAGATTTGGTTATCAGAGTATTCAGAGAGCATTTATGTATCAGGATAAGATACTGGCACAGCTGAATGCTAAGGAACACACGGTTCATCCACAAGCATATTTTCATGGATAGGAGAGAGCAGGTGTTTTGTAATGACAGCTAAAGTGTATGTAGATGTCCTGGCGGTATTCAGCCGGGAAGGAGAATTGATCCCTACAGCGTTTGTCTGGGAAGATGGACGTAAGTATGCGATTGATAAGGTTTCAAAACCGGAGCGTTGTGCCAGTCGAAAAGCTGGCGGAACCGGATATCGTTATACCTGTCAGGTGGGCGGGAAAATCTGTCATCTGACTTATGAAGAAAATTATAAATGGTTTATGGAACGTAAATAACGGTGCCCTAAAAGGGAGCCCTGAATCAGGTAATGTCATTAACTTAAGAAAATTTATAAAATAAAACAGAAAAAGGTCTTGACAAATGTCAGAAAAAATGTGGCGAAGCCTCCTTGAATAAATACATTTTAGGAGGAATTGCTAATGAACTTTTACGCTGATTATGTCCGTAACAAACTCAACGCTGCCATTTCCAGCATGTCCAGTCAGATAGAAGATTACGTCAAAAATCCCGGGCATGATTTTACCAGAAATCGGAAGATGAACTTTACCTCGACAATAAACTTTCTACTTACTATGGAAGGTGGTTCACTTAACTCAGAATTACATAAATATTTTAATTATGATCTGAATCAAATAACCCGTTCTGGTTTCATAAAGCAAAGGAACAAATTGAAACCAGATACCATGGAACATTTATTTCACAAATTTCATGAGCAGATATTATGTAACAAAAAATACCAAGGCTATCAGTTACTTGCCTGTGATGGTTCTGACTTGAATATATTTCGTGATCCACTAAATCCACACACGTATTTTTCTGGTAAAGAAGGAACTTTTGGTTTTAATCAACTGCATCTTAATGCCTTGTATGACCTCCAAAGCAGGCGATATGTCGATGCTCTGATTCAGGAGCCTTATGAAGAAAATGAATCCTCTGCCATGATTGAAATGATTAAAAAGCTGACCGCAAATCAGAAGACTATCATTATGGCAGATCGTGGATACGAAACTTATAACATTTTTGCAAATATTCAGGAACGTGGTCTCTTTTATCTAATCCGGATTAAAGATACCTCGAAAAAAGGCAGCATTTCTGGAAGCCTTTCCTTGCCGGTATCCTGTGAATTTGACGAAGAAATCGAACTGATTATGACCCGTAAACAAAAGTTTTATAAAACGAAAGGTTATAAATATCTCTCAAATTCATCGCCATTTGACTTTCTTGATTCTGAGAATTTGTTTTATACACTTCATCTCAGACTTACACAGTTTCAGCTGGAAAATGGAGTTTATGAATGTATAGCCAGCAACCTGGATAAAGAAGAATTCCCACCTGAAAAGATCAAGGAACTTTATCATATGCGATGGGGAATCGAAACTTCTTTCCGTGAGCTGAAATATACGATTGGCCTGACAAATCTTCACTCTAAAAATGTGGAATATATCTGTCAGGAAATTTACGCAAAACTGATCCTGTATAATTTTTGTGAAATTATTTTAGCAAATATCATACTGGAAGAAAGAAACCGTAAGTACACATACCAATTAAACTACACAATGGCAATTCAAATATGCAGGCATTATCTGCGCCAGACATTTGTAACGATAGATGTTGAAGGTCTGATTAAGAAAGAACTATCGCCCCAAAGACCACACCGACAATATCAGCGTCGAGTAATAAAGAAACGATGGGTTAGTTTCGCATACCGTATAGGATAAAAAATTATTCAAATGAATATAGCTGGCAAAAAGCAGACTTTTGGTTTGTTTATTTGTTATGCGTAAATCTTGTGATTTTTCAAGAAAGCTAATCTGAACACTTATTACAATAATCGAAATTTTCTTAAGTTAATGACATTACTGAATCAGGGCCCCCTTTGGAGAGATAGATATTCGATGAGAACATCAGCAGTCGGGGATACATCCTTTCCCGTGAGAACCGATTGCTTTCAATAGATCATACAGTTGCCGGTCAGCCAGAAATAGAAGCTATCCCACAGCAGATATTTCTGCGGAATCTGCATGAAGAGATGTTAGGACAGTGACAGACTGTGAATGGAATAAACAATACAATGATTGGTCTGGCTGCGGAAGCGGTCGGGAAGGAGGACAATTATGCAGAGAATACAGGATATGTTTATCAATATGGAAGAAGTGGCAGAGGATGCTTATAAGAATACGGAATTATTGTTGAGTCAGTATACCAAGGTAATGTTCCGTATTGAGAAGAATCTTGTGGATATAGATTATGAAATGTATGCAGAAGAAGGGAAGCATCTGAAGGAAATGTTATATGATCTGGTAGATTTCGATGCGACTGCAGAGAAACGCAGAATCCAGGAAAAGCTTCTAAATAATGATATGAATCTCTGTTTGCTGGAAATCATGAGAGATTCCCTGATAGCTTTGAGGGATTATCCGAAGAATGGACAGCTGTATTATCGGCTTTTGAAATATAGATATTTTGAAGCAGGAAATACCAATGAAGATGTGATGCTGATGCTGGATGATATGCCAAGTACCACTTATTATCGAAACCGTAAGAAAGCAATCCGTTTGTATGCAACAATGCTCTGGGCATTTACACGTCCGGAAAAGATACAGAATAAGATGGAGGAAATAAACTGGAAGAAAAGTGGGAGTAAAGTGGCAGTGAACTGACAGTAAACTGGCATGTGAATGGCATTACAATGAAAATACATGCATGTTAGAATTGATATGCTGAGAGAAATAGACCTTCGCAGACGTAATGTTTGCGGAGGTTTTTCTTTTCTCAAATTTTAAGGCGTCAGGCTGTGCCCGGAAGGGCATGGCCTTTTTTTATACCCAAAAAACAGGTTGCAGATTTGAAAAAGCTTCCTTTTTAACAGGTAGATGCCGGAAAGGAAGAGCATATCAAGATGCAGGGAAGAGGCAGACATTATGCCAGATATCCATGATTTCCGATTTGTCACAAATCAACAAAAACGACAAATCGGAGGAACAATCATGGAAGAAAGAAAATACACATTTTACGACAGATATCAGAAGGTGAAATACGCTAATATTACAGCAGAAGAGCTGGAAGTTCTTAATATTTCTTATAATAAGGAACATTATATGTTCGATCAGCAGCATCAGAGAAATAATACAGTATTATTTTGTGGATTAGAATCAGAAAACAGTTGTGCGACAGACTTTATCGCAGATGATGGACGTGACATTGCATCAGATATCACAACAGAGATCTTCTTCAAAGAACTCTTCAGTGATCTGACAGAGAAGGAAAAGAAAATCGTGAGCGATTATTTTATTATGGGAAAACAAGTTAAGGAAACAGCAGCGGAACTGGGCATCAGCACACGTCAGGTGAGTAGAGACAAGAACAGTGCTTTGGCAAAAATGTTAAAGAGAATGAAAGCAGCTGGATATGAATCATATGCTGAGGCGGCAGGTGCATTTCTGCAGGAAAGCGATTATATTCCAACACAGATGGAGACGCAGAATTCTATTATGAAGAAAAGGACCGGAGAAGTGAGACTGCCATCAGATCATAAGATGAAAAAATAAATTCTTAAAAAACAAATCATGATAATAATGTGATGATATCACAGAAAACAAATAAAATTCAGATTATAATAAAGCCATAAAAGAAAAAACGAGGAGGACTGTAAAATGTCTGCTATTAATATCAATAAAAATAATTTTCAGAATGAAATAATGGATTCCGAGAAAACCGTTCTTTTAGACTTTTGGGCTCCTTGGTGTGCTCCTTGCCGCATGGTAGTACCTATTGTAGAGGAGATTGCAAGTGAGCGTAGAGATATTAAAGTTGGAAAGATTAATGTAGATGAAGAGCCTGAACTGGCAAATAAGTTCAGTATTATGAGCATTCCGACTTTAGTGGTTATGAAGAATGGGAAGATTGTACAGCAGGTTTCAGGGGCGAGACCTAAGAATGCGATTTTAGAAATGCTTTAAGGAGGTGCGCTAATGGGCTTTTTTGATTTCTTTAAACAGGCGAATATTAATCAAGGAATAGAGGAATATAAAAGGACTGCCGGTGCAGTTCTGCTGGATGTACGTACTCCGCAGGAATATCAGGAAGGGCATATACCAGAAAGTAAAAATGTGCCGTTACAACAACTTAACAATATTGTTTCAGTAGTGAAGAATACAGAAATACCGCTGTTTGTATACTGTTATTCCGGAGCCCGAAGTCGTCAAGCAACTGGGATGTTGCAACGAATGGGATATTCTAAAGTAAATAATATTGGTGGCATTGCTGCTTATTCAGGAAAGGTGGAAAAATAAGATGAAGGTAATAATCGTAGGCGGTGTAGCCGGAGGAGCTACAGCTGCAGCAAGAATACGAAGATTGGATGAACATGCAGAAATTACTGTGTTTGAAAGATCTGGATACATATCCTATGCGAATTGTGGGCTTCCATATTATATTGGAGACGTGATCACAGACCCGGAAGAACTTACACTACAGACACCAGAGAGTTTTTTTAAACGCTTCCGTATTAACATGAAAATTCATCATGAAGTTATTTCCATACATCCGGAACGTAAAACGGTTTCAGTGAAAAATTTAGAGAATGATGAGATATTTGAAGAAAACTATGATAAGCTGATCCTCTCTCCGGGGGCAAAGCCAACACAGCCAAGACTTCCCGGAGTAGGTATTGATAAACTTTTTACACTTCGTACTGTAGAAGACACTTTTCGGATAAAGGAATATATAAATAAGAATCATCCAAAATCGGCTGTATTGGCAGGTGGCGGTTTTATTGGTCTGGAACTGGCAGAAAATTTGAGGGAGCTTGGCATGGATGTTACGATTGTCCAGCGGCCTAAGCAGCTGATGAACCCTTTTGACCCGGATATGGCATCCATGATCCATAATGAAATGAGAAAGTATGGGATAAAACTGGTACTGGGCTATACAGTAGAAGGATTTAAAGAAAAAGACAACGGAGTGGAGGTTCTGTTGAAAGATAATCCATCCCTTCAGGCTGATATGGTGGTGCTGGCAATCGGAGTTACACCAGACACAGCATTAGCAAAAGAAGCTGGTCTGGAACTTGGCATCAAGGGAAGTATTGTAGTGAATGACAGAATGGAAACTTCTGTACCGGATATTTATGCAGCAGGTGATGCCGTTCAGGTAAAACATTATGTTACGGGTGATGATGCGCTGATCTCTTTGGCCGGACCAGCCAATAAACAGGGAAGGATCATTGCTGATAATATTTGCGGCGGTGATAGCCGTTATCTGGGCAGTCAGGGAAGCTCCGTTATCAAAGTATTTGATATAACAGCAGCCACTACAGGTATCAATGAAACAAATGCTAAAAAGTCAGGATTAGAGGTAGATACAGTAATTCTTTCTCCTATGAGTCATGCCGGTTACTATCCAGGTGGAAAAGTGATGACCATGAAGGTGGTTTTTGAAAAGGATACGTATCGCTTGCTTGGTGCTCAGATTATAGGATATGAAGGCGTTGATAAACGTATCGATGTGCTTGCAACAGCAATCCATGCAGGGCTGAAGGCAACTCAGCTGAAAGATCTGGATCTTGCATATGCACCGCCATACTCCTCTGCCAAGGATCCTGTAAATATGGCAGGATTCATGATAGACAATATAGCAAAAGGTACCTTAAAACAATGGCATCTGGAAGATATGGATAAGATTTCTAAAGATAAAAGTGTTGTATTGCTGGATGTGAGAACTGTAGGTGAATTTAACAGGGGGCATATGGATGGATTCAAAAATATTCCTGTAGATGAACTGAGGGAACGCATCAATGAAATTGAGAAAGGAAAGCCTGTTTATCTGATATGCCAGAGTGGGCTGCGAAGTTATATTGCCAGTCGTATTCTGGAAGGAAATGGATATGAAACATACAACTTCTCCGGCGGATTCCGCTTCTATGATGTAGTGGTTAATGACCGTGTACTGATCGAAAGGTCATATGTATGTGGTATGGATTATTAGAAATAAACAAAATATTTTACGATTTTCACGTAGTATAAAAGGATTCCCCCATTTATTAGAATGACTTTCATAATTCTGATAAATGGAGGATTCTTTAGATGTTATAGAAAAACAGGTTTATGATCTTTGTAGTGTTTCCAGTTTTTTCGAATCAAGGATGGTGATTTTGCCGCGTGAGAGTTTGACGAGACCTTCGCCTTGAAAGTATCGAAGCATTCGAGTGATAACTTCCCTGTGGGAACCAAGATGGTTGGCGATAGTTTCGTGAGTAATTTTTAATTCATTTGTTTCTTCGATAGAGGTCTCTTCTAAAAGAAATGAAGCAACTCGCTTATCCAAACTCTTCCACATGATCTGTTCAATCAGCCACATGACATCAGAAAAACGGGTAGCCATTAACTCATTGGTATAGTTTGCGACGGGAGCCGATTCCTTCATGATGTCCTTATAGATTTCAGCAGGGATGATCCAAAGATCAGTATCTTTTTCTGCTTCAATGGTTACTTCAAATTGAATGGACTGCATGATACATGAGGCGGATAAAAGACACATATCCATATCGAACAAACGGTAAAGTGTAATTTCCCGTCCTTCATCTGAAAGTATGTAAGTTCGAAGCTGCCCGGATTTAACCAGTAATAATCCAGTACAATCCAGGTTTCCGTTGTGAATGATCGTTCCTTTTTTTACATCCCGTGTAATCAAATTGTCTGAAATTACTTTTTTCTGTACTGTATTTAAGTCATTCCATAGTGGAAAATAATTTTCGAAGCTCATAACAGTTATCTCCTTTACGAACATAGTATACTTACTTTTTTAAGATGCGTCAATTACATAATTGACATATGCCATAAATAAAAATATACTGACTATAGTACATGACTGTTGTGAATATGAGGGAGGGATAAATAATGCAGGGAGATGTCAGTTTTACATTTTTGGACCGAATCGAAGAAGTAGAACTGAATATTGTAGATAGACGATGGCAGTCTGCACTGGCATTGGCATTGACTTTGCCAGATATTTGCGGAGGTATTGCTTTCCCGGAAATTGTTAAACATTATCGAGATGGCCGGGTTATGCTGGATCGGAAAAAGAATCCGACCCGTGATGTGGGAACCCAGTATATTCGCTGGTTTGATGAATATGCAGGGGACTACTTTAAACTATCTCAATTCGATGAAAAGCCATATATTTGCGGAGAACGCTGTTGGCAGCTTCGATGTGAATATCTTCATCAAAATAAAGGATTTTTGAATGATGAAAATAATATACGCTTTCATCTTGGACTAAACTGTGGAATGTCAGTTTGTCAGTTGGACAGTATGAACATACAGGAGAACGGAAACGATATTCGTATAGACATAGAACAGTTTTGTCTGAGGATGTGCAAGGCAGCAAAGAGTTATTATGATAAAGTTCATTTGGAAAAAGACTTTAGTCTCTATAATACACCAGTTTTGGATTTTATTCAGGTAACACAAAAAAAGAAAGCTGCTTCTATTATTGCGCTGGTCTGTGGCAGTGAACGTTATGCAAAAGGATTAAAAGAAGCATTGCAGTTTATTTCAGAGCAGATCATGCTGTTTTATACACCGGAAAGCGCTAAAACAAAATTAGACAGACATAAGCCGGATCTTTGGATTGTTACCGAAGATATGACGAGCCAACCGAATCAGCCATGGCGTGCGGACAGGACAACACCTGTAATTTTAATCACAGGCAATCCTGATGCTGTTGAAATTAAAAAGAATTCAGGAAAACTAACTGTTCTTTCTATGCCATTATCAATAGTTGATTTGCGGAAAACCGTCGAAATATATGTGTCGTGAGGAGAAGTTTATGCTGTACATAATACTATTATTTGTAATTGTATATTTGATGATGCTTATGCGGAGACAGAAAGAAAAGATGAGTGAAATTAAAATACAAATAGATCAACTGCAAGCACAACATGATCGATTGCAGAAAGAAAGGGATCAGTTACAAGAACGGATGAATCATCTGGAAGAGCAACGAGAACACTTGCAAATGCAAACAGACCAGGCATTTCGGAGTGCTGATGAAATCGAGAAAATTTGCGATGAGATATGGAATCATGCTAATACCATTCACCTTTACTCTTCGTTAGCTGAAGAAGAAAGCAAATCTATAACAATGAAAGAAAAACAAAAAGAAATTATTCGAACAACTGAGGAAATTCTAAACATCATATATAAATATAAAGGTAATGTATAATAAAAATATGTCATTGTAATGATTAGCGTTCAAGGTAAATTCTTATGTAATAATATCACAGAAGGATTTACCTTTTTCAGGTACAATAGAGATACAAAATTTGAAAGGGGAACAAAGCATTGGCAAAAAGAATGGCAAGTGTCGATAAAAAAAGATGTGTTGCCTGCGGAGTATGTGAAAATACTTGTCCGCTGGCAGCTGTCAAAGTTTACCATGGATGTTATGCTGTGGTAGAAGAAACAGTGTGTGTAGGATGTGGAAAATGTGCAAAGTCCTGTCCGGCAGGTTGTATTGAAATGAAAGAGAGGACAGCGATGTGAAGAAAAAGAAACATTGGTATGATTATTTATGGATATGGGCGATCCTTTATTTTGCTCTCGGTTTTTTTAATATTTTGTTTGCTTGGTTTGGGATGATTGATTTCCTGTTGCCGTTAGGAATAGCGATATTCGGTGAAAATAAATTTTTCTGTAATCATTTGTGTGGACGTGGCCAGCTTTTTAGTAAGCTCGGTGGGGATTTAAAATGCTCAAGAAATAAACCAACCCCGCGATGGATGAGTTCAAAATGGTTCCGATACGGCTTTTTGATATTTTTCCTTACAATGTTTGGGAATATGGTATTTCAGACATATTTAGTTGGTGCCGGATCATCATCCTTGCGTGAAGCCATCAAATTATTCTGGACCTTCCGTGTTCCGTGGGGATGGACATACACTGCCGGAACAGTAGCTGATTGGGTGGCACAGTTTAGTTTTGGATTTTATAGTTTGATGCTTACATCTTTGTTGTTAGGGTTGATCGTAATGGTGTTATATAAGCCACGAACCTGGTGTACATTTTGTCCAATGGGAACAATGACGCAGGGTATCTGTAAATTAAAAAATAATGAAAAGAAGTAATACTATAAGGTGATTCATAAAAGGCATATGTCAAAAACATTATTGACATATGCCTTTTATAGGGCTATTATATAGGAAAAGCGAGAAAGGAGCAGTTTATGCCGAGACCAGTAAAATGCAGAAAAGTCTGTCATTTCCCCAATGTTTTAGAATTTCTTCCGGCAGATGATACTGAGAAAAAAACACCCATTGTTCTAACGGTAGATGAGTACGAGACAATCCGTCTTTTGGACAAGAAAGGTTACAGTCAGGAGCAGTGTGCAGCATCTATGCAAGTCGCAAGAACAACGGTCCAGCGAATTTACGAGATCGCCAGGAAAAAGATCGCAGATGCACTTATCGACGGGCATCCACTCAAAATTGAGGGCGGAGATTTCAGAATCTGTGACGGTCAGAGCGGCAACTGCAGCTTTGGAGGATGTTACAAACAGGAAATTTACAAAAAATATGCAGCAGAAAAAGGAGAAGGTATCATGAGAATAGCAGTAACATATGAAAATGGACAGATTTTCCAGCACTTTGGACACACAGAGACATTTAAGATTTACGATGTAGAGGAAGGAAAAGTAGTACATTCAGAAGTAGTAGATACGAATGGAAGTGGACATGGCGCATTGGCAGGAGTTCTTAATGCATTGAATGCAGACGTTTTGATTTGTGGCGGAATTGGAAGCGGCGCACAGACAGCGTTAGCGGCAGCAGGCATCAAGCTTTTCGGAGGAGTTTCCGGAGATGCGGATGAAGCAGTAGAAGCTTTTATCAATGAAACACTTGAGTATAATCCGGATGTGAAATGTTCTCATCACGAGCACAACCACGGGGAAGGACATACATGTGGCGAGCATGGATGTGGAAGCCACAGTTGTCATTAAGAAGTGAGATTGCCATCGGATCATAAGATGAAAAAATAAAAGGTATTGATCTATAAAGAGGGAAGGGAACCCGCATCATCAAATTTGCTTGTGATGTCGGGTTCTCTTTTTATTTGCATAATGATATACTTTTATTGTGGTTAGAAAAATAAAGCATGTACAAAACTCATAGGAGAAAGATGTATACTTATGACAACATTTGGTGATAAAATTAGGAAGTTGCGAAAAGAGAAAAAAATGACTCAACAAAAGCTGGGTGATATGGTGGGCGTTTCTCATAGAACAATTCGATCTTGGGAAGTTGAAGGACGATATCCGAAGCAGAGTAGTTTATATCAAAAACTGGCAGATGCATTTCAGTGTCAGGTTTCTTATCTTATGAATGATAATGAAACCGTGTGCTTGGGTAATGATGAGCCAAGTGAATATGCTGGTGCTAAACAGGCAAGGCAGATTCTTGAACAGGTAGCTGCTTTATTTGCCAGTGGAACTATGACCAATGAGGACAAAACTATTTTCATGGATGAGATGACGAGACTTTATCTGGCATCAAAAAAGAACAGAAGAAAATGGTAAGAAGAAATGAACTGTTTTGTTTTCTTGCTTGATAGAAAAGAAGAATAGAACGTATAATAGTGTTAATGATCCAGAGAAGATTGCTCTGGAAATAGAATTATTCGTACCAGTGGTGCGAGTATAGAGTAGGAGTGAAAGAATGGTAGAAGATACTATGTTTTCCGGGGAATCGAAAAATATTGAGTACAAGGTATCCTTACCTGATAAAAGTGAAAAGTACATGAAGACAATCGTAGCTTTTGCCAATACACAAGGTGGCAAGCTGATTGTTGGAGTAGATGATAAAACACACCAGATTGTTGGTGTGGAAAATGATGTGTTGTTTCAGCTGATGGATGGAATTGCCAATGCAGTTTCTGATTCCTGTGTGCCACAGATCATTCCTGATATTGAGCCACAGACAGTAGACGGGAAAACGGTCATTGTTGTATCAGTAGAAGCTGGAAAGAACAGACCGTATTATCTAAAATCAAAGGGAAAAGATAATGGCACTTATATCCGTGTAGCAGGTACATCAAGACAGGCATTTCCGGAGAAGATAAAAGAACTGGAAATGGAAGGGGCCAGAATCTCATGGGATGAGCTTACTTGTGTGGGTTATCCTGTTTCAGAGGAAGCAACAGAGAAACTTTGTCAGGATATTGAAAAGTTCCGGAAGAAAGCAGGAATGTCAGAACATTCTGTAAAGAAAGAGCAGCTGATAAACTGGAAAATTTTGAAGCAGAGCGAGGGACAGCTTCTGGCAACGAATGCCTATGCGTTGCTGACATCAGATTATTTTTCATTCTCCAAAACACAATGTGCGGTATTCAAGGGAACAGATCGTGCAATGTTTCTGGATAAGAGAGAATTTACAGGACCAATCTATACACAAATCGAAGAAGCAGTAGATTTTGTATTGAGAAATATTCGGCTTGGAGCAACAATTGACGGATTGGTGCGAAAAGAGAAATATGAGTTACCACCGGAAGCAATCAGGGAAATGATTATTAATGCCCATTGTCACCGTAACCTATTAGATGAATCCTGTATTCAGGTCGCAGTTTATGATGACAGATTGGAGGTGACATCTCCGGGTGGATTATATAACGGATTAACTTATGAGGAAGTCATGAATGGTCATTCGAAGATCAGGAATAAAGGCATTGCCAATATATTCAGTCAGATGGGACTTGTAGAGGCATGGGGAAGCGGAATAAAAAGAATCCTTAATGCTGCAGAAGAGTATGGACTTCCAAAGCCGAGATTTCAGGAATTTGATAATATGTTTCGGGTAGAGTTGTTCCGAGTCAATCCAATAACTGACCAAGCTAACCAAGCTACTAACCAAGCTAACCAAGCTACTAACCAAGCTAACCAAGATTTAGAGAGATTAGACCAAGTGGAAGATGAAAATGTACTGAGTGAGAAAGAAATAGAAATTCTGAATCTTGTACGTATGCAACCTTCAATCACGCAGAAAGAAATGGCTAATGCGTTAGATTGGAATCTTGCTAGTGTGAAGTATTATATAACCAAATTGAAGGAAAAGAATTATCTGAAGAGGCAGGGAAGTAGCCAAAAAGGGAAATGGGTGATATTAACAAAACGAGATTGACACTTGTATCAATTCGTGTTAAACTATGAAATGTAAGGAGGAGAGAAAGATGCCTAGAAAACCATCATTAGACGGCAAAGATTCTAGTCTGAGAATTAGGATGTCACCAGAGCAAAAAGAAAAGCTAGTATCTTATGCAGAGAGACATTATCAGACTATGAGTAATGTAATATTCCAGGCGTTGGACATTCTTTACGCAAGAGAAGAACAACAAAATAATAAAGAGTAAAATGGAGTTATTTTGGAGTTTATTTCTTCATAAGCGGTGCGAAAAACACAAAAACAGAACGCACGTTCGAAATATAAACCTCTAATAACAGCCTTTGCGTGTCATGAAACGCAGTCCGCAAAGGAGTTTGAATAGTAGCCGGTGGTTTATAAGTACTATGATTATCCCACAAGTTCATTGTGAACTTGTGGGTTTTTTGATATGATAAAACATACAAGGAATCTATGTGTTTAAGTGAAGGTGGAAGGGATAAAGTGGACGAATATTCAAGAATTATAATTGAAGAATACTGTATGAATCATAATTCTGCAAAGAGCAAACGCTTGTATAATCTGGTGCAAAAGTCATATGACATTAATGCCGAATTTACTGAAGGTGATGGCCTTTTTATTGAGAAGGTTATTGCCTAGGAAGAAAATAATCAGTTAAAGAAGGCCTTTGAAGATTTAAATGGTTTTATGTTTGGATGGTAACCCAGCAGGGAAGCTCTAGTTTAGAAACAGCAGAAGTATCCGGTGAGCCAACAGGAATTTATCAGACGTGGCTTATATAGCATGAAGAAATTTTATGAGACTTGCTGTGATGAGGAATTTGTGTCAGCACTGCTGATACAAATTAGTCGGAGCTATCATTTTCCGATTATGTCCAAGACAAAACCGCAGAGAAAAGACATTTTTATATGACGCTTTGCATCAAAGAAGAATTCTCATTTCATTAGAAAAGATAAGGGGATTTAATTATGAAATCAGTAGAAGAAATAACAGCAGTTAATGTATTCAATCCTAATGTCCGAAAAATAAGATGTGTCGAAAACGAACATGATTATCTGGGCGATGGAACTATTCTTTTTGAATATAATCTTGAAAAAGGAAAAATGTACACTTTTATCAGAGGGGAAATGAAATCATACGGTGCTATGGTATTTCTAAAAGAAGTTTCCAGTCAATATGGTTTTCAAGCATATTTATTTGAAGAACTTGAGCCTTATAACAAACAAATTGCAGCAGAAGCGTATGAAAAGTGGTTAAAAAAAGAATTGGAAATGGCCGAGGAGGATATTTCAAAAGGTAGAGTCTATACGATGGAAGAAGTTCAGGAACATCTTGATAGAATACGTTAGCAATGAATTTTAAAAAAAATTACGAGGTTATCATATGAGAGAGCCTATACAAAAGAGATTTACTGGAAGCAGAGAAACAGAATTGTGCTTTGAAAATGAAAAATAATTCAGTATAATTATGGCAAGGAGGTAGGCACATGGATGAAACACACTGAAGACTGCCAACTCTTCTTTTCTTACAGTTTTAACTGATGCGGGTAATGTTATTATTCCAAAAGATGAGGTTGAAGGCTGGGGAGAAGAGTTTGGTAACCACCTTATAGGTACAGGACCTTTCACTATGGATTCATTTGAAATTGATCAACAGACAGTTCTTAAGAAAAATACTGATTACTGGATGGAAGAACCGAATATTGACACTTTGATTTTTAAAGTTATTACGGACTCTACACAGGCAGCCAATGCTCTCCAGACAGGGGAGATTGATATAGCCATGGATTTGAAGGGCGAATCTGTTCAGGTCGTGGAAGAGAATGCAGATTTGACGCTTCTTTCGAAGCCTGGCTGGCTACTTATCTGGGAGCAAAAGTGGTGCAGATTCAAAATGGGAAGATTCGGATTGTACAGGGGAACATGGAATTAGAAGTCCGCTTGCTGGAAAGTATAAAGTGTTCCCTGAAAGCTCCGATGGCAGGAAATATGGAAAGAACCATTCGGGAAGGAGCAGCCTGCAGAGCCTTGTATCGTTTTTATAAAAACGGAAGTCCTGTTTTTGATTTTGAAACAGACAAAGCATCTTTTGAATATGAATATCCATAAGTTGCCCGACCAATCTGATTTGGGACAATGAAACGTATGATAAAAAGTCTTGACAAATAATGTTTGTTCTCATATTATATAGGTAACCGATATATAGATTGCCTATATAAGGAGGGTGAAGTTTATGGCTATTGAAAAATCATTAGTTTCCGGAAGTATGACGATGCTTATTTTGAAACTGCTGTCTGAAAAGGACATGTATGGCTATGAGATGATAGATACATTACGCCGGAAATCTCAGAACGTGTTTGAATTGAAGGCCGGAACACTGTATCCACTGCTTCACAGTCTTGAAGAGAAAGGATTGTTGGTGGTATACGAGCAGGAAGCCGGAGGAAAGACCAGAAAGTATTATAGTCTGACAAAACAGGGCAGAACGCTTCTGGAAAAGAAAACGGAAGAATGGAAAGAGTATTCTGCAGCAGTATCGAGTGTTCTTGCATTGGAGGTGTAATGGATGGATGAATATTTAAAGACATTGCTGGAACAGATTCGCTGTAAGAAGGCACGACCTTATATCCGACAGGAATTGCAGGATCATATAGAAGATCAGATTGCGGAAAACATGCATGCCGGAATGGACCGTGAGCGTGCAGAAAAAGAGGCTGTCAGAGATATGGGAGATCCGGTCGAAACGGGGATTTCCCTTGATCGTATTCATAAACCACAGATTGCATGGAAGCTTCTGGTTATGGTTATCCTGCTTAGCGTTGCCGGGATTTTGACACATATCATGATTGCCAGACATATCAATGAGGGAGATGCGTCTGTTTCCGGAAGATACGTGATTCATGTCATGGTGGGAATTGCAGTCATGATTTTCCTGTACTTTTTGGATTATACATTATTAGCAAGATTTTCCAAGGTGATTGCAGTCATATTATTAGCGATGTGCTTACTGACCTTGTATTTTGGATGTAAGGTAAATGGTATGAGATATTTCATAATTATAGGGGGAGGGTCTGTATCCATACCGGCATTGATGCTGTTTTATGTTCCGATATATGGAGGTGTCATATATCAATATCATGGATCTGGTTATACAGGATTGCTAAAAGCAATTGTATGGATGGTGATACCGGTTGTTTTGGTTTTGCGGATGCCGGCAATGATGACAGCCGGTCTGATGCTGATATCTATGCTTGTGATGTTGACAATCGCGATTCAGAAGGACTGGTTTGTTGTACAGAAGAAAAAAGCAATGGGCGGACTTTGGGAGATTTTCATGGTTATGCCAGCTGCAGTTTTCCTTATGATGTATTTGGGAAATGCTTTCGCACCCTATCAGAAGGCACGTATACAGGCAGTTTTTTCTAATAGTGGAGATGTCAGTTATCTTACAGCGACATTGCGTTCTTTATTGACAGTAAATAAATTTGCGGGAAACAGCGGGGTGGATGTAACGGAAATGTTGCCTGCGTATAATGCAGATTATATATTGGTTTATTTATCATCTGTGTATGGAATGCTCGCGGCGATTCTTATATGCTGCATTTTAGCCGTGTTGATTCTTACTGTTTTTCATACAGCCATGAGGCAGAAGAACCAGTTGGGTATGATGATGGGATGTGGATGTGAATGATATTTCTTGTAAGCTTTTTGATAAATGTATTGGAAAATGTAGGAGCATTTCCACCGGCAGCGACATTTATGCCATTTTTATCTGCAGGAGGAAGTTATATTATTGTTTCTTATGGACTAATGGGTATTGTGCTGAGCATATACAGATATAAAAATGTTTATCCGCAGCATGTCAGGATTCGCCAGAATAAAAACAGGATTATAAGTAGAGTATCGTTATAATGATGGAATGGGTTGGCTCGGAGATGAAGCGTATACAGGCTGGTGGCTATTGCCGGAATGTGACAGGAATTGCGGGAAATTACTTAGTGCCTCGGGCATGCCTTATGAATATGGCAATATTTATCCAAAAGCTGTTTTTCCTAACGGAGAGATTGGTTTTCATGGAAGAAATATCTTTCATAGCGATTTTATGATACGTCCATGCATTTTGCTGAATGTATACAGGGATAAAAATGACTACCGAGAGTATGATCTTGCGTATATACAGACTTTTGCCGGAAAAGAGCGAAGAGATGGAATCGGAGAACGTTGCGTTTATCATGATGTTTCATTGAAAAAATGGCGATTAATCATTCAGTTGGATGCAGAGAGATATTACTTCCTGTCTGTATTTATCGGGGAAGACGGAAGATTGGATAAGTTTTCACTTGATGAGGAAGGGGCAGCAGATTCTCATTATGAATTTAAAGAGGAAAGAGAAATTCGAAAAAAACTCTATGTGGCAGGGGATGAAGATAAGTATCTGGACGAAATCCTGATTCGATATGCTGCTCAATACGGACCACAGTGTCTCAAAGGACTGATCTTACCATATGTAACAGCTCAGTTTCATTATGATTAATGCATTTAAGGGACTGTCGGGAAATAAACAGTCTTGATTAGGGAGAGGTGTGACTCGAACGAATCACACCTCTCCCTAATCTTTATAGGAATATGCATAGCAGATGATTTTGAACATATTGTTCTAACTTGGGTTTGAAAATTTGATTTTTACAATTACCTTATTTACAATTAGAGCATGTAAATAAGCTGTAGAGGAGAACCCGATAGTGACAAAACATGATAAAATCCAGTGGTTTATCTGAGGAAACAGTATAGCCAAAGTGAATGGAAGCATAGTAATGCATATACATAAAAGTGTATAGGGCAAATATTTTAATGAAAGAAAAAGTGCAATTTTAAGTGTTTGACTAAAATTTTGAAAGTAAGTATCCGAAATAAAGTTATAAAAAAGCATGATTCCATATAATAAAAATAGAATAGTGAATTGGATCGCTGCCAGACACAGCTTTATCGTGGTATAAGGCATAAGCGGGAGGATTTTAAGATCAGCACCACAAATGCAGGCAGAAATCAATACGAATATCCACAAAACAGTGCTGCGTTTAAAAGCATTTTTCCATGCGGTAAAATAATTGCGCACAATGTATGACTCAGTATTGTTCACGAGACGAAGAGCAGTTTCGCAAAGAGCTTTTAAAGAGGCACCGATGGTGATTATTGGAAGGCTGGTAATTAGAAATAATAAATTTAAAATTACCAAATCTACAATTTTGTTTATAAAAAGAAATAATTTACTGTCGACATTAAATAAACGTTCCAAAATGTTTGTCCTTTCTGAATTGTTTTTTGTGTGTTCACGTAATTGTCAGATGCTTACTTTGTGGAATCCCGGATAATCAATTCTGTTTTATATTCAGAATAAACACGAGGTGAGTGTGGAAATTGGATTCGCTCCAACATTTGTCTGGCTGCTGCAATCCCTAAGTATTTCTTCGGTGTATGAATCGTAGTGAGTGCCGGTATAATGCGCTCAGAAGCGGGGATATCGTCAAATCCTACGACGCTTACATCTTTTGGTATCTGATAGCCGAGAAATTGTAAAGCATACATGAGCTGGATGGCTGTCCAGTCGTTTCCACAAATGAATACGTCTGGAAGGGATGGCATATCCTGGATTTTTTTTACGACAAATTGAAAATCTCGGAATGCATCTGACGTCTCATGAAGAAGGCTGCATCTGGAATCGAGTTCAAGATGATTGTTGGCAAGAGCTTCGCAAAGAGCTTCGTAACGTTCTTCGAACCCTCGCCCTACATTTTTTGAGAATAAGTCACCAATGAAGCTGAAACGTTTGGCTCCATTCTCGATAAGGTGGTCAACAATTCGATAAATATTTTTTTTATTTTCCATCGTTATGACATCTATATTTTCTAATGACATGGTATCATTTCTGGGCAAATCTACAGATACAATTGGTAAATTGTATTTAGTAAGTGCATCACAAACGGCTTCGTCACATATTTCCACAATAATAATTCCTTTTATGGATGGGTCCTTTAATGCGGAAGGAAATTCAAGATTGTTTAAATCATTTTCTGACATAATGCCTATAACAAGATGATAATTTGCGCTGGACAAAATGCTTTCAATGCCAGTTAATACGGTGGTCCAAAATTCGGAATCAGGGGCATATGTACGTGTAAGAAACATAATAGATCCATTGTTGAGAGTAGCAGGCTCGTCAACAGATCTTGCATTTATGCTACTGAGTAATTCCTCATCAATATTTTTATAATTTAGTTCCTGTGCTTTTTTTACAACTAATTGTTTCGTTTTAAGAGATACTTCATCACTATTTTTGAGAGCTTTTGCTACGGTGTTTCTGGAAAGTTGTAGTTCTTCTGATAATTGTTTGATTGTGCATTTCATGTTGCTACCTCCTGCATATATTGTAACATCATATGCTGAATATGAAAAGATACAATAATGCAAAAAATAGAAAACGCACGAAATGCATAAAAATGAAGAAAAATACTGTATATAATGTACAAAACCAATAAAAATATTATGTCTAAAAGATGGAAAAAATCAGAAATGCACAAATAGTATTGAAAAAAATGCACGATTGATGTATTATAAATGCAAGATAAACAGGAAAAAGAAATGCATATAATCGTGCATTTAGTGCAAAAAGGAAGGCGAGTATGAAAAAATTATTCTATCAACCAAAAGATGCATGGGTAGGAGATCTGATTCCGTACTGGGAAGACGGTACCTTTTACGGATTTTATCTGCATGATCCTCGCATTAAAGATAAAGAATATGCAGAGGAAACAACATGGCATCTTGTTACAACCAAAGATTTTGTGAATTTGGATTACAAAGGAGAATCCATTCGGAGAGGTGCTGATGACAGACCGAACAAGAATGCTTATACGGGGTCAGTAATAAAAGACTCAAATGGTATTTATCATGCATTTTATACAGCATATAATGAGAAGTTTAAAATAAACGGAAAAAGCATTCAGTCTGTGATGCAGGCGACAGGATCTGATTTGGAGCATCTGGAAACAATGGAAGATTTTCTGTTTGTCGCGGATGGGGTTTTGTATGAAGAATTTGACTGGAGAGATCCGTTTGTTTTCTGGAATGAAGAGGATGGATGTTATTGGATGTTACTGGCATCCAGATTGAAAGACAGTGGAGCGCTGCGAGGCGGATGTATTGCACTGTGCAAATCGAAAGACTTGATAAACTGGTCGTACGAAAAACCATTTTATGCGCCACAGATGTATGTGACAATGGAATGTCCGGAAGTTTTCCGGATGGGAGAGTACTGGTATCTTGTATATTCTACATTTTCGGACTGTTTTACAACTCATTACCGTATTGCAAAGAGTTTGGACGGGCCATGGATGATACCAGAAGATGATGTGTTTGATACGAGAGCAGATTATGCGATTAAAACAGCTTCTGACGGTGAACATCGTTATGCTTTTGGATGGATTGCAAGCAAGTATGGAAACTGTGATTTTGGACCTTGGGAATGGGGCGGAACAATGGTGTTTCATGAGCTGGTTCAGGACCAGGCCACAGGAGCTTTAAAAGTAAAAGTAATTCCCGGAGTAAGAGATTACTATACGAAAGAAAATGAAATAACACAAATAACCTCTTACAATTGCGAGCTGTATAAAGAAAAAAATGCAGTTGATGTGATGAGTCAGACATTGGGCGCAGGATTATATGAGATTCCACATGATTGTTTTTCAATCGAACTGGATGTTCATGTAGAACAGGCTCATGAATTTGGAATAGCGCTTCATGTGGATAAAGATATGGAACAAGGATATTTTTTGCGGATGAATCCACGAAAAAAAGAAATGGCATGGGACATGTGGCCAAGAGATCATCAGGGAAAGTATCAATGGCAAATCAAAGGAGATGTTCCTTACCAGATTGAAACAGCCAGGAGACTTCCGAAAGGAACAGATTATCACATATTGATAATTCGAGAGGAAGATATCTGTATTGTGTATATTAATGATGAAGTAGTAATGTCCACCAGAATGTATGATCATAAAGACGGATATGCCGGAGTTTATGTAGTACAGGGGTGTGTCAAAATAAGCAATTTTAAATTAAAGGTAAAGTAAAGGAGGAAGAAAATGAAAAAGAGATTAGTAAGTGTATTACTGGTGGCTTGCATGGCAGTTTCGCTGGTAGTCGGATGTGGAGCAAAGAAAGAGACCGGCGGGGAAAGCTCGGAAGATGGGGTTACAACTGTAAAATGGATGACATCCAGACCTGTTGATGGTGAAATTGATCAGGTTATGAGAGAGATTGCAGACCAGTATAGCAAAGAGCAGGGGGGCAAATGGAAAATCGAGATTGAGACAACTGCAGACAGACCGTCATATCTTCAGAAATTGAAAACTTTGATTGCAGGCAATAATATGCCGGATATTATTGACATTGATGCAGATCCATATTGCAAGGAATTGGTAGACGCAGGTAAACTGGTAGATGTCAAAGCTTTCTTACAGGAAAATGACAGATATGACAAATTCTATCCAACTGCATTGAAGTATCAGGAATTTACAGATGGTTCTATGTATACACTTCCATTAGAATACCATGTAGAAATGACTTGGTACAATAAAGAAATTTTTGATCAATACAATTTAACACCACCAAAAACAATGGATGAATGGTTAAATGTATGTAAGACATTAAGTGATAATGGAATTACACCTATTTCTGTAGATGGTGTTGACCGTTGGCCGGTACAAAGATATCTGGCAATGTTGCCATTTAGAGAATCTGGCAACGATTTTATTATTAACCTTCGTGACGGTAAGGCTAAGATGAATAGTGAAACAGGTATAAAAGCAGCGGAGTTCATGAAAGAGATCGGCCAGTATTTTAACGATGGTTTTGCAGCTACAGATTATGCAACTGCACAGTCTATGTTCCTCGATGGAAAATCTGCAATGTATTATATTGGCGATTGGGAGATTGCAGCTATGCAAGATGCATATGCAGAGGGAAAAATTGATTATTTCTATTTGCCGATGACCGATGATGCAACGACAAAAGAAAATGAATTTTGTGTAAACTCAGGAATTGGAATGGCGTTCAATGCAGAAACTTTTGATGAGAAAACAAAGGATTTTGTGTTATACGTAATTGATCACTATGGAGAAATGTATGCTGCGAAACAGCAGATGACACCTATCAAAGCTGAGCTTTCTGATGAAGTTGATTATTCAGATCTTTATCTCAGAATTCAGGAAGATATGCAGAATACCGGTGAGAATTTCCTGAAACCGTGGGATACATATCTTGATGCTGACACTAATACAGTTATGCAGGATAATTTATTGCTTCTGGCATCTGGTGATTTATCTGTAGAAGATTTTTGCAAATTAATAGATGATTCTATTGCAGCAAATGCAAAATAAACAAAATGTCCGGGGCGTGTATACACCCTCGGACATTATATATTAATGGTAGGAGGAAACTATGGGAGTAATAAGAAATAAAAAAGCGTTCTTTGCATTTTTGCTTCCGGGACTGTTATTCTATATATTTACTGTGTTCTATCCAATTGTAGAATCCATTCGACTTAGCTTTATGGAATGGGGAGGTATTGGCGACAAGGTATTTGTTGGCTTGGACAATTACGTAAAGATGTTTCATGATCCTGTTTTTTATACAGCCTTTATCAATAACTTGATTTATCTGCTGATTGTTGTTGGTATGCAGTTGTCGATCGGACTTTTCTTTGCAATTTTACTTACTTATATGACGAAGTATGTAACACTGGTGAAGACGTTGTATTATGTTCCGTGCATTATAACAACAGTGGCAATCACACAGCTTTTTAGAAGCATGTATTCGGTAGAACCGATGGGACTTTTGAATCAGTTCCTTGAAGCGGTAGGTCTTGGGGGGATGGTAACATCATGGCTTGCAGATGTAGGAACGGTATTGGCGGCAGTATCCATACCGGAAGGATGGAGATTTACAGGAATGTATATGGTTATTTTTTATGCAGCATTAGTATCGCTTGATCCATCGGTATATGAAGCTGCAAAGGTAGACGGGGCAAGTGAAATGCAGATATTGTTTAAAATAAAACTTCCATTGATAAAAGATATTATTCTTTTGACACTTACCATGTGCCTGACTGGTGCACTTAGAGGTTTTGATATTCCGTTCCTTTTGACAAGCGGCGGCCCGGGAAATGCGAGTGAACTGATGTCTACATATATGTATAAAAAAGCATTTTCCAGCAATCAATATGGATATGGTAGTGCCCTGGCTGTATTTATTATTATAGAGAGCATTCTCGTAGTATATACTCTGCGCAAGTTGTTTACATCGAAGGAAGAGAAAGAAGAGCGAAAGATGGAGAAAGAGCGTCGCAGACAAAGGAGGGCTGTCAGATGAAAAAGAATGTAATAAAAATTGTATTTGTCATTTTAATTCTAGTGTTTCTGGTAATACAGATTTATCCGGTTATCTGGCTGTTTATTGCAAGTGTAAAGCCAACTGTGGAGCTCGCAAGTGAACCGTTTGCTTTTCCTAAGACGGTTACGTTTGAAAATTTTGTAAACGTATTGTCAGATGGAAAAATCGGTATGTATATGTGGAATAGCTTGAAGGTAACAGGACTTTCTCTGATTTTAATTGTGGTGTTAAGCTCAACCGCTGGTTATGCATTGTCTAAATTCAGAATGAGAGGGAAAAAACAAATTTATTCCTTTTTCACATTTGGAATTATGGTCCCTGTACAGATTACGTTAATTCCGCTATTCATATTTTATAGTAATGTTGGAATCCTAAATACGAGTATGTCTCTGGTTTTACCACAGGTCGGATTTGCATTACCTTTATCTGTTATGATGTTTGTCAGCTTTTATGAATTTGTGCCGAATGAACTTATTGAAGCGGCAATTGTTGATGGATGTTCGCCGTTTAGAACATTTATACAGATCGTTTTCCCGTTAGCAAGAAATACAGTTATTACAATTGCGTCTATGTACAGTATATTAATATGGAATGATTTCATATTTGCAAATACATTTATTAGTGAAACGAATGCGAAAACAGTTGCCATGGGATTGAAAGATTATGTAGGGGCTTTTGGAAATGTAGACTGGGGCTCCACGTTTGCGGCAATAGCTATTTCTATTCTCCCACCGCTAATAATTTATTTTTCACTTAATAAATGGGTAACAGCAGGTATGACAATGGGTGCAACGAAAGGCTAGGGTGAGAAAATGATGTGGCTACCAGGAGGTATCGGGACACTTCCGTATCTTACAAGAGGAAAAAGCAGAGCGATTAATGCAGAAAACAGAAGCGGAGAAAAGGGAAAAGGTGGCATGGCAGCAAGCCATCTTGGCCCGTCCAGAAAAGGAAGCCCCTGCCTGAAAGATGTGCAGTCTGGCGAGACAGTAGTATTGGGTGAAATTGATGGACCAGGCGTGATTGATCATATTTGGATTACAGTGGATAACAAAACCACAGAAGGTGATTGTTTTGTACTAAGAGATTTGGTGTTGAGAATGTATTGGGATGAAGAGAAAACACCATCGGTGGAAGTCCCTTTGGGAGATTTCTTCTGCTGCGGATTCGGACAGGAATGCTTTGTAAACTCCAGCGCAATTACGGTTGTTCCATCCAGAGGATTAAATTCATATTTCCAGATGCCTTTTCGAAAAAAGGCAAAGATTACTCTGGAAAATCAGCATGCGAATCCTATTCCGGCATTTTTCTATCAGATAGATTATTGCTTGTATGATGATTTGCCGGAACAAACTTCATATTTCCACGCCAGTTGGAGAAGACAGGCAATTACAGAGCTAGGGAAGGATTATGTGATTATTGATGAAATCAAAGGATGCGGGCAGTATATAGGAACGTATATTGCGTTATCGACCCTTCAGAGATATTGGTGGGGAGAAGGAGAAGTGAAGTTTTATATTGATGGAGATAAAGAGTATCCTACTATTTGCGGCACCGGTATGGAAGATTACTTTGGGGGATCATGGAGTTTTGCTTCACAGGAAAATGGCAGAACGGTAGAACACACTTACAGTACGCCGTATCTTGGGTACCCTTATTATTCTAATCATGATGAACTGATACATAATCCTTATCACAATGATGACTGTCCGCCAATGAGGGGATTTTATCGCTGGCATGTCATGGATCCGATTTTCTTTGAGCGTGATCTAAAAGTGACAGTGCAACAGATTGGTGTGGGATACAATGGATTGTTTGAACGTCAGGATGATGTATCAAGTGTAGCATACTGGTACCAGAGTGAACCACATCAGGAATTTGCAAAACTGATGGATAAAGAAAAAAGATGGCCAAGATAAAAATCCAACTATATTACCATTGAAGTTTAAGCCGCCCGATCGGGCGGCTTTCAGACTGTAGACAAAGTTGGTGCTGGAGTTTAACTCCAGCACCAACTTTTCTGTATGAATGGAATTTCTCGTTTCTTTTATTAAAGAGTGCAACATATCATATGCTTTCTGCTCCTTTTTTGCCAGGATTTTTGCCAGATTCTTTAAATTCATGCATGCGTATGTAAGCCCGACTTTCATTTCCATTCGCGCTTTTCCTTTATATTGTGTATATCGAAAACCATGTTGTTCTTTTGCGGTTCCGAAAATCCGCTCTATGGTTTCTTTACGTAAATCATAGATTTCTTTGTTCCCTATGGTATAACGGATATCCTCACATTTTTCTAAATACTCTGCCCATATATGACGTGTTACTATTTTTACATGCTCTTTGCTTTCGGTACATTTTGAAAGGCTAGGGCAGTTTTTACAATCCATACAGTTGCTTTTATATTCTCTATAACCTTCTCGATTTGTGGTAGAATATGTTAGGATTTTTCCTTCCGGACATATATAGCAATCATAGTATTCGTCGTATACATACTCATATTTTTTGAAGAATCCTTTTTTGTTTGCGGGCATTTGTATGGAAACAATGGTTCAATCTGGTCTTCTATCAAAAGATGTGCGATTGCCGGGGGTTTATATCCTGCATCCAAGACCATCATTTCCGGATGATATGATAGTAGCTTGTCATAAAGTGTCTTGAATGTCCGGCTATCATGTTCATTTCCAGGGTGAATGGAATATCCCAGAATCCAGCCATGTTTATCACAAGCGGTTTCAATCCCATATGCAAAAACATGTTTATGTTCTCCTTTACGAAACCACCCACTGTCTGGGTCACTTGTGCTGCTTTTTTGTGTTTTTGCTCCTTCCGGGAGGGCATCTTCTTCATTAGAAGGATTCCCGCCTCCTGTAGAAGGTGGAGTTTGGTTATGATCATCTTTATCTTTTAAAGGTTTTTTTCCGTGTGCTTTTCTATCTTCATTGATTTCTTTTTGTAATTCTTCCTCATACCAGAGAGCTTCTTGTTTTGCAATCCGCTTTCTCATTTTTTTGCTGTTTGCGCAAGCTTTTACGTGAGTAGCATCTGCAAAAATAACAGAAGTGTCCACTAGATGATGTTTCATACATTCTTCTAAGATATGCGAAAAAATCTGTTCAAACAGATCAGTATCTTTAAACCGGCGTGTATAATTTTTCCCAAACGTTGAAAAATGAGGGACTCCATCTAACATATCAAGACCCAGAAACCATCGGTAAGCAACATTTACTTCAATTTCTTTGATTGTCTGGCGCATACTTCGAATCCCATAAAGATACTGAATAAATACGATTTTAATTAATAAGACAGGATCCAAACTTGGTCGTCCATTGTCTGCACAATACTTATCTTCTACTAAGTCATAAATAAAGTTCCAGTCAATTGCTTTGTCAATTTTTCGGAGAAGATGGTCTCTAGGAACCATGTCATCCATACAAAACATGAGCATTTGTTCTCTTTTTTTATCAGCATCTCTTGTCATCATAAGCAATCCCTCCTGTTAAGATTATTATACCATGAAGGGAATAGACAACATAAAACTATCGCGTGGATAACATACACTTTTTCCTTGATAAATTAATTCTCTAAAAAAGAATTGTGGATAACTAAAACATAAGAAAAGCCCGGACTATCATCCGGGACTTTGTCTACAGTCTGTCTGCCCGGCGTTATGCCGGGCAGTTTTTATGCTGCTTCCAGCAGATGCTTTTCACACTCTCGCGGCTTTAAACTGTAAATAAAGTCCCAGACAAATGTGAAAGTATGCAGACAAGACTATTTACATACTCTGGACAAATTGATCAATGAAATAAATAGCAGCTCCTACTGCAGACGCTTCTGTTTTATAGTGACATACATGAATAAAATCCGCATTTTTTTCGAAAGGATTCCGTTTGGCTACTTTTTCTTTCAGTATATCAATATAATCGGTCATATATGCACCTACATATCCTCCGAGAACAATGTCATAATCATAACATACACGAAGGTTATTTACGCCTATGGCAAGATGATCCAAATAGTCATCGAATACGCGTTGATAACCAGTGTTCGTATCTAATTCTTCGAAAAATGCCTTCAAATTCCCATCACAAAAATCAGACAAAATAAGAGCAGAACAGTATGCATCGAGACATCCGCGTTGTCCACAGTAACATTTCTTACCGTTTGGAATGATACACATGTGACCGAATTCGGAAGCACGATGGTTATTACCTACGGAGATATATTTTCCGTTCATCGTAGCACCACCAACACTGTTGCTCAATGAAAGGTAGAGCATTGCCTGGTTGGAGTCGGAATTCCAGCTTTCCGCCAACCCGGCAGAATTGGCATCATTAAATAATAAGAAAGGATATGGCAGATGTTTTTCGATTCTGTCATAAATTCCTGGAAAGGTCTGGATAACAGTAGCATAAAAAATACTTTTGTTATCTGAATTAAAAATTACAGGCATGGATATTCCGACGCCCAGCAATTTATTTCTTGGAATAGAATGCATGTCTAACAGCTGTTCCAGTTCCTGGGAGATGTATTCATAATATTCATCAGAGTCCACGAAACGATAACGAATTCGCTTTTGAACGATCAGATTAATATCCAGATCGATGATAGCGATGGACAGGTGATTTTTAGTTATGTCTATTCCTATAGAATATCGTGCGTTTGGAACACAGCTTAATATATTGGCTTTTCTTCCGCCGGTGGAACTAAATGAGCCGGCATTGTAGATAAAACCATTATCTTTTAAGACATTCAACACGTTGGTAACAGTAGGAAGGCTAAGACCTAATGCGGAGGCTATATTTTGTCGGGAACTTTGCTTTTCGTGATAGATGATACGGTAAATATCTCCAGAGTATTTATTTTTGCATAATTCGTCAGTCAAGAAGACTTCCCTCCTTTTTTGAATAATTCGTAATTTATATATGTATACAATAGAATATTTGCGGAAAAACGTCAATGTGTTGTTGGGAAAAAGATACATTCATAAAAAAACTATAAAAGTAAGTTTTGTACAAAGATTAAAATAAGAATATAAATAAAAATAATTACGAAAGAATTGTTAAAAAAATAGCATAATAATGACAAAAAGAAGTATAAATTATACATAGTGCATAAATTCATAATAATAAAAATGTGCAAAAGAAATAAACTTTAATGAAAATATTGACTTAAGTGATGGTCGGATGTACACTTGTATTAAAGAAAAAGAAAAAAGGAGAGGAGGCTAGTTATGGAGGAGATTAAGATGAGAGTATCCGGAGTCGAGAAATCATTTCCGGGTGTAAAAGCTCTTAGTAACATTGAGTTTTCGGTACGTAAAGGTACGGTGCATGCTCTTTGTGGAGAAAATGGTGCCGGTAAATCTACATTAATGAAAATTATCATGGGTCTTTATCAGGCGGATAAGGGACAGATCTACATTGATGAAAAACCGGTAAGTATCAAGAACCCTATACAGGCGAGAGAAATGGGCATTTCCATGATTGCACAGGAATTGAATTATGTGCCGGAACTGTCCGTGGCAGAAAACCTGTTTTTAGGACGTCTTCCAGTTAATAAGTTCGGAAAGGTAAATTGGAAGAAGGTAAAAAAAGATGCAGCGCAGTTTTTGGCAGATGAAAAATTACCATATAAGCCTGAGCAAAAGTTAAAAGAATTGACGGTGTCAGATATTCAGATGCTGGAAATCATTAAGGCAATTACCAATAATGCAGAAATTGTTATTATGGATGAGCCGACATCTTCCATCAGCGAAAAAGAGGTTAAGCAGTTATTTGATAAAATTGCTGAGTTGAAAGCAAAGGGCGTTTCTATTATTTACATTTCTCATAAGATGGAAGAAGTATTCCAGATTGCAGATGACATTACCGTATTACGTGACGGAACAGTTGTTTCTACTGACCGGGCTGAGGATCTTGACCTTGATACGGTTATTTCCAGAATGGTAGGAAGACAGCTTTCTAATGTGTATCCAAAGGAAGATGTTAAGATTGGTGAAAAAGCACTCGAAGTAAAGAACTTTTCACAGGAAGGTATATTTGAAGATATTAATTTTTATGCACGTAAGGGTGAAATCGTAGGGTTTGCAGGACTTGTAGGCGCAGGACGTACAGAAACAATGCGAGCAGTATTTGGTCTGGATCCGCATTCGAAAGGACAGGTTTTCATTGATGGAAAAGAAGTACAGATCAAAAACCCTCAGGACAGTATCAAGAAGAAGTTGATCATGCTTTCAGAGAGCAGACGTGACGATGGAATTGTTCCTGTAAGAAGTGTTGCGGAAAATGCTACTCTGGCATCTTTGGAAAAGTACATATATGGAGGATATACGCATAAAGGGAAAGAATTAGAAGATGTAACATCTATGTTCGAGAAAATGAACGTAAAGACTCCTTCTCTGGATACGGAAATTTCAAAGCTTTCTGGTGGTAATCAGCAGAAAGTTCTTTTGGCAAGATGGATGCTTTGCGATCCGGAAGTCATGATTCTGGATGAACCTACAAGAGGTATTGATATTGGGGCAAAATTTGAAATTTATAAATTGATGACAGAGATCGTAAAAGAGGACAAAGCGGTAATCATGGTATCTTCTGAGTTGCCGGAGCTTATTGGTATGTGTGACAGAATCTATGTTATGTGCCAGGGTAGAATCTCCGGATGTATCAACAAAGAAGAGTTTTCTCAGGAAACAATTATGAAGCATGCAACCGGATTAATTGACCAAAGGTTAGAAGGAGTAGAGTAATGAAACAGAAAAAATCATATTATTTACAAAAATTTAGTATTTACATTGTACTGGTAATTTTGTTTATTGTTTGTAGCTTTATCAGCCCATATTTCTTACAGTACAGTAATCTGATTAATGTCAGCAGACAGTTGTGTGTAGGTATTCTGATTGCTTACGGTGAAATGCTTTTGATTGTCAGCGGATTCCTTGATCTGTCAGTAGGTTCAGTATTAGCTTTATCGGGTGTTCTTTCAGTATCTGTGTTTAAGAGTACCGGATCCATGGCTGCAGCATTTGCAGTTGCAATTGCTGTTGCGGTAGTATGTAACCTGATTAATGCAGTTTTTGTTGCAAATTTTAATGTTCCGGCATTTATCGCTACATTAGGTATGCAGCAGGCAGCCAGAGGTATTGCTCTTTATTATACAGGCGGACAGAATATTCTGCAGCTTGGGGACTATGTAAAAATTGGACAGGGAATGGTAGGACCGATTCCAATTCCGGTAATACTTATTATTCTGATTACAATTGTAATCTGGTACATTGTCAATAATACAAGATATGGTCGAGGAATTTACGCAATTGGCGGAAGCAGAAGTGCAGCAGAGGCAAGTGGTATTAATTCTAAGAAGAGTATTTATACATCTTATATTATCAATGGTATTTTGGTTGGTATCGCAGGTATGATCTTCATGGCAAGAAATAATGCCGGCCTTCCAAACGGCGCTATCGGATATGAAATGACAGGTCTTACGGCAGCTATCGTTGGTGGAACATCATTTACAGGTGGCATTGGTACAGTAAGCGGAACAATCGCCGGTGCGTTTATTATCGGATTCCTTGAGAATGTAATGAACCTTATTGGTGTAAACTCTTACATTCAGCAGGTAATCGAAGGTACGATCATTGTACTTGCAGTCGCATTTGATGTAGTAAGTAAATCAAAAAAATCCCAGAAAGTTATCATCGTTAAAGAAGAGAAAGATGATAGTGAAAAGAAACAAAAAGTCAAGTAAATCTTTGTTAATAAATATGTGCACGAAAAGTGTAAATAAATGAACATCTTTCAAAAGGAGGAAGAAAGTATGAAGAAAATGAAAAAGTTACTGGCAGCATTATTATGTGTAATGATGGTGTGCTCATTAGCAGCTTGCTCTGGCAGCAGTGAAAGCTCTGATGAGGGAGAAAGCAAAGAGGGCGGCACAAAAAAAGTTTGCTTTGTAGCACGTGCCAGTGCAGACACATTCGCAGCATGGTTAACGTCCGAAATGAAGAAAAGTGCAGAAGAGTACTCTGATATCTTCACATTGGACTGCGTAAGTGGTGAAGGCGACGACAACACAGAAAACGGGCTGTTAGAGGACTGTATCACAAAGGGATATGACCTTGTAATTGTACAGTCTAACAACAATGCAGCACAGGCTCCATATGTACAGCAGCTTGTAGATGCAGGTATCCCGGTAATCACAACGAATCCAACAACACATCAGGGTGACTTGGACGGCTCTGATAGCACAGACGTTATGGAAGGAACTGGAACAGTCGATGCAGATCCTGTAGAGCAGGCAGCTGTTGGTGCAAAACGTGCAGTAGAAGAAATTCCGGAAAATGCTAATGTTGTAGTATTAAAAGGACCTTCAGGAAACTATCATGCTGATAAGAGAAGAGAAGCATGGGATACATATTTCTTTTCAGAGCGTCCGGACGTAACAATCCTTGGCGAAGATTTTGCAAACTGGAACAGTGATGAAGCTCTGGCACTTATGGAAGCATGGGTTCAGAAAGGAACACACATCGATGCAATCATCGCTATGAACGATAACATGGCAGCCGGTGCAATCGAAGCAATCAAAGGAAATGAAGAATATGTAAAAGCAGACGGAACAACAACATTCTATGCTTATGGTGTTGACGGAACAGCTCAGGGATGCCTACTTATCAGAGATGGTCTTCTTACATGTACAGCTCTTCAGGGAGCAAATGATATTGCTAAAATGAACATGGCATATGCAGCAAAAGTATTATCTGGTGAAATGGATATTACAGAAGTAAACGACTTTGTCGATGCACCTGAAATTAATATTGATAACGTAGAAGAATATATCAAGATGTATATTGAGAATGGTGAGATTGACGAATAATAAACGGACAAGTTAACAGATTAGTCATTCTTGTAGCGGAAGTTTATGCCTGGCAGGAGTTTCCTGCTGGGCATATTAAAAAAAGGAGAGACGAGATATGAAAATGCAGAAAGGTGCTTTCATGAGAGGCACAGACAAAATGATTATTAAAGAAATCGAAGTACCAGAAGTTGGAGAGAAGGAAGTGCTTGTACAGCTTGAATATGTTGGAATCTGTGGATCTGATGTTCATTATTTCCATCATGGAAACTGTGGAGCATACAAAGTTAATTTGGAAGAAGATTATATGCTTGGTCATGAGTGTGCTGGTACTGTTGTTAAAGTAGGCGCAAACGTAAAAGACTTGAAGGTTGGAGATAAGGTTGCTCTTGAACCGGGAATCACATGTGGGCAGTGTGAGTTTTGTAAAGCCGGAAAATATAATCTTTGTCCGGATGTAGTATTTCTTGCAACTCCTCCGGTGCAGGGATGTTATGAAGAGTACATTGCATTTCCGGAGAATATGTGTTTTAAACTGCCCGAGAATATGACAACCAAAGAAGGCTGTCTGATTGAACCATTGTCTGTTGGATTCCATGCAGCAAACCAAGGCGATGTTCAGGTTGGTGAAAGCGTAGTGATTCTTGGAGCCGGATGTATTGGACTGGTAACTCTTCTTGCTTGTAAAGCACATGGAGCAGGAAATATTATCGTTGCTGATATCGTAGATGCACGTCTTGAGAAAGCAAAAGAACTGGGAGCAACTCATGTAATTAACAGTAAAGAAGTGAATGCGCTTGAAGAAATTGCAAGGTTAACAGGTGGAAAAGGTGCAGATAAAGTATTCGAGACAGCAGGTTCTCCGATCACGATTGCACAGACTGCTTTTGCCGTAAAACGTGGAGGAACGATTACTCTTGTCGGACTTTCTGCGCAGGAAGAGATTAATTACAACTTTGCTCAGATTATGGATAAAGAGGCAACCATCAAATCTGTATTCCGTTATAGAAACATTTATCCGAAGGCAATTGAGGCTGTTTCTGCCGGCGCAATCGATGTAAACGGTATTGTGACTCATGAGTTTGATCTGGAACATATTCAGGAAGCGTTTGAAGAAGCGATTAACAATAAAACAGATCTTGTAAAAGCTGTAATTAAAATAAAATAGATAAAGTAAGACAGATGGAGTTCTCAGGAGGATTAATATGTTATACATAGGAGTGGATCTTGGTACATCGGCAGTAAAGCTTTTGTTGATGGATGCAGAAGGAGATATTAAAAATATTGTATCTAAAGAATATCCGCTGTATTTTCCGCATCCTGGATGGTCAGAGCAAAGCCCAGAGGACTGGTTTGCGCAGACGATGGAGGGAATCAAGGAATTAACAGCAGAAGTAGATAAGTCAGAAGTGGCAGGAATCAGTTTTGGCGGACAAATGCATGGTCTGGTAACGTTAGACAAAAATGATTGTGTCATCCGTCCGGCGATTCTCTGGAATGATGGGAGAACAGGAAAAGAAACAGATTACCTGAATCGGGTGATTGGAAAAGATAAATTATCTGAATATACGGCAAATATCGCATTTGCCGGATTTACTGCTCCAAAGATTCTATGGATGAAAGAGAATGAACCGGAGAATTTTGCGAAAGTTGTAAAGATCATGCTTCCGAAAGATTATCTGGCATATAAGCTTTCGGGTACATTCTGTACAGATGTTTCGGATGCTTCCGGTATGCTCCTGCTGGATGTGAAAAATCGCTGCTGGTCTAAAGAAATGATTGAAATATGCGGCATTTCAGAGGATATGCTTCCAAAACTTTTTGAAAGCTATGAAGTGGTAGGTACACTGAAAAAAGAAATTGCAGAAGAACTTGGATTAAAAGAATCTGTAAAAGTAATTGCCGGTGCAGGAGATAATGCGGCAGCAGCCGTGGGAACAGGTACTGTAGGGGATGGCAGATGCAATATATCACTGGGAACATCGGGGACGCTTTTTGTGTCAAGCAAAAAGTTTGGTGTAGATGAATATAATGCGCTGCATTCATTTGACCATGCTGACGGCAACTATCACCTGATGGGATGCATGTTGAGTGCGGCATCCTGTAATAAATGGTGGTCAGAAGAAATATTAAAGACAAAGGATTTTGCTGCAGAACAAAAAGAGATTCATAAGCTGGGAGAAAACACTGTTTTCTATCTTCCTTATTTGATGGGAGAGCGTTCTCCGCACAACAATCCGAAGGCGAGAGCAATGTTTATTGGAATGTCTATGGATACGACCAGAGCAGATATGACACAGGCAGTATTGGAAGGCGTTACTTTTGGATTGAGAGATTCTCTGGAAGTGGCAAGAAACCTGGGAATTCATATTGAGCGAACGAAAATCTGCGGAGGTGGTGCGAAGAGCCCACTTTGGAAGAAAATGGTAGCCAATATCATGAATATGAAAGTGGATGTCATTGAAAGTGAAGAAGGACCGGCATTAGGAGCTGCAATGTTGGCAGCGGTAGGATGCGGAGAATATCCTTCTGTAGAAGCAGCCGCAGAGAAAATCGTAAAGATTATTGCCACTATTGAGCCGGAAGAAGAACTCGTTGCAAAATACGAAGAGAAATATCAGAAATTTAAACAGATATATCCTACGGTAAAAGGTTTATATGAGTTATAAAAAATGTTACCCCACATTGATTAAGAAATTAAATGTGGGGTACTTTTTATGTAATAGGAAATTTCTACTGCCTTTTTAGTTTAATTATACAGAAGTGTCTGCTGAAAAAGTAAGCTGTACTGCAAATTCGTGATTCTTTGAGAGTGTGAAACTTTTTCTGTAAAATAGCATTTAGAAGGTTCTTCTATGATAAAATAAAAATCATAGGAGGGCCTTTTATTATGGCAAGACAAAAGAAACCTGTACACAGAGTACAAATGACAGAAGGAAAACGGAATATTATTCATCAGCTCTTGGAGGAATATGATATTCAGACAGCTGAAGATATCTAGGATGCATTAAAAGATCTGCTGGGCGGAACCATCAAAGAAATGATGGAAGCTGAAATGGATAATCATCTTGGATATGAGAAATCCGAGCGTTCGGACAATGACGATTATCGCAATGGCTACAAGCGGAAACGTGTAAACAGCAGTTATGGAGCTATGGAGATTGAAGTTCCCCAAGACAGAAAATCTACTTTTGAACCTCAGGTAGTAAAGAAACGTCAGAAAGATATTTCTGACATTGATCAGAAGATCATCTCCATGTATGCCAAAGGGATGACTACAAGACAGATATCTGAGACGATTGAGGACATCTACGGTTTTGAGACATCAGAAGGATTTATTTCAGATGTTACAGACAAGATCCTGCCACAGATTGAAGACTGGCAGAATCGACCGTTAGACGAGGTATATCCAATCTTGTACATCGATGCCATTCATTATTCTGTCCGTGACAATGGTGTAATCCGCAAGCTGGCAGCCTATATCATTCTTGGCATCAATACTGAAGGGAAGAAAGAGGTATTAACAATCAATGTTGGAGATAATGAGAGTTCGAAATACTGGCTCTCCGTGTTAAATGAGCTAAAAAATCGAGGTGTAAAAGATATCTTAATTCTCTGTGCAGATGGTCTTACTGGAATAAAGGAAGCAATTGCGGCAGCATTTCCGAAAACAGAATATCAACGTTGCATCGTTCATCAGGTTCGAAATACCCTGAAATACGTTCCGGATAAAGACAGGAAAGCTTTTGCAACTGATTTAAAGACGATTTATCAGGCGGCTGATGAGAAAAAAGCACTGGCAGCCCTTGAGAGAGTGACTGAGAAATGGACTCCAAAATATCCGAATTCCATGAAACGATGGAAAGATAACTGGGATGCTATCTCTCCGATTTTCAAGTTTTCAGCAACCGTCAGAAAGGTCATTTATACGACCAATGCTATTGAATCGTTGAATTCAACCTATCGGAAGCTCAATCGCCAAAGAAGCGTATTTCCGAGCGATACAGCACTGCTGAAAGCCTTGTACCTGGCAACCTTTGAAGCAACAAAAAAGTGGACTTCCACAATCCGGAACTGGGGACAGGTCTATGGAGAGCTAAGTATTATGTACGAAGGACGTCTTCCAGAATAGGCAATAATCCATCGCTAAAACAGGCGGCAGAACCGCCTGCTCTTGACATGCGTTTTAGTAACTGTTATATATAAACCAAGGGCGAAAAGCTGATATTTCAAGCCTTTCGCCCATCATTATCATAGAAGGATCTAATTTACAGACTTTTCTTCATAGTCTCGATTCTTTTCAGAATAAAGAATTCTCCCGTTAAGAAGAGATATCATTTTTTCAACACTTCTCAATCCAATATGATTGCTTTCTATACTGGAATGTTCTGTTTTTATTCTGTTTTTAAGCAGAATTTTTAATTCTTGTGTGTTATATGTAAGGCTGATGCGCACCAGTTCCGATTTGTCTCCATATTTTAGGATGTTGGAAAATAGATTGTTGAAAATTCGGTTTATCATTGTTGCATCGCCGATAAAATAAGGTGTATTTCGGGAACCTTCCGGGAGTGATTCCACTTCACATGCTAATCCGGCAAGATGGATAAATTCAATATTTTCTTTTAAACATTCATGAAGAAATGAAAAATCGAAAGACTCTAAACAGGGAGTCTCGGATTCTTCGAAAATTAGAGCATATTCAAACATCCGATCTGTCATCTCTTTGATATCTTCTGTTTTTTGAAGACAACGGTTTAGATACTCTTCCTGCATATCGGGGGATTTCTTCAGTTTTAACACTTCCAGGTATCCGGTCAGAATTGTGAGAGGAGTCCTGAGATCGTGAGATATAGCTGTGATCAGATCCTGATTTGCCTGGCGGCTTTCTTGTTCCTGCCGGATAGTATCGTCTAATGTGATGCGAAGTTTGTCCAGTTCTGCAGCCAGGATATCAATTATATCGGTCAGTTAAATTGAAATAAGGCTGTAGTTTTTCTATAGCGTCAGTATCTTCTTCCGATTTAGGAATCTCATATTTTACGGCTTCGTTAAGAAGTTCATCAAACAAATCTTCATTACCCTGAGGCGGTGCAAAATGGAAAATCGGATTGATGAATTCATAGGCAGTCCATTTGTTATACCAGAGAAATTGAAAAAGCGAGTAACATATGATACCCGTTAAGAAACATTACCTCCTGATTTAGTAGTTTTATTATAACAATTATTAGGAAATATGTAGAAAATCTTAAGAAAGATTAAGGTAGGATTGAGGAAAAACTTAAGGGGATTTTGTTACAGTATACAGCGAGGTGATGAGAATGCAGTATGAGATGATTCGTTATGTGTTTGCCGGTGTCTGTACTACTGGGGTAAATATTGGAGTGTTTTCGGTATTAAGGTATGGAACTGGGTGTGGGATGCAGCCTGCCAACGTAATTGCTGTTTTGACCGCAATTGTATTTGCATTTGTTGTGAATAAATACTTCGTTTTCAGGCAGAAAGAAAAGGAATATATCGTAAAAGAATGCATCCGTTTTGTTGGGATGCGAGGGATATCCTTGTTCGCAGAGGTCTGGGGAATGTATTTGTTTACAGAAGAATTACGAATATCAGAGATGGTTTCAAAAGCAGCACTTCAATTTGTTGTAATTGTGATGAATTATGTTCTGAGCAAATGTTATATATTCCGGAAACAGGAGGTGTAAAGGTGAAAAAATTAACTGTAATTGTGCCATGCTATAATGAGCAGGAGACATTGCCGATTTATTATAAAGAAATGTGTAAGATTATGCTCCAGATGCAGGATGTGGATACGGAACTGTTGTTTGTGGATGATGGATCTACAGATGGAACGTTATCGGTAATGAAAGATCTGCATACTTTAGATGAAAGATGCCAGTATTTATCTTTTTCCAGAAATTTTGGGAAAGAGGCGGCAATTTATGCAGGATTGAAAAATGCAGACGGTGATTATGTGGCGATTATGGATGTGGATCTTCAGGATCCACCGGAACTTTTGCCCAAAATGTATCAGATATTGGAGAAAGAGGGATATGACAATGTTGCTACCAAACGTTCTACGAGAACCGGGGAGCCCAAGATCCGTTCCTTTTTATCAGAGTCTTTCTATAAATTTATCAATCGGATCTCTAAGACAGAGATTGTGAACGGAGCAAGAGACTATCGGCTAATGAAGCGCAAGATGGTGGATGCTGTGCTGGAGATGAGTGAGTATAATCGTTTTTCAAAGGGGATTTTTGAATGGGTTGGATTCCGTACAAAGTGGTTGGAATATGAGAATGTTGAGCGATCCGCAGGAGAGACAAAATGGTCGCTTCGTAAATTATTTACATATTCTTTGGAAGGAATTATGGGCTTTTCCGTTGCTCCGCTTTCGCTTGCATCCATCATCGGGCTTTTGTTTTGCGTGCTATCATTTCTTATGATTTTTGTGATTATAGTTCGAACAGCAGTATGGGGAGATCCGGTAGATGGATGGCCGTCTCTTGTCTGTATTACATTTATGGTTGGAGGTGTACAGCTTCTCTGTACAGGAATTGTCGGACAGTATCTGGCAAAAACTTATCTGGAAACAAAGCATCGCCCGATTTATATCCTGAAGGATTCAAGTGAGGAGAGTTGCAATGGAGAAAAAGGTTAAGACAAAACTGCCATATTTCATCCTGGCCCTGTTAGTGCTGTTTTTTTGCTGGCTGTTTTGTATCAGAAATGGTGTCTTCGGTTCGAGAGTTGACTGGATCAGTCAGCATAGTGTGTTCCCGGAGTATTTTCGGCAACTGTTTTATGATACAGGTCAGTTTTTCCCGGAATTTGCTGCGAATATCGGAGGGGGACAAAACATTTACAATTTTTCTTACTATGGATTATACAGCCCGGTCGTATTAATTTCTTATCTGTTTCCCTGTGTAGAGATGGGAACATATCTCATGGCAGCGATGATGATTCATTTGGTGATTGCTTTGTTACTGTTTTACCGATGGCTGCTTCACAGAGGAATTTCACATTATATCAGCTTTTTCGTATCAGTATTATTCCTGTTGTCCGGACCGATGATTTATCATTCTTATAACCAGATCATGTTTGTGAATTACATGCCCTTTTTATGTATGGCGCTGATTGGTGTTGACCGGTATTTTGAAAAGCGAAAAGCAGGAATCTATACATTGAGTGTATGGATGATGATTTTGACAAGTTTTTATTTTAGTATCGGAGGGATGCTTGTTCTTGTAATATATGGTATTTCCCGGTATGTGGAAAGAAAGGAAATATCACAGGAAAGAATCAGAGTTCGGACATTTTTATGGGATGGCATTCAGTTCCTCTTTCCGATGTTGATTGCCGTGCTGATGAGTGCGGTACTGCTGGTGCCGACGGCATGTGTTCTTATGAATGGAAGAACCGGCGGAACACCGGTATCATTCTGGAAGCTGTTTATTCCGGATATACAGATCTTCCGGTTTGTGTATGCACCATACGGAATCGGATTGACGACACTTGTAATTACAGTTTTGATCTCCGGCTTAACATATAGAAAGAGAAACGAAAGGTGGCTGCATATTGGTTGTATTATAATATTAAGCGTGCCTCTTTTTGCATGGCTGTTGAATGGCGGTCTTTATATTCGTGATAAAGTGGTGATACCGTTTCTTCCATTGTTATGCTATCTGATTGCAAAATATATGGAAAAGCAGAGAACAGGTGAGATTCCTTTTTTGACAGGGTTGCTTCCGTTTCTTTTTACGATTTTGTTGATTGGTATAAAAAAAGAACAGATTGGGAACAAGGAATACTGGATATTATTGCTTATTGATGCGATCATCATGGCAGTCTGTTTTTTGATATGCTATTGGAAAAAATGTATGCAGTTTCTCGTTCTGCCACCGCTTATCTTTTTAACTGTTTATGGTGTAATGCTTCATGAGAGTGCAGATATGTCCATTGATCCGGCTTTCTATGAGCAGGTGACAGATAAAAATATACAAACCACAATCGAGGAGATAGCGGAACAAGAAACAGGGTTTTACCGGATGGAACAAAGTGGAACCGCTGCAGAAGATGCGGCCAATATAAATCGTATCTGGTCTGTGGATCAATATATATCTTCCATATATTCCTCTGTGTATCATGAAGCATATCAGGATTTCCGAACAGAAACATTTCAAACAGAGCAGCCATATAGAAATATGTTTATGCAGTCGAGCTCTAAAAATCCCATATTCCAAAGAGTTATGGGAATCAAATACATAATTTCTGACACGGAAGTCCCCGGATCTGAAAAAATTGCGGAGAACGTGTATGAAAATAAAGACGTTTTACCGATTGCGTATGTGACAAAACGGTTGATATCAGAAGAAGAGTATCGCAAATTAGAATTTCCTTATAATCAACTTGCATTGCTTGATTATGCAGTGGTGGAGAGTGAAACAGGTGAGCCTGTAGATAAGAAAAATTGGAGCGCGGGACTTCAGAAACTGGATCTGTTATTTGAAGATAAGAAAATCCAGTCACAGGAAAGCGTTGATCATACCGTGGAGATTCCCGAAGCAAATGAAGGAGATCTGTTTTTCCTGCAATTTAAAGTAAATAATCATTGCCCTTCAAAAGATGTGTCGATATGGGTGGAAGGAATCCGCAATAAGCTGACGGCCAATACACATATTTATTACAATGCAAATGAAGAATTTACTTATGCAATTCCACTAAAGGAAGGGCAGACAAAGATAGACATAAGGTTTGGGGCGGGTGATTATGAGATTGACCATTTGAACAGTTATATATGGAAGGAAACGACTTTGGAAGATCAACGAAATGAACTTGTTCAGTCGGAATTTCAGATGGATAAAGAGGAGACAAAAGGAAATGTTATTAAAGGAATCGTGGAAGGAGATAAAGATGGTTATCTGATTACATCGATTCCTTATGATGAAAATTTTGAGATATTAATAGACGGCAAAGAAACAGAATATGAGAAGGTGAATACTGCATTTCTTGGCATGAAAGTGCAGGAAGGAAAACATGAGATTGAGATGATTTATCATGCACCGGGAGTGATGATAGGAAAAATATTGAGTATGATAGGAGTGGTAGTACTTTTTTCATTAAATGTAGTAATGAAAAGAAGAAGATATGAAAGGTACATTATATAGCTGGCATATGAAATTCCGTTTTTTTGAGGAAAGTAAGCGGGTTCATTTTTATTTTGCTTTGACAATCCGTTATATGGTGGTGAAGTACATTTTGAGACACAGGATAACTGGTTTGTTGTGAAAATATTAATTCTGATGACACTGTAAAAGTGCTTTATTATGCTTTTTCTTCATGATTTTTACCTCTCGTCACTTGACTGGCAAGTACCGCCGCAAGAAAGATCCATACTCCCATCTGAATACACATATTCGTCATCAATACCTTCAGAAAAGCAATCCCGATCATTGCCGCCGGTGCATACTTTGCATAATCCGTAATCAGCACTGCCATCTGGCTTTCCCCTGAGAACTGAACAATCGGAAGATACGTAACAACAAGGCCCAGAACCAAACCTGCCAGAATTTCGCTTATAATCGGAGGTGTCTTTATGGAAAACTTTTCAAACCATTCTTCGGATTTCTCAAAGAAAAGACCAAGTATGATGCCGCAGATAAGATAGACAATGATCATTGCAATATCCCACTTATCAGGCCTTGCTTTTCCAAAGCTTGGGAACCCTTCCGAAACCTTTCCAAACAGATGATTTAACAAAGTCAGAATTCCAAGGGAAGATACAATGGAAATAGCATATATAAGGAGTTTCGAATTGGAGCCCATCTTTTCCTGGTCATCTGAAAAGGCAGATCATCGTTTTCAACAGCAGAGAAAAATCCGAAAAGAAGCGAAGAGAAGAGAATCGACAAAGAAACTGCCATGCCGGCTTTTGAATATAAATTCGCGCTCTTATCTGCAAACTTAAGGTTTTCATTTACCCAACATCCAAGGGCAACGATGACTCCAACCATTCCGGCTTCCGGACCTACGCTGCTGCCCAAAATGAGTGGAAGAATGGCAGCCGTCAGAAGAACAATAATCTTACGGTACGGATAAGTTCCTGCCTGCTTTACCGTTCCGATTACCGTTTTCATCGTCTGGGGATAATCTCCGAAATGTTTTCTTCATAAGATCATACGTCCACCTTGTTATTCTTATTGTCGTGTAAAGAATTGCTACGGTTTCTAAGATTATACAATAAACTGTTAATTTTGTCACTAGAACAAAAAGGTATGCTATAATGATTACATGAACAGAGGCTGAATGAATAATGGAGGTATAAGTATGCGAAACCATGAGGTAACAAAAGTGCAGCCTTTATTGAAATCGGATGGCAGTCTTACCGAGCTTGGATGGGCGAAGCAGCAATTCTGGCAGTATGACCGGACCAAAATCAAGGCGCCTCGGTTCCGAATCAAGGAATGGGATTATTATCTGGTGTTAAATGAAGATTTTGCAGGGGCGTTTACGATATCAGATGACGGATATATAGGTCTTCAGTCGGTCTCTCTTTTAAATTTCAAAGAGGGATGGGAGCATACACAGACGATTCTGAATCCATTTCCGATGGGCAAGTTTCATCTGCCACAGTCATCCGATGCCGGGGATACGGTATACAAGGATAAACGGCTCCATATGGAATTTCAGGTGAGGGATGGAAAACGGCGGATCGGATGTCAGTTTAAGAATTTTTATCAGGGCAAACCGTTTTCATGCAGTATCGTATTGGAACAGCCGAAGATGGATACCATGGTCATTGCAACTCCGTGGAAAGAGAAGAAGACGGCGTTTTATTATAATCAGAAGATAAATTGTATGCCTGCGAGTGGCACGATGACCTTTGATGGGAAGACTTACACTTTTTCGAAGGAAACAGATTTTGGAACGCTTGACTGGGGACGTGGTGTCTGGACGTATGATAACCGATGGTACTGGGGATCCGGGAACACCGTGTTAAATGGAAAGCCGTTTGGATTCAATATAGGGTATGGCTTCGGGGATACTACTGCGGCATCTGAAAATATGCTGTTCTACGATGGCACTGCACATAAGTTGGACGATGTGACGTTCCACATTCCAGAAGACAGTTATATGAAGCCGTGGACATTTTCATCCAGTGATGGGCGGTTTGAGATGGACTTTGTGCCAGTGCTTGACCGTGCGGCAAGGACTGCGGCAGTCATTATAGAGACGGATCAGCATCAGGTGTTTGGAAGAATGAGCGGTAAGGCGGTGCTGGATGACGGAACGGTGCTGGAGATAAAAGACGTCATGTGCTTTGCAGAAAATGTACATAACAGGTATTAGATGGATCATCGACAAAATCATTGTATTTATTTCAAAGGTATGCTATACTAACATATAGATAATTACTAGGAGAAAATGAGCGAAGTGATTATATAGTTTTCTATATATAGCTTTGCTCTTTTTTATTGCATGAAAGATAGATGCTATAGATAAAAACATATTCAGGAAGAAGGTTGTATATGATGTATACGCATGAAGAGATATTGGAAGCAATTGAAGATAATCCGATCATTACAGCGGTCAAAGATCAGGAAGGACTGGAGACATGTCTTAAGACAGAATCAAAGATCGTATTTATATTATATGGAGATATCTGCAATATTGGAAAGATTGTAAAGAAGGTAAAAGATGCACACAAGATTGCAATTGTACATATGGATTTGCTGGGCGGGATTGGAAGTAAAGAAATCGCAGTAGATTTTATGAAAGAACAGACCCGGGTAGATGGCATTATCTCCACAAGACTTACGTTGTTAAAAAGAGCAAAGGAATTAGGAATGTTTACCGTATTTCGTGTGTTTATACTGGATTCGATGGCCTTGAAAAATATATCAAAACAAGCAGAACAGGCAAAGCCAGACATTATGGAGATATTACCGGGAATCATGCCAAAGATTACACAGCAGATTGTTCAAAAAATATCAGTACCGATTATCTGCGGTGGCCTGATTTCTGATAAGGAAGATATTATAGGAGCTATTTCCGCAGGGGCAGCAGCAATTTCATCTACAAATCCAAATGTTTGGAAGTTATAGAAAGGGGAAGAGCAAGTATGAAAGATGTAATCATTATCGGAGCTGGAGTGTCAGGATGTGCGATAGCGAGAGAGTTGTCCAGATATCAGCTGGATATCTGTGTGCTGGAACGGGAGAGCGATATATGTGAAGGGACGAGCAAGGCAAATAGTGGGATCGTGCATGGAGGATTTGATGCAAAGCCTGGAACCTTGAAGGCAAAACTGAATGTACTGGGCAATTCTATGATGGATGAGATGTCGAAAAAGCTGGATTTTGAGTTTAAAAGAAATGGTTCCATGGTTGTGTGTCAGAATGAAATGGGAATTCCTGCGTTGGAGAAATTGTTGGAGCAGGGAAAAGAAAACGGTGTGAAAGGAATGAAAATCCTAAAACGTGAGCAGGCACTTGAACTGGAACCTAATCTGGCGGATGGAGTGTATGCAGTGTTGTATATCCCGTCTGGAGGAATTGTATGTCCGTTTGGCATGAATATTGCTTATGCAGAAAATGCCGCACAAAATGGTGTGGAATTCAAGCTGGGAACAGAAGTTCAGTTAATTGAAAGAGTGGGACAAGACTATCGAATCCAGACAAATCAAGGTGTATTTGATACGAAATATGTAATTAATGCGGCGGGGGTATATGCGGATGTATTTCACAATATGGTTAGTGAACTGAAGATACATATTATGCCTCGCAGAGGAGATTACTGTCTTCTGGATAAGACAGCAGGTGACTTGGTCAGACACACGATCTTCCAGCTCCCGACTGAAAAGGGAAAGGGAGTGTTGGTAACGCCGACGATTCATGGTAATCTGCTGCTTGGTCCGACTGCAATTGATATAGAGGATAAAGAAGCCACAGCAACAACGGCCAAAGGACTTCAGGAGGTTTTGGAGAAATGTACAAAGTCTGTTAAAAATATCCCGTTTAAGCAGGTGATTACGTCTTTTGCCGGACTTAGAGCACATGAAGAACATGGGGAATTTATTATCGGTGAAGTTGAAGATGCAAAAGGATTTATTGATGTGGCGGGAATCGAATCTCCAGGCTTAACCAGTGCTCCGGCGATTGGTATTTATGTCCGGGATATTCTGGCTGAAAAGATGGAACTGAAAGAAAAAGAGATTTTTGTAGAAGAGAGAAAAGGAATTGTACGATTCCTGGATCTTCCGAAAGAGGAACAGAATCGGTTGCTTCAGAAGAATCAGGCATATGGTCAGATTGTGTGCAGATGTGAGCAGATTACAGAAGGAGAGATTCTGGATGCGATTCACAGACCTTTGGGAGCAACAACGCTGGATGGAGTTAAACGACGTACCAGAGCGGGTATGGGACGTTGTCAGGCTGGATTCTGTACTCCGAAAGTAATGGAAATTCTTGCAAGGGAATTGCATTTGGAATTAAAGGATATTCGGAAGAATGGAAGGAGGGATGCAAGATGAGGAATTGTGATTTGGTAATCGTAGGAGGCGGTCCGGCAGGTCTTGCGGCTGCAATCGCGGCAAAAGAAAAAGGAATTGATGATATTCTGATTATTGAGCGGGATGAGAGATTAGGAGGTATTCTGAACCAGTGTATTCACAATGGTTTCGGATTGCATACGTTTCAGGAAGAGCTTACCGGACCGGAATATGCCCATCGTTTTATCTGTCAGGTTCAGAAACTGGGGATTTCTTATCTGACCGGAACGATGGTTCTGGATATTTCGCCGGGTAAAGTGGTAATGATGATGAACCGAACGGATGGAATCGTGCAGATACAGGCAAAAGCAATTGTTCTTGCCATGGGATGCCGGGAACGCCCGAGAGGAGCCTTGAATATTCCGGGATATCGTCCGATGGGAATCTATTCAGCTGGAACGGCACAGCGTCTGGTCAATGTAGATGGATTTCTTCCGGGAAAAGAAGTCGTAATTCTTGGCTCTGGAGATATCGGTCTTATCATGGCGAGAAGAATGACTCTGGAAGGAGCCAGGGTGAAGGTTGTTGCAGAATTAATGCCGTATTCCGGCGGCTTGAAGAGGAATATCGTCCAGTGTCTGGATGACTTTGGAATCCCGTTAAAGTTACGGCATACGGTTGTTGATATCAAAGGAAAGCAACAGTTGGAAGGGGTTATTCTTGCAGAAGTGGATGAGAAAGGAAAACCAATTCCGGGAACTGAGGAAGAATATGTCTGTGATACGCTTCTTCTTTCTTGTGGATTGATACCGGAAAATGAACTGAGCAGATCGATGGGAATCTGTATGAACCCAGTTACGAATGGACCCGTTGTTGATGAAAGCCTTGAAAGTAATCTGCCAGGAGTATTTGCCTGTGGCAATGTTCTTCATGTACATGATCTGGTGGATTATGTTTCAGAAGAAGCAAAATGTGCAGGAGAAAACGCAGCGGCGTATATTCGTGGAGAATTGAAAGAAAGAGAAGAACAAGCGATTAAGATAGAACCGCAAGACGGTGTACGATATACAGTTCCGGCTACTATAGAACCGAAGCGAATGCGTGATAAAGTGAAGATTCGTTTCAGAGTGGGTAATGTCTATCGAAATTGCTATATCAGTGTTTATCTGGGAGAAAAGAGAATCATACACAGGAAAAAACAGATTGTGACTCCCGGAGAGATGGAAGAAGTAATCATTGAGAAAGCAAAGTTAGAAGAGTGCGGCAATATTGATAAGATCATAGTTGCTTTGGAAACCATGTGATAGATGTGGGAGGTGAGATTATGGGACAAAGAGTATTGACCTGCATTGGCTGCCCGATGGGTTGTACGTTGTATGTGAAAATAGAAGATAATCAAGTGAAAGGTGTGACTGGAAATACATGTGTGCGTGGAGATGTATATGCCAGAAAAGAAGTGACTGATCCAACTAGGATTGTGACAACAACTGTGCATGTAAAGGGAGGGGGAGTGGTCTCGGTAAAAACAAAAGAGGATATTCCCAAAGGAAAGGTTATGGACTGTGTCAAAGAGTTAAAACAACTGGAAATTGAGCCGCCGGTTTTGATCGGTCAGATAATAGTTGAAGATGTGGCAGATACAGGAATTCCTGTGATAACGACGTCAAGTATTAATTAAATAATAAAGAAATACATAACTTCTCGGAATCTCAATGAATGAGATTCCAAGCGAAAATTGACAACTGAATATCGTGCAGGAAAAGAAATTTGCGAGAAATGGACATAAACATTGGACATAGAGGATACTATGCCTTGAAAAATTTTATGGAGTCGTTTAAGATAACATTATTAAGAGGCCAATCTTAATAATGAATCTTGAAATGCCTCGACTGACGGCATTTCCCAGGCATCAAGATGTTGTAGCATCATGATGCCGTAGAGGCGGCAGTACCACATCTTCGTAGAGCGGTGCCTGCCGTCTTCTAATTTATAGTCTTCTTTCTCACGTTTGTTAGAACGTTCCACGGAAGTTCTTCCGTCATATTCCTTTTTCCATGCTTTACTGTCTCTTGGCGGTATGTTAAATAACCTTGGATTGTTATCGGTAAAGATATGTACGGTTCTGCCGTATTTCGCTGGTGAACAGGGATGCTCACAGAAGCAGCCACGTTGCCGGTTCGATTTAGGACATCGGTATTTTGCCCGGTGTTTGGCAGTCTCATATCCATCTTTATGCATACGTAAGCCCATCTTGCAGATTGGGACACCGTCATCGTCAATGGTGAAGTCGTCTTTGTAAGTGAAATGCCCGGTATGTCCGGGATTCAAGTCGATAAAAGGCGTGATATTTTCCCGTTTGCAGTATTCATAAATAGCGTAAGCGTCATGAGCAGAATCCAGAAGGAGCTTTTCTATGTGGAACTCTGGAAGATATGCTTTCATGGTGAAAAAGGAATGGAGAAAAGAAAGCATGTCATGCCGGGAAGCACGCTCTAAAATAGGAAAAACGGGAAGGTCACTGTGTGAATTGGAAGCCACATACATGTAGAGATGGTAACCGAAGAAATAGGATTCCCGGTGAGAGTCCCATCCCCAGTTACAGTCGGGCTGGGAATAATGACGTTTACAGTTACAGAAAGAACAGCCATTCTCCCTGCAACCGCAGATCCGTTTTTTTCGCTGCTGTGCTGCGGTACGGACAGGAGTGCCGTCCCCGGCAAGAGCCAGATGTTCAGGATCGATCAACCCCTTGCGGATGGAAAGATCCAGAAATTGCTGCTTATAAAGATGGAAAATGAGAGAAAAAGGATTCTCTGGTTTTAAGTGCAAGCGTTCCAGCAAAGGGAGAAGTTTGGAAGCTATGCTGGAAGAATCGCAGGGAGTCTTATCGCCTTTCTTTTTTCCCTTGGGCGGTTTCATTTTAGGGAAACGGTCTTTCGGTGAAAGGTTGTTGGAGTCATCCTGCCAGATACGGGAAAAGAAATCATAAAAAGTGCCGACACCAGGAGTATCTCCGAAAGGGAATCAGCTGAGGATGGCATAAAGAGGAGTTTCCCTGAGCATGCGGCACCAGACAGTGATGGAAGTTACTATCAGCTTTAAAGCAAGCAGGTAGGAGCGCAGCATACAGGATGGGAGCCGTGGTTCCGGTCCGAAAACAGAGTAGCAATCCTGCATCAGAGAATCCGTCTGGGAAAGATCAAGATACCAGAACTGCACGATATAATCCCAGGTGCTTTTGGAAAGCACAAAGGGGTCAGGATAGAACTTAAGGAAATCGGATACAAAAGTATCCTGATAGGCGGCATGTCCGCCGGGATTACAAGGTAACAAAAAATCGCCTCCAGTCGATTGAAATAAAATATAATCAATCGGCTTCGCCGCAAATTTTGAGCGATTTGTCAAGCGTTTTTTGCAAAAAAGTGGGTGATTTTTTGAGATAAGGGTCGGAAAGCCTTATAAAATCAGGGCTGAAGATTCCGAGAAGTTATTTATATGGAGAGGAGGAAAGAAGATATGGCGGTGCAGCACCGGGAATTCCCAGTCTATGGATTACAATTCCATCCAGAGTCCATTTTGACACCTGAAGGGAGAACAATATTAGAAAATTTCTTGAAAATATAAGGAAATAATCATAGCATGCGATATAAATAGGAGGAGAATAAGATGATTAAAGAAGCAATTTACAAATTAATAAATAAAGAAGACCTTACATATGAAGAAGCGGAGGCTGTTATGGAAGAAATGATGGATGGTACGGCGACGCAGGCTCAGATGGGCGGATTTCTGACGGCTCTTCGCATTCAGGGAGAGACGATAGACGAGATTACAGCATTTGCCAAGGTTATGAGAGAGAAAGGGGTTAAGATTAACCCAGTCAAAGAAGTCATGGATATTGTAGGAACCGGCGGAGATGAAGTGGGAACCTTTAATATCTCTACAACGACCGCATTTGTGGCAGCTGCAGGAGGCGTGCCGGTCGCAAAACATGGCAACCGCAGCGTATCCAGTAAAAGTGGTGCAGCAGATGTGCTGGAGAAACTGGGAATCAATGTGTCTTTGAATGCAGAGCAGAATGAAGCAGTGCTGAATAAGACAGGAATGTGTTTCTTATTTGCACAGGTCTACCATTCTTCTATGAAATATGCAGCACCGGTTCGCAAAGAACTGGGGGTAAGAACGGTATTCAATATCTTGGGACCATTATCTAACCCGGCGGCAGCATCTATGCAGTTATTGGGTGTTTACGATAAAGAACTGGCAGGAACAATGGCACAGGTATTGTCTAATCTTGGTGTTGTGCGCGGTGTCGCCGTATGTGGAGGAGACGGCCTGGATGAGATCACACTGACCGGAGAGACCAATGTCTATGAGATCCGATATGGCGAGATTACTTCTTATACGATTACACCGGAACAGTTTGGATTTGACCGTTGTCCATTGGAAGAACTGATTGGTGGAACGCCGGAAGAAAATGCCCATATTACGCTGGATATTCTGACCGGAAAAGAAACAGGACCAAAGAGAGATGTAGTTCTCATGAATGCAGGTATGAGCCTGTACCTTGGAATTGATGGCATTACTTTGAAGCAAGGTGTTGAGATGGCAAAAGACTTGATAGACAGTGGTAAGGCATATGCCAAATATGAAGAGTTTAGGCAGGCAACCCTTGATGTTGTAAAAGCAGAGGTGTAAAAATGATTCTAGAACAGATAGCTTCCGATACAAAAATCCGCGTACAGAAACAGAAAAGAAAGGTTCCATTTTCCGAGATTCGAAGACAGGCGCTTGCGTTGGATCCAAAGACTGGCTTTCCATTGGAACGGCAGCTTAGAAATCCAGGTATCCATTACATTTGCGAGGTGAAGAAAGCTTCTCCGTCAAAAGGGTTGATCGCACCAGACTTTCCTTATCTTGAGATTGCGAAAGAATATGAAGCAGCAGGAGCTTGCGCCATCTCCTGTCTGACAGAACCAAAATACTTCAAAGGAAGCGATCAGTACCTGAAAGAAATCGCAGAAGAGGCTGCAATTCCAGTGCTTCGTAAGGATTTTACGATTGATGAATATCAGATATACGAGGCAAAAGTACTGGGGGCAGATGTTGTATTACTGATCTGTGCATTGCTGGATACGGAGATGTTGAAGCGCTACATTGCCATCTGTGATCAATTAGGCTTGTCTGCTTTGGTAGAGGTCCATGATGAAGAAGAGATGCATTCGGCGATAGAAGCAGGTGCCAGAGTGATTGGTGTCAACAATCGAAATCTGAAGGATTTTACTGTGGATATCGGCAACAGTATCCGGCTTCGGAGTCTGGCACCAAAGGACAGATTATTTGTGGCAGAAAGCGGAATTAAGACGGCAGAAGATATTCAGAGACTGAAAGAAGCAAGGGTAAATGCAGTGCTGATCGGTGAGACGTTGATGAGAAGCCCGGATAAAGAAAAGATACTGGAAGAATTAAATGGCGGACCACTGGAAAGAAATGGAGAAGGGCAGCATGACGAAGATTAAGATCTGCGGGTTAAAAAGATCGGAAGATGTGGAGATGGTCAACGAATTTCTGCCAGATTATGTCGGATTTGTATTTGCCAGAAGTTCCCGCCAGATAGGTGGAGAGCAGGCAATATATTTTCGTAAGATGTTAGATTCACGGATTCAGACGGTAGGTGTATTTGTGAATGCAGATCTGGAAGAAATAGAGGCATTATGCAGTGCAGGAGCAATTAATCTGGTTCAGCTCCATGGAGATGAGACGGTGGAATATATGGATAAGTTATATGAAAAGATTTCCAATCCGATCATCAAGGCAGTCAGAGTGAGGAGTCAGGAACAGATTCTTGAAGCGGAAAAATTACCTTGCAGCTATCTTCTGCTGGATACCTATTGTAAGGGCGTCTATGGTGGCAGCGGAACGGGATTTGACAAGTCGCTGATACCGGTTCTTGAGAAGCTATATTTTCTTGCAGGAGGCTTATCGGCAGAAAATATATGTGAAAATATCAGAATCTGTCATCCATATGCCGTGGATGTAAGCAGCGCGGTAGAGACAGATGGTGTGAAAGACGCAGAGAAAATCAAGAAATTTATAGAAAGGGTAAGAAACAATGAGTAAAGGCAGATACGGAGAGTATGGAGGACAATTCATACCAGAAACATTAATGAATGCAGTACAAGAGTTGGAGGATGCATATGAGAAGTATAAAAATGATCCAGAGTTTCAGGCGGAATTGGATGATCTTCTGAAAAATTATGCAGGCAGACCATCACTTTTGTATGAAGCAAAGAAGATGACAAGAGAGCTTGGCGGGGCAAAGATCTATCTGAAGAGGGAGGATCTGAACCATACAGGAGCCCATAAGATCAACAATGTGCTTGGGCAGGTACTCTTGGCAAAGAAGATGGGAAAGACCCGTGTGATTGCCGAGACCGGCGCCGGGCAGCATGGCGTGGCAACCGCAACGGCGGCAGCACTGATGGATATGGAATGTGAAGTCTATATGGGAAAAGAAGATACGGATCGTCAGGCCTTAAATGTATATCGTATGGAATTGCTCGGTGCGAAGGTACACCCGGTAACAACCGGAACAATGACTCTGAAAGATGCAGTCAATGAGACTATGCGTGAATGGAGCAAGCGGATGGATGATACACTGTATGTTCTGGGATCTGTGATGGGACCGCATCCATTTCCGATGATTGTCCGGGATTTCCAGAAAGTCATCGGCAAAGAGATTAAAGAACAGATACTGGAAAAGGAAGGAAAACTTCCAGATGCAGTGATCGCCTGTGTAGGCGGCGGAAGTAACGCTATGGGGGCGTTTTATGAGTTTATTGAAGACAAAGAGGTGCAGCTGATCGGCTGTGAAGCGGCAGGACTTGGAATCAATACAGAGAAGCATGCGGCAACGATTGCCAGAGGAACTGAGGGTGTATTCCACGGGATGAAATCCTTGTTCTGCCAGGATGAATATGGTCAGATCGCACCGGTATACTCCATATCAGCAGGACTGGATTATCCGGGAATCGGACCTGAACATGCCAATCTTGCGGCGACTGGCCGTGCACAGTATGTGCCGATTACCGATAAAGAAGCAGTGGAAGCATTTGAATATCTTTCCAGAACAGAAGGTATCATATCAGCTATTGAAAGTGCACATGCAGTTGCTTATGCGATGAAGCTTGCACCGACCATGAGAAAAGACCAGACAATCGTAATAAATATTTCCGGCCGCGGAGATAAAGATGTGGCTGCGATCGCAAGATACAGAGGAGTGGAGATCTATGAGTAAAATATATCAGGCATTTGAAAATAAAAAAGCATTTATTCCATTTATTACAGGAGGGGATCCGTCCCTTGAAATTACCAGACAATTGCTGATTGCCATGCAGGAGGCAGGTGCCGATTTGATCGAGATCGGAGTTCCATTTTCCGATCCCATTGCTGAAGGTGTCGTCATTCAGGACGCTGATGAACGGGCATTGAAAGCAGGATGTACAACAGATAAGTTATTTGACATGGTAAAAGAAGCCAGAAAAGAAGTGACCGTGCCAATGGTATTTATGACCTATATCAACCCAATCTATACCTATGGCAAAGAGAAATTCATGAAACGCTGCGTAGAATGCCAGATGGATGGAATCATTGTGCCGGATATGCCGTTCGAAGAAAAGGCAGAACTTGCAGACATCTGCGAAGAATACGGCATTGACCTTATCTCCATGATTGCACCGACCTCCGAAGACCGAATCGCCGCCATCGCCAGAGAAGCCAAAGGGTTCCTCTACTGCGTATCCTCATTGGGAGTCACAGGCGTAAGAAGCGAGATCAAGACAGATGTCGGAGAGATGGTATCCATGGTAAGACAGGTGAGCGATATTCCTTGCGCAGTTGGATTCGGAATTTCCACACCAGCACAGGCCGCCAAGATGGCAAGCGTATCCGATGGGGCCATCGTAGGCTCCGCCATCGTAAAAATCGTGGCACAATACGGCGGAGAATGCGTGCCAAAAGTTGCAGAATATGTAAAAGAAATGAAAAAAGCCGTTGCCCAAGTGTAAAAAGGGACACGGCAAAATGAATCTGGGACGGGGGAAAATGAAAAAACCCCCGTCCCCTGGAAACTATTTTGTGTACAACGTCACTAATTCGGTGATCATATCGACTGTTTTATCCATGCCTTCTACGGTGATGTGTTCGTATGGCCCGTGGTAAGCATGACCGCCGGTCCCAAGGTTCGGGCAAGGCAGTCCTCGGAAGCTTAACTGGCATCCGTCTGTGCCTCCGCGGATTGGAATTATAAGTGGAGTGATTCCGGTGTTTTCGCATGCGGTCTTTGCATTGTCCACCAAGTGCATGCAGGTGGCGATGATTTCTGCCATGTTCTTATACTGATCGGTGATGGTAAGCGTAACGGTTCCTTCGCCCCATTTCTCGTTCAGATTCTTTTCGATGAGTCTTAAGGTATTCTTGCGGGCTTCGAAGAAGTCTTTGTTGTGATCTCTTACGATGTAGTTTAACTGTGCTTCTGCGCATTCGCCGGACATACTGGTCAGATGATAGAATCCTTCGTAATCTTCTGTTCCGCGTGGTGTCTCCATGCCAGGTAATAAGCTGTTGATCTCCATGGCAACCAGGCTTGCGTTGATCATGGTGTCCTTAGAAGTACCTGGATGTACGTTGAATCCTTTGACGTCGAACTGTGCTTTGCATGCATTGAAGTTCTCGTACTGAATCTCACCTTCTGTAGAACCGTCCATGGTGTAAGCATAATCAGCGCCGAATCTTTCTATGTCAAAATGTGATGCACCGGTACCAATCTCTTCATCTGGTGTAAATGCAACACAGAGTGGTCCGTGTGGAATCTTCTCTGTCTGCAGACGCTCGACCAGAGTAAGAATCTCTGCGATTCCAGCCTTGTCATCAGCTCCGAGAACAGTGGTTCCATCGGAGGTGATCAGTGTGCGCCCTTTCAGGTCTTTTAAGTGGCTGAAAGTAGCTGGGCTTAAGACGAGTCCGCTGTCACCGAGAGCCAGTTCTTCTCCGTCATAGTTTTCGGTAATGACCGGAGTGATGTCGTGATCGCAGAAATCAGAGACCGTATCCATATGTGCGATAAAGCCGAGGGCTGGTTTGTCCTCATATCCTGCAGTAGCAGGTAATTTGCCATAGAGATAACACTGGTCATCCAAATAGACATCCGTTAATCCTAATTCTTTCATCTCTGCTTCCAGGATACGAGCAAGATTGAATTGGCATGTGGAAGACGGAACTGTCTCGCTGTTCTCATCGCTTGGTGTTCTTACCACCACGTATTTTAGTAATCTTTCATACGCTTTCAAAATTACATTCCCCTTTTCTTATCATATTCTATATAGTGTGAGATTATTTCACCAGATAATTATAGCACAATTTCATCTTTGCGACATCCATAAATGATGTTATACTATATAAATAATACGAAAGTCACAGAGTAGGAGGCAAAAGATTATGAAGTTAACCCAGCTGTTGGAACGTTTGGAATATGAAGTGATTCAGGGAAATGATAAGATAGAAGTTACGGAATTGATCAATGATTCCCGTAAGGTATCAGAAGGAAGTGTATTCGTCTGCATTACAGGTGCAGTATCAGATGGACATCAATATATAGAAGAGGTCGCTGCAAAAGGCGCGGCAGCAGTTATAGTGGAAAAGGAAGTAGAAGCGCCAGAAGGACTTACCGTGATCCGGGTGGAGGATACCAGATATGCACTTGCACTGATGTCGGCAGCATATTTCGGCTATCCGGCTGAGAAGCTGAAAGTTATCGGAATTACCGGAACAAAGGGAAAGACGACTACCACTTATATGGTGAAGTCTATTCTGGAAGGTGTTGGACATAAAGTAGGCCTGATTGGAACGATTGAAGCAATCATTGGAGAAAAATGTATCCCGGCGAATAATACGACACCGGAATCCTATACGATTCAGAAGTATTTTGCGGAAATGGTGGAAGAAGGATGTGACAGCGTGGTCATGGAAGTATCCTCTCAGGGGCTGATGCTGCACAGAACGGCAGGTATTCCATTTGAGATCGGAATATTTACAAATCTTGGAGAAGATCATATCGGACCGAACGAACACAAAGATTTTGAAGATTATAAGCGGTGCAAAGGATTGTTGTTCAAGCAATGTAAAATTGGAATTGCCAATGTAGATGACCAGTGGTTCGAAGATGTATTTCAGGGGGCAACCTGTGAGATTGAGACCTTTGGTTTCTCTGAGAAAGCAGATCTTCGGGCAACGGATGTAGAACACATATCAAGACCAGGATATCTGGGAGTGAACTATCATGTCAGCGGTCTGATGGATTTTGATGTGGAGATTGACATTCCAGGAGAGTTTAGCGTATATAATTCATTAACAGCAATTGCAGTGTGCAGACATTTTGATGTCCCTGTAGAAAATATCAAAGCCGCACTTAAAGTGGCAAGGGTAAAGGGAAGAATTGAGATGATCAAAGTATCCGATGACTTTACTTTGATGATTGATTATGCGCACAATGCAATGGCACTGGAAAGTCTTTTGCATACATTGAGAGATTATAACCCGGGCCGTATTGTTGCGGTATTCGGCTGTGGAGGAAACCGTTCTAAGACGCGCCGGTATGAGATGGGAGAAGTTGCTGGGAAGATGGCAGATTTTACAATCATCACATCCGATAATCCGCGGTATGAGGAACCACAGGCAATCATAGATGATATTATTATCGGTATGAAGAAGACTGATGGAGAATATATCTCAATCTGTGACAGAAAAGAAGCGATTAAGTACGCAATTGCAAATGGACGCCCGGGAGATGTCATCGTATTGGCAGGTAAGGGACATGAGACTTACCAAGAGATCAAAGGTGTGAAGTATGACATGGACGAACGTGTGTTGATCCAGGAAGTACTGGAAGAGCTTAAGGAGGAAAATGTACGCTGATATTATTATAGATATTACGCATGAAAAATTAGATAAAGTATTCCAATACCGCATCCCCTCTTCGCTGGAGGGGATGCTTGAGATTGGAACAGAAGTTGTAGTCCCATTTGGAAGAGGCAATAAAGAGACCAAAGGATATGTGATTGGGTTCTCTGAAAAAGCAGAATATGATACGTCAAAGATCAAGCAGATCCTGAAGGTGGCAGAGGGAAGTGTTGCGATTGAAGCAAAGCTGGTTGCACTGGCAGCATGGATGAAGGATTATTATGGAGGGACTATGATTCAGGCGCTGAAGACGGTCATCCCCATCAAGAAACAGGAACACGTCCGAGAAAGACGGCGAATCTGTCTTTTGCTGAATCAAGAAGACGGGAAGAAGCAGCTGGAGATTTATCTTCATAAGAATCAAAAAGCCAGGGCAAGGCTTCTTGCAGCACTTCTGGATCAGCCGGAGCAGGACTATGATCTGCTGACAAAAAAGCTGAATGTAACCAGAGCGGTGGTCAGGGCGTTAGAAGAACAAAGCGTGGCGGCGCTGGAGTCTGAGAAAGTCTTTCGTAATCCCGTTCGTTATAAAATACAGGAAAAAGAATCCGTAATATTTAATGAAGAACAGCAGCATGCGATTGACACCTTCTGGGAAGAATACAGCCAGGGAGTTCGTAATACGTATCTGGTGTATGGTGTGACCGGAAGCGGTAAGACAGAAGTATATATGGAGATGATTGCCCGGGTTATGGAGCAGGGAAAACAGGCAATTGTATTGATTCCGGAGATTGCGCTGACTTATCAGACGGTTATGAGGTTCTACAGTAGATTCGGAGAGCGGGTGTCTATTCTGAACTCCAGGATGTCACAGGGAGAACGTTATGATCAGATGGAACGTGTGAAAGCAGGAGAAGTGGATGTCATGATCGGTCCGCGCTCCGCATTATTTACTCCGTTTCCCAATCTTGGGCTGATTGTCATAGATGAAGAACATGAGACGACCTATAAGAGTGAGCAGGTGCCACGTTATCATGCAAGAGAGACAGCTCTAAAGCGTGCCGAGATGGAAGGAGCCAGTGTAATACTTGGATCAGCAACACCATCGTTGGAATCATTTTATGCATGTAAAAGTGGTCGCTTCCGACTTCTGGAGCTGAAAAAACGTGCAGGTGCCCAAGAGCTTCCAGAGGTGTATGTGGAAGATATGCGAAAAGAGTTAAAATCAGGGAATCATTCTATCTTAAGTGAACATCTGAAAGAGCTGATAGAATCCAGATTGGAGCAGAAAGAACAGATTATGCTTTTTTTGAACCGAAGGGGATATGCGGGCTTTATTTCTTGCAGAGCCTGCGGATATGTAGTAAAATGTCCTCATTGCGATGTGTCTTTATCCGCCCATCGGAATGGAAAACTGGTGTGCCATTATTGTGGGCATGAAGAACCTCAGATTAACATATGTCCTTCTTGTGGTTCTTCTTATATTGGAGGTTTTAAAGCGGGGACTCAGCAGGTGGAAGAGATGGTGAAGAAGCAGTTTCCTAAAGCCAGAGTCTTGCGGATGGATATGGATACGACAAGAAGCAAGGACGGACACGAAAAGATTCTGGAAACATTTGCAAATGAAGAAGCAGATATTCTGATTGGTACGCAGATGATCGTTAAAGGACATGATTTTCCGAATGTCACATTGGTGGGCATTCTGGCGGCAGACATGTCTTTATATTCGAATGATTATCGGGCAGGTGAGCGGACGTTTCAGTTGCTGACACAGGCGGCAGGTCGTGCAGGGCGTGGAAAGAGTAAAGGGGAAGTCGTAATACAGACCTATAGTCCGGAACATTACAGTATTCAGATGGCAGCAAGGCAGGACTATGAAGGCTTCTACGATGCGGAAATGAATTATCGTGAATTAATGGGTTATCCCCCGGTAGAACAGTTGTTGGCAGTTCTGATGACCGGACCTCAGGAAGAGATGTTAGAACTGGCAGCGAAGTATCTGAAAGAATTTGCTCTGAGAGTAGATAAGAATCGAACATTGCAGATCATTGGTCCAGCACGGCCTTACGTGGCGAAGGTCAGTGATATCTATCGAAGGGTCCTGTATCTGAAAGGAGAAGATTATCGTTTCCTGATAGAAGTAAAAAATCTGATGGAACAGTATATTGAGATAAATAAGGGATTTCAGTCACTTCGAATTCAGTTTGACTTTAATCCTATGAATGTTTTTTAAAGGAGAGAACAATATGGCAACAAGAAAAATCAGAGAGATTGGCGATGAAGTTTTGACAAAACAATGTAAAGAAGTAACGAAGATGACGCTTAGAACAAAGATATTGATCAACGATATGCTGGATACCATGTATGAGGCGATGGGAGTAGGACTGGCAGCGCCACAGGTAGGTATCTTAAAAAGAATCGTTGTAATTGATGTGGGTGAAGGTCCGATTGTATTGATTAATCCAGAGATTCTGGAGACTTCTGGAGAACAGACCGGAGAAGAAGGATGCTTGAGCGTACCTGGGAAATCAGGTGTTGTGACCAGACCAGATCATGTGAAGGTAAAGGCGTTGAATGAAGATATGGAAGAGATTGAATTGGAGGGCGAAGGCCTTCTGGCAAGAGCATTCTGCCATGAAATTGATCATCTGAGCGGAAAGCTCTATGTGGATATGGTAGAAGGAGAACTTCATGATACCACTTATGAGGAGGAATAGCAGATGAAAGTCATATTCATGGGAACACCAGATTTTTCTGTGGGAACATTGGAGGCACTGATTGAAGCAGGGCATGAAGTGGTTCTGGCAGTTACGCAGCCGGATAAACCGAAGGGACGCGGTGGGAAGATGCAGTATCCGCCTGTGAAAGAAGTGGCGCTGGAACACGATATTCCAGTGTTTCAGCCAAAGAAGATCAGAGATCCTCAGAGCATTGAGGAATTAAGAAAATATGAGGCAGATGTCATGGTAGTTATTGCTTTTGGTCAGATCCTGCCAAAGGAAATTTTGAAAATGACGCCATATGGATGTATCAATGTACATGCATCGCTGCTTCCAAAATACCGTGGGGCAGCTCCGATCCAATGGGCGGTGATCAATGGGGAAAGAGTATCAGGAGTTACCACTATGCAGATGGACGAAGGTCTGGATACCGGCGATATGATCATGAAGACAGAAGTTGTGTTGGATGAAAAAGAGACTGGCGGGAGCCTTCATGATAAGCTTGCCCTGGAAGGTGCAAAGCTGTGTGTCCACACGCTGAAGGTATTGGAGGAGAAGACAGCTGTATGGGAGAAGCAGGAAGACAGCCCGACCGAATATGCCAGAATGCTGGATAAGAAACTGGGCGATATTGACTGGACGAAGGATGCGGCATCTATTGAACGTCTGATCCGTGGACTGAATCCATGGCCAAGCGCATATACTAAGTGGAATAGTAAGATCATGAAGATCTGGGAGGCAGATGTTCTGGAAGGACAGACGGATCAGATGCCGGGAACTATTGTGAAAGTAGAAAAAGATGGTTTCTGTGTGCAGACAGGAACGGGCCTCATCAAAGTATTGTCGCTGCAGATTCCAGGGAAGAAGCGAATGGATGCAGGCGCATTTCTCAGAGGTTATCCAATGGAAGAAGGAACGGTATTGTCCTCTGGTATGTAATGAAGATATCTAAGAAAATCCTTAACAATTGTTAAAAATATATGAAAAATGGGTATTTTGCGCAATTCGTGATATAATCTAAAGAAATAATTGAAATAGCGTAAAACTGGAGGCTTTATTTATGTATTATCCAATGTATTTTGATCCAACTTATATGTTAGTGATTCTTGGCGTAATCATCTGTATGATGGCTTCTGCAAAGATGAATTCTACATTTAATAAATATTCCCGTGTGCGGAATCATTCTGGCATGACAGGAAGAGAAGCGGCAGAAGAGATCTTAAGACGTGCCGGAATCTATGATGTCAGAGTGGAACATATCTCTGGAAATCTGACGGATCATTATGATCCAAGGTCAAAAGTGCTGCGTCTGTCAGATGCGACTTATAATTCAACATCTGTTGCAGCAATGGGAGTTGCAGCACATGAGTGTGGACATGCGGTTCAGCATGAGACGGGATATGTTCCATTAAAAATCAGAGGTGCACTTGTTCCAATTGCTAATTTTGGAAGTACCATTGCATGGCCACTGATTATTATCGGACTGTTTTTTAACAGCCGTTCTTCTGCATTGTTTCTGAATCTTGGAATTCTGGCATTTTCATTGGCCGTTTTGTTCCAGATCGTGACATTGCCGGTGGAATTCAATGCATCCAACCGTGCAATTCGGGTACTCGGAAGTAGTGGAATGTTATATGAAGATGAAGTAAAGGCAACGAGAAAAGTATTGACAGCAGCAGCGCTTACTTATGTTGCAGGTGCGGCGTCTGCAATTCTTCAGCTGCTCCGTATCATATTGCTGACGGGAAACCGAAGAGATTAAGAGAGAATAATTGGATCCCGTACAGAATGCGGGAAGGAATGTGGAGGAAAAGTTATGGCAGCATCGATTGGCGGGCGCGAACTTGTGCTTGAAATACTGCTTCAGATTACGAGGGATGGGGAATACAGCCATATTGCCTTGAAGAATGTTCTTGATCAATATCAATATCTGGATAAAAAAGAGCGTGCGTTTATCACGAGAGTGGTAGATGGCACGCTTGAACACATGATAGAAATCGACTATATCATCAATCAATTTTCCAAAGTAAAAGTGAATAAAATGAAACCGGTGATTCGGACCATTATGAGAAGTGGTGTTTACCAGTTAAAGTACATGGACAGCGTGCCTGATTCAGCAGTTTGTAATGAAGCGGTAAAACTGGCAGAAAAACGCGGGTTTAAGACATTAAAAGGATTTGTCAATGGTGTGCTGCGCAATATCAGCAGAAATCTGTCAGATATTGTATATCCTTCGGAAGAGAATCTGTTTCAGTACCTTTCAATCCGTTATTCGCTTCCGGAATGGATCTTGAAACAATGGCTGTCAGTTTATGATGAAAAGACAGTTTGTGAGATGGCTGAAGAATTCTTGAAAGAAAAACCTCTGACGGTTCGCTGTAATCTGGATAAGATCTCAAAGGAAGAATTAATATGTCTGCTACAGAAAGAAGGCGTTAATGTCCAAGAGAGTCCGTCTCTTCCTTATGCACTGTATCTTTCGGGATTTGATCATCTTGCCGGACTACATAGTTTTCAGATGGGTTATTATCAGGTGCAGGATATCAGTTCCATGCAAGTGGCAGAATGGGCGTCACCACAACCAGGAGACTATGTCATTGATGTGTGTGCCGCACCTGGTGGAAAATCGATGCATATTGCAGAGTGTCTGAAAGGAACTGGTCACGTAGAAGCACGGGATCTGACCGATTATAAAGTATCTATGATTCGTGAAAATATTGTACAAAGTGGCTTGCCTAATATAGAAGCTGTGCGTCAGGATGCTCTTGAATTGGTGAGTGAAACTGTCGGAAAAGCAGATATTGTTATAGCAGATCTTCCGTGTTCGGGGTTGGGGGTTCTGGGCAAGAAACCAGATTTGAAGTATAAGATGACAGAGGAGATGACAAAAGAACTGGCAGCATTTCAGAGACAGATCTTATCCGTAGTACATCAATATGTGAAACCGGGTGGTAAACTGCTATATAGTACTTGTACGATTCACAGGGAAGAAAATGAGAGAAATGCAGAATGGTTCGCCAGAGAATATCCGGAATTTTGCCTTGTAAAGCAGAAGCAGATGCTGCCGGGAAAAGACGAAGGCGACGGATTCTATATTGCAATGTTTCAAAAGGAGAGTCATGAATAAGAAGGATATATGTTCTTATAATTATGAAGAATTAAAGATAGAAATAGAGAGCATAGGGGAAAAAGCTTTTCGCAGCAAACAGATCTATGAATGGCTGCATGTAAAGCTTGTTGATTGCTTTGACGAGATGACCAATCTGTCAAAAAAGTTAAGAGAAAAATTAGAAGAGAACTACGTGATTCCTACAGTGAATATGATTGATCATCAGATATCCAAAGTGGATCCTACAGAAAAGTTCCTTTTTGAATTGTCAGATGGTAATATGATAGAAAGTGTTCTGATGAAATATAATTATGGCAATTCCGTGTGTATTTCTTCACAGGCCGGGTGCCGTATGGGGTGTAGATTCTGTGCTTCTACGATTGGAGGACTGGAGCGGAGTCTGGCACCGTCAGAGATGCTAAGACAGATTTATCAGATTCAGAAGATGACAGGAGAACGGGTATCCAACGTGGTGGTGATGGGAACCGGTGAGCCATTAGATAACTATGATAATTTTGTGAAATTTATTCATATGCTGAGCGATGAACACGGCCTGAATATCAGCCAGCGCAATATTACAGCTTCTACTTGCGGCATTGTACCGAATATGAGGCGCCTGGCAGAAGAAGGGCTTCAGATTACTCTGGCATTATCGTTACATGGTTCCAGTCAGGAAAAAAGAAAGAGATTGATGCCAGTAGCAAATAAATATGAATTACAAGATGTATTGGAAGCATGTGACTATTATTTCCAGAAAACAGGGCGAAGAATTACTTTTGAGTATAGTCTGGTGGAAGGTGTGAATGATCAGCCGGAGGATATCCGGGAACTGACTTCTATATTAAAAAAGAGAAACTGTCACTTGAATCTGATTCCGGTGAATCCGATCAAGGAGCGGGATTATAAGAAGCCAGACAGGAAAAATGCTCTGGAATTTAAAAATAAACTTGAAAAAAACGGAATTAATGTTACTATAAGAAGGGAAAGAGGCTCAGATATTGATGGAGCCTGCGGCCAATTGCGCAGAAGGCATGCGGCAGCGGATGAAGGAGAAGCGAATGAAACTATATGCAATGACTGATGTAGGCAGAAAACGTGAAGTCAACCAGGACTACGTATATGTAACGGACAGCCCGATAGGACCGTTTCCGAATCTTCTTGCGGTAGCCGATGGAATGGGAGGCCACAAGGCAGGAGATTTTGCGTCCAAATATACGGTGAATGTGTTGATCGATGAATTGAAAAATACACCATTAGATAAGCCTGAAGAGATTCTGCGTAATGTAGTCGGTATTGCAAATCATAAGCTGATCGAGGCCGCGTCCACGGATATTAAGCTGGAAGGAATGGGAACAACACTGGTAGTAGCAACAGTTGTTGGCAATACATTATATTTTGCCAATGTGGGAGACAGCAGACTCTATTTGATCAATGATAAGATCCGGCAGATATCTAAGGATCATTCTCTTGTGGAGGAGATGGTAAGGCTGGGAGGAATTAAGGCAGAAGAAGCCAGAAATCACCCAGATAAAAATATCATCACAAGAGCCATAGGAGTAAAGGAAGATGTAGAGGCAGATATCTATGAATATCGCCTGAAAAAGGGTGATTTCATACTGATGTGCACCGATGGGTTGAGTAATATGGTAGAAGATGAAGACATGTTTGATATTGTGAAAGGTGCCAGAGATATTGTAGAAGCGGTGCAGATGTTAATCGAAAAGGCAAATAGTAATGGTGGGAGAGATAACATAGGGGTTGTTATGGCAGAGCCACTTGCGGATGAGGTGAATATATGGTAAAAGATGGTATTTTTCTTGGAAAGCGATATGAGGTGCTGAGTAAGATCGGGGCAGGTGGGATGGCCGATGTCTATAAAGGCAAAGACCAGATGTTGAATCGTTATGTGGCAATCAAGGTTTTAAAGAAAGAATATAAGGAAGATGAGAATTTTGTGCGTAAATTCCGCTCAGAGGCTCAGGCAGCAGCTGGGCTTATGCATCCGAACATCGTAAATGTATACGATGTTGGAGAAGACCGGGGGCTGTATTATATGGTCATGGAACTGGTCGAAGGAATTACGTTAAAGGAATATATTGAGAAAAAAGGAAGATTATCTCATAAAGAGGTTATCAGTATTGCTATTCAGGTATGTACAGGTATCGGAGTGGCTCATGCGGCAAATATTATTCATCGTGATATTAAGCCGCAGAATATTATTATATCAAAAGATGGGAAAGTAAAAGTAACAGATTTTGGCATTGCGAAGGCTACTACATCTAATACAGTTAGTTCTAATGCTATGGGATCTGTTCATTATACATCTCCAGAACAGGCTCGTGGAGGATTCAGTGACCAGAGAAGTGATATCTATTCTATCGGTATCACTCTTTACGAGATGGTGACTGGGCAGGTGCCGTTTGACGGAGATTCTACCGTGTCAGTAGCTATTAAGCATCTTCAGGAAGAGATTACTCCGCCTTCAGAAATTGTGCCGGATATTCCGTATAGTCTGGAACAGATCATATTAAAGTGTACACAAAAGAATAGTGAGAGAAGATATAAGAATACCAATGAGCTGATTCGGGATCTGAAGCGGTCTTTGGTAGATCCGGATGGAGATTTCGTTGTGATTCCTCCTCTTCGTAATGCTGATACAGTTATTATTACAGATGAAGATCTGGATGATATCAGAAGCTCTTATGACGAAGATGACGATTATGATGAAGATGATTACGACGAAGATGATTATGATGAGGATGACGACGATTATGACGAATATGAGGATGACGAATATGATGATGAGTACGATTCCAAGCATGGCAAAAAAGGAAAAGACTCTGATGATGTCAATCCTCGTATGCGGAAGATTACAAAGATTCTGACGATTGTTGTTGCAATCATTATTATATTTATTCTGGTATTTTCCATTGGAAAGGCCGCAGGCGTTTTTAAATTTGGACCAAGTCTTATCTCGGAAGATTCAGAAGAACAAGTAAAAGTTCCGAATGTAGTCGGTATGACAGAGGAGCAGGCAAAGAAGGCGCTGAATGAAAAAGGACTTGGCTTCAAAGTTGTTGAGCGAAAAGAATCCAAGAAGTATGAAGAAGGAACCGTATGTGAACAGAAGACGGAGGCAGGAAAGAAAGTTGCCAAGAATACAACGATTCAGGTAGTTGTAAGTTCAGGTCTTATTGGAGATGAAATAACAGTACCGGACGTAAGTGGTATGAGTGAAGATGAAGCACAGAGTGCATTGGAAAAAGAAGGATTCAAGAAGATATCCTCCGAGTTTGAGTACAGTGACAGTGTGGCAGAGGGTGATGTGATTGGAACGACACCTGCAGCGAATTCAAAAGCGACCAAGGATACTGAGATTGTCATGAAAGTAAGTAAAGGTGCTGAGAAGAAGACCGTTCCGAATGTAGTGGGACAGCAAGACGAAGATGCACAGAATGCAATTAAGAGTGCAGGTTTGAATGTTGGTACAGTAACGTATGATTATAATGACAGTGTTCCGAAAGGTCAGGTTGTATCCCAGAGTGTGGATGGCGGTAAGAAAGTGGCAGCAGGAACCAGTGTGGGACTTGTAGTCAGCAATGGACCGAAACCAGACGAAAGAGTAGATGTTCAGAATTTTGTGGGAAGATCAGAAAGTGATCTGACGAGTTGGGCTTCCGGCAACGGACTTTATACAAGCCGAACTGGCTCTCAGACCAGTGATACGATTCCAAAAGGTGCGATTATCTCTCAGAGTCCGTCTTCTGGAAAAGTTGATAAAGGTGGAACCATTACTTATGTGATCAGTGACGGACCATCACAGAATCAGGGCGGCTCGGAAGGTATAGAATAAGCACAGAGACTAAAAGCAGATAGGATAGAGATGCAAGGAAAGATAGTAAAAGGAATTGCCGGATTCTACTACGTACACGTAGTAGAATCCGGTGTTTATGAATGTAAAGCCAAAGGAACTTTTCGAAAGGATAAGATTAAACCGCTGGTAGGAGATAATGTTGAGATAGAAGTTCTGGATGAGAGCGAGAAGACTGGAAATATTATTGCCATACTTCCTCGCATGAATGAGCTGATTCGTCCGGCAGTTGCCAATATTGATCAGGCTCTGGTGGTGTTCGCAATTACAAAGCCGAATCCACATTTTAATCTTTTGGATCGGTTTTTGGTGATGATGGAAAGTAAAGAGATTCCAGTGGTGCTGTGCTTTAACAAAGAGGACATTGCCGAGGATCCGCAGGTCAAAGAATTAAAGCAGATTTATGCGAGATGTGGATATCCGTTAATATTTACCAGTGCTTTGAAAGAAAAGAACATTGACAGCGTTCGAAAGGTTTTGAAGGGAAAGACAACAGCTATTGCAGGCCCTTCTGGTGTTGGCAAATCTTCAATTATTAATATTTTACAGCCAGAAGCCAATATGGAGACCGGAACTATCAGTAATAAGATTGAGCGCGGAAGGCATACGACAAGGCATTCGGAATTGTTCCCGATTGATGAGAATTCTTACATTATGGATACTCCTGGTTTTAGCTCGCTGTATGTCAACGATTTTGAAAAAGAAGAACTGAAATATTATTTTCCGGAGTTTGCAAAGTATGAGGGAATGTGCCGTTTTCATGGATGTGATCATGTTCATGAGCCGGGATGTGCAGTAAAAGAGGCTGTAGATGCGGGAGAAATACACAGAATACGATATCAGAATTATATAGAGATGTATGAGGAACTGAAGAGTAAGAGGAGGTATTGATATGGACTATATATTAGCTCCATCAATTTTGTCGGCAGATTTCAAGGTGTTGGGCCAGGAAATGCAGAAGACAGCAGAAAACGGTGCCAGATATCTGCACTTTGATGTAATGGATGGAATGTTTGTACCCAGTATATCTTTTGGGATGCCAGTGCTTGCATCGATTCATAATGCAACGAATCAGTTGATGGATGTGCATTTGATGGTACAGGAACCGATTCGTTATATTGAGGCTTTTCAAAAAGCGGGTGCGGATCTTGTGACGATTCATCTGGAGGCATGTGAAGATGTAGAGGCAACGATTACAACCATTCATGAATGTGGGATGAAAGTTGGCTTGTCTATTTGCCCGGAGACAGATGCAGAGATGGTTCTGCCGTATTTATCAGAAATAGATATGATATTGGTGATGAGCGTTCATCCGGGATTCGGAGGACAGAAATTTATTCCGGAATCATTAGAGAAAATACGTAAGATCCGTGCTATGATGGCAGAACGTGGATTATCCGTGGATATTCAGGTGGATGGGGGGATCTGCCTGGCAAATGTACGGGATGTATTAGATGCGGGAGCGAATATCATTGTTGCAGGGTCAGCTGTGTTTAAGGGAGATCCAGAGAAGAATACCAAAGATTTTATGGAGATACTGAATAGTTATGAGTAAGAGAATTGTAATTGTGAGTGGGGGAGAACTGAATGAGAATTTTGCTCTTTCTATTCTGAGAGAGCAGGAAGGGGAATGTATCATTGCTGTAGACAAGGGAATGGAATTTCTTTATCTACATCAGATTATGCCAAGCTATATTGTGGGAGATTTTGACAGTGTGAAGAAAGAAATCGGTGACTATTACCGGAATGAAACGAATGTACCGATTCGCGAATATAATCCAGTTAAGGATGCGTCCGATACTGAGATTGCTATCAGACTGGCGATGACTCTTGGATGCAGCGAGCTGATAATCCTTGGAGCTACAGGAGGCAGAATCGATCATCTGTGGGCGAATGTACAGAGCCTTATGATTCCGTTTAAGGCAGGGATCGATGCGAAGATTATAGACAGTCAGAATCTAATCCGCCTGATTGGAGATGGAGAGACGCATTTGAAGAAGGAAGAGGCATTTGGTCCATATTTTTCTGTATTTCCATTAGGAGAAGAGGTTTTTGGATTTAATATCGAAGGAGCCAAATATCCATTGCGTAATCATACGCTTTCGCCTTGTAATAGTCTCTGTGTCAGCAATCAGATCGCAGAAGATGTTGATGAGGTTGTAATCAGTTTCCCGGCGGGAAATGTAATCTTGATGCAGACCCGTGACAAGCGCGAGTAAAAGTGATACACTATTGTGTATTCGTGAGAATAGAGAACAAGAAGAGAGGACGAGATAGATGAAATTAGGAATCGTAGGATTACCAAACGTAGGGAAAAGTACGTTGTTCAATTCATTGACAAAAGCCGGAGCAGAATCTGCAAACTATCCATTCTGTACCATTGATCCAAATGTCGGCGTTGTAACTGTGCCTGATGAAAGATTAAATGTACTGGGAGAGATGTATCATACCAAGAAAATCATACCGGCTGCAATTGAGTTCGTTGATATTGCAGGATTAGTAAAAGGTGCTTCCAAAGGAGAGGGACTTGGGAACCAGTTCCTTGCCAATATTCGTGAAGTTGATGCGATTGTCCATGTAGTGAGATGTTTTGAAGACAGCAATATTGTTCATGTAGATGGAAGTATCAATCCATTACGTGATATTGAGACTATCAATCTGGAATTAATTTTCTCTGATCTGGAGATACTGGAACGTAGAATTGCCAAGACAACAAAGGTTGCAAGAAATGATAAAGCTGCAGCAAAGGAATTGGCATTGTTGGAGAAGATTAAGGTACACCTGGAAGAGGGAAAACTTGCGAAGACATTTGACGATGTAAGTGATGAAGAGGAAGAAGAATGGCTTGCAGGATATAATCTGTTGACATATAAACCAGTCATCTATGCTGCAAATGTTGCAGAAGATGATCTGGCAGATGACGGTGCTTCTAATGCCGGAGTAGAAGCTGTCCGTGAATATGCGAAGGAAGAACAGAGCGAAGTGTTCGTTGTGTGTGCACAGATTGAGCAGGAAATTGCTGAATTAGAAGATGATGAGAAGAAGATGTTCCTGGAAGATCTGGGATTAACGGAATCTGGCCTTGAAAAATTAATTAAAGCCAGCTATAAATTACTGGGGCTGATTAGTTACCTGACTGCAGGTGAACCAGAAGTGCGTGCATGGACGATTAAAAATGGAACCAAAGCACCTCAGGCAGCAGGAAAGATTCATTCCGATTTTGAACGAGGATTTATTCGTGCTGAAGTAGTATCCTATGATGATCTGATTGCTTGCGGCAGTCATAATGCAGCAAAAGAAAAAGGACTGATCAGACTGGAAGGAAAAGATTACGTTGTAAAAGACGGAGACATTATGTTATTCCGTTTTAACGTATAAGGAAGGAAGAATGAAAAATGCATAAAACAATAGATTTTCCGAATATTGGGATCCACTTGGAATCCGTTGGGGATCATATTACAGTATTTGGATTCGATATTGCATACTATGGCATTATTATTGGAATTGGCATTCTGGTCGGTCTGCTTATCGCAGTTGCAGAGGCAAAGCGGACAGGTCAAAAGGAAGAAGATTACTATGATCTGGCAATCTATGCAGTGATTTTTGCAATCATAGGTGCCAGAGCATATTATGTTATTTTTTCCTGGGATATGTATAAAGACGACCTGTTAAGTATATTGAATATTCGTCAGGGTGGTCTTGCAATCTATGGAGGTGTGATTGCAGCAGTTATAACGGTCTTGATTTTTGCAAGGATCAAGAAGTTATCGGCACCGCTGCTTATGGATACTGCAGGTCTTGGACTTGTGGCAGGACAGATGATCGGACGATGGGGAAACTTCTTTAACAGGGAGGCTTTTGGAGAATATACGGATAGCCTGTTAGCGATGCAGCTTCCAGTGGATGCAGTCAGAAGTTCTGATATTACGGAATTGATGAGAGAGCACATGGAGACTGTGGATGGTGTATCTTATATCCAGGTTCATCCGACTTATTTGTATGAGTCACTTTGGTGTATGATGGTTCTGATCATAATGTTGCTGTACCGAAAGCATAAAAAATTTGACGGGGAAGTATTCCTGGTGTATCTTCTGGGATATGGACTGGGAAGAGTCTGGATTGAGGGTCTGAGAACAGACCAGTTACTGCTTCCGGTAGTGGGATTACCAGTATCACAGATCCTGGCCGGAGTGATCGTGGTTGTGTCAACAATATTGATAATATATCATCGATGGAAAGTAACGAAAGAATAATAAAAAACAGCAGAAGCATTGTAATTGATTACGATGCTTCTGCTATTTTTTTACGCTAATTCAGTGAGGCAGGAGAGAGCGGCTTCGTCAGCTACGATGGTTACATCGTTGTGGAGCTGGAGGATGGAGGCTGGCACTTCCGGAGTGATTGGGCCGTAGAGTACTTTTTCGAGTATCTGGGCCTTGTCAGCGCCGCTTACGATGACCAGGATCTTTTTTGCCTGCATAATATTTTTGATTCCCATGGTGTATGCCTGGCGTGGTACTTCTTCCTCAGAAGCAAAGAAACGCTTGTTGGCTTCTATGGTACTTTCTGTCAAGTCTACGCAGTGTGTTTCGCGTTCGAAAGCAGCGCCTGGTTCATTGAAGCCGATATGACCATTGTGCCCAAGTCCCAGAAGCTGTAGATCAATACCACCGGATGTGGCAATTATATGATTGTAATCAGTACAAGCCTTCTCTGAATTGACCTCAAGTCCATTGGGAACGAAAGTGTGAGCTTTGTCAATGTTTACATGATTGAATAGATTCGTGTCCATAAAATAGCGATAGCTCTGGTCATTTTCGGGGGAGAGACCTTTATATTCGTCCAGATTGATGCTGGTTACATGAGAGAAGTCAAGGTCTCCTTTGTTATACCACTCAATTAATTGGCGATAAGTTCCTACAGGTGAAGAACCGGTGGCAAGTCCCAGTACACAGTTGGGTTTCATAATAATCTGTGCAGAAATAATATTTGCAGCTTTACGGCTCATGTCTTGATAATCTTTTGCTCTGTAAATAATCATAGTTTTTATCCCTTTCTTTGAATAGTTCATATCTTTTGTGTTCAGTATAACAATCATCCTGTACTTTTCAAGGGAAATGCGTGGAATTGAAGTTACTTTCACAAATGGAAAGAAACAACCTGAAATTGTGCAATTTCACTAATTGAGTACTACTAAAATTGGCTAAAAATCAACCCTGTTTTGAAAAGGATGAAAGAACTTTCAGAACATAGATATGTTATTGAAAATAAAAACGGAGTTGGTATACTTGGTTTCAGCAAGGCAAACAAAGGAAGGAGAACGAAGATGAAAGAGTGTATAGAACAGATAAAAGGCAAATTGATTGTATCATGTCAGGCATTACCGCATGAACCGTTACATTCTTCTTTTATTATGGGAAGAATGGCGGTTGCAGCGAAAGAAGGCGGTGCTGTGGGAATTCGCGCGAATACAAAAGAAGACATCCAAGAAATACAGACTCAGGTCGATCTTCCGATTATTGGAATTGTAAAAAGAGATTATGACGACAGTAAGGTGTACATCACTCCGACAATGAAAGAGATTGAGGAGTTAATGGAAGTGAAGCCAGAGATTATTGCGATTGATGCGACAGAGGCACTTCGACCGGGAAATGTTACATTGGATGAATTTTATTATCAGATTAGGGAGAAATATCCGGATCAGCTTCTAATGGCAGATTGTTCAACTGTGGAGGAAGCAATTCATGCAGATGAGCTTGGATTTGATTTTATCGGAACTACGATGGTCGGATATACAGAACAGAGCAAGGGAGATAGAATCGAAGCAAATGATTTTGAAATCTTAAGAAAAATTGTGGCACAGGTAAAACATCGTGTGATTGCAGAAGGTAATATCAATACTCCGGAGAAAGCAAAAAGAGTTATTGAGTTGGGAGCATTCAGTGTTGTGGTTGGTTCTATCATTACAAGACCACAATTGATTACAAAATCATTTGCTGAGGCACTGGAATAGAAAAGCGGGCTTAATATTTTTCACATAAAACAAGAATAATAAAAAGAAAAGGAGAAAGAATTATGAAAAATCTTGACAAGTACAAAGGAGTCATTCCGGCATTTTATGCATGTTATGACAAGGAAGGAAATATCAGTCCAGAAGGAGTGCAGGCTCTGACAAGATATTTCGTAGAAAAAGGGGTAAAGGGTGTATATGTTAACGGATCTTCCGGAGAATGTATTTACCAGAGCGTGGAAGATCGTAAGATTGTCCTGGAAAATGTGATGAAAGCAGCAGAAGGGAAATTGACAGTCATTGCCCATGTAGCGTGCAACAATACCAAAGACAGTATGGAGCTTGCAAGACATGCAGAGAGCCTTGGGGTAGATGCAATTGCGGCAATTCCTCCGATTTATTTCCATCTTCCTGAATATGCGATTGCACAGTACTGGAATGATATCAGTTTGGCAGCACCAAATACAGACTTTGTCATCTATAATATTCCGCAGCTTGCAGGAGTAGCACTTACGATGGGATTGTTTGCAGAGATGAGAAAGAATCCAAGAGTCATTGGTGTAAAGAATTCATCTATGCCAGTGCAGGATATTCAGATGTTCAAACAGGCAGCAGGAGAAGATTATATCGTCTTTAATGGTCCAGATGAGCAGTTTATCAGTGGACGTGTTATCGGAGCAGAGGGCGCTATCGGCGGAACATATGGTGTTATGCCAGAGTTATTCCTGAAGATGGACGAGTATGTAAAGGCAGGAGATATGGAGAAAGCAAGAGAGATTCAATATGCTGTAGATGCAATTATCTATAAGATGTGCTCAGGCCATGGCAATATGTATGGCGTGATCAAGGCAATTCTTAAGATTAATGAAGGACTGGAACTTGGAGGAGTCAGAGAACCATTGCCGGCACTGATTGAGTCTGATATGGCAATCGTTGAAGAGGCTGCAAAGATGATTCGCGATGCAAAAGAAGCGTATCTCGCATAAAAAATATCAAAATCAGACACGAATGAGAATATAGGAGGAGAGAATAGAATGCAAGGTTTTACAGTAATAGATTTGGCGATCTTGATTGTGTATCTGGCAGCAGTATTGTTAGCAGGACTTCATTTCGCCAAAAGGGAGATGAAGGGAAAAGAATATTTTAAGGGAGATGGAACGGTACCGTGGTGGGTAACTTCTGTTTCTATCTTCGCAACATTGTTAAGTCCGATATCCTTCCTGTCACTGGCAGGAAATTCATATGCAGGGACATGGATCATGTGGTTTGCTCAGCTTGGAATGCTTCTGGCAATTCCACTTACCATTAAGTTCTTCTTGCCAATTTACAGTAAACTGGACATTGATACCGCATACCATTATCTGGAATTAAGATTTGGAAGTAAAGGACTGCGTGTGTTAGGGGCTGTGATGTTCATCATTTATCAGGTAGGGCGTATGTCTATTATCATGTACCTGCCATGTATGGTACTTTCCAGTCTGACGGGCATTAATGTGAATCTGCTGATCGTAATCATGGGAATTATCGCAATCATTTATTCCTATACAGGTGGATTGAAATCTGTACTTTGGACAGACTTTATCCAGGGTTCTGTGTTATTGATCGGTGTAACTTTTTCGCTGATCTTCCTGTTAGCACATATTGATGGAGGAATTGGAGCAATCTTCCATGCTTTTGCAACAGAGCATAAGTTCCTGGCAGTAGATCAGCCAATCTTCAATCCGAATATCCTAAAAGACAGTGTGTTTATTATGATCGTCGGAGCCGGATTTAATGCCATGGGATCTTATGTATCAAGTCAGGATATTGTACAGCGTTTTACAACAACCACGGATACGAAGAAGTTAAATAAGATGATGCTGACAAATGGTGGATTATCTATCTTCATTGCAACTGTATTCTATTTGATTGGTACTGGATTATACGTATTCTATCAGCAGAATGCATTACCGCCGGCAGCAGCACAGGATCAGATCTTTGCTTCTTACATTGCATTTGAACTTCCGGTGGGATTCACAGGACTTCTTCTGGCTGCCATCTACGCAGCAGCACAGTCCACATTGTCTACAGGACTGAACTCTGTGGCAGCAAGCTGGACGCTGGATATTCAGGCACGTTTGTCTAAGAAGGAATTGAGTTTTGAGAAACAGACCAAGATTGGTCAATATGTATCCCTGATTGTTGGTATTTTTGCGATCGTAGTATCTATGGTACTTGCAAATGGCGGCGTGAAGTCTGCATATGAATGGTTCAACGGATTTATGGGACTGGTACTTGGAATTCTGATAGGAACATTTATTCTTGGAGCATTTACAAAAGTGGCAAATACATTTGGGGCAACACTGGCATTTATTGCAGCATCTGCAGTCATGGTAGGAATAAAATATTTTGTACCGGCAGAAGATGTTACTATCTGGTCATACTCCATTATCTCAATTGCAGTATCTCTGGTAGTAGGAATTCCTGCAAGTATGATCTGGAGAAAGGTGAAAGGAGATACTTCTGAGCCTGCGAAGTACACAACCATTTACACTTCAAAATAAAAGGAGAAGTTGAGATGATATACGGAAATATTCATAATATGGAAGAGTTTTCTTGTCTGGAAGAGAAGATCAAAGAATGCTTCGTATATGTAATGGAGCATGACATGGCGGTATATGAGAAAGGGAGCCATGAAATTGACGGAGAACGTTTCTTTGTAAACGTAGTAGAATATACCACAACTACACCAGAGGAGCGTTTTTGGGAAGCACATAAAAAATATCTGGATGTACATGTGATGATCCATGGAACGGAGCAGATTGATCTGAACTTTATTCAGAATATGGAACAGAAGGAATTCGTGGAAAAGGATGATTTCCTTCCATTAGAAGGGGAAAAGAAAGCATCGGTTATCTTACAGGATGGCGATTTCCTGATCTGTTATCCAAGTGACGGACATCGTACTGCGGTTGCCGTGGATGGACCAGAGACGATTAAAAAAGCTATTTTTAAAGTATTAATATAATATTTACAAAAGGCAAATCGGAGAAGAATCCAGGATTTGCCTTTTTGTAGTAACTGCTCAGCTGTAGATTGCACAATGAAAAAGAATATATTATAATGAAAGGACAAAAGCCAGCAAAATGATAAAAAAATATGTAAGTATAGATATCGGCGGTACTGCGATGAAATATGGGCTTATCAGTGAAGAAGGAGTTATTCTTGCCCGGAGTGAACAAAAGACAGAGGCTTATAAAGGTGGAGCGTCTATTCTTGAAAAAGCTGTCAGGATTGTGGAAGGATTTTTGAAGAGAGAAGAGATTAGCGGCATCTGTATCTCCACTGCAGGTATGGTCGATACGATTAAGGGTGAGATATTCTATTCAGCACCTCTGATTCCCAGATACGCGGGAACCAAATTTAAAGAAACTATGGAACGGAAATTCGGAATTCCCTGTGAAGTGGAAAATGATGTGAATTGTGCCGGACTTGCAGAATATATGTCTGGTGCATCAAAAGGATGCCATAGTGCACTGATGTTGACTGTCGGAACAGGGATTGGGGGCTGTATTGTATTAAATGGCGAGATTTACCATGGATTCAGTAACAGTGCCTGCGAGATTGGTTATATGCATATGGCAGGCAGTGATTTTCAAACAATGGGTGCTGCCAGCATATTGACGAGAAAAGTGGCAGAGTGGAAGAATGAATCGGAAGAAAATTGGAACGGTTATCATATTTTTGAAGAAGCAAAAAAAGGGGATGAATTGTGTAACAAAGCAATCAATGAAATGGTGGATGTATTGGGACAAGGCATCGCGAATGTTTGTTATGTGATTAACCCGGAGATCGTCGTACTGGGCGGTGGAATTATGGCACAGGAAGAGTTCCTGAGAAAGAAGATTGAAGATGCCGTGAGTTGGTATTTAATTCCAAGTATTGCTGCTCACACAAAGATTGCATTTGCAAAACATAGAAATGACGCAGGTATGTTGGGGGCATTTTATCATTTTCAAAATTGTCATAGGAGATAAAGGGTGAAGATACAATGGAGTACTATGTAAAATCTGTAGTTCCAATCATAGAATCAAATTATGATAACTTTACAACTGTGGAAAAGACGATTGCAGACTTTTTCATTTATAATCGTAAGAAGGTAGATTTTTCTGCGAAAGCAATTGCAGAACGGTTATATGTCTCAGAGGCATCACTCTCCCGCTTTGCTAAGAAATGTGGCTATCGGGGCTATCGAGAGTTTGTGTATCAGTATGAAGAGACATTTGTTGAAAAGCAGGAATCCATGACGGGAAATACGAGAATGGTATTGAATGCATATCAAGAGCTTCTGAATAAGACTTACAATCTGGTGAATGAGGCTCAGATTGCCAGAATCAGCAGATATTTGAATCAGGCGGAACGAGTCTTCGTATGTGGCAAGGGAAGTTCTGGTCTTGCTGGCGGTGAGATGGAACTGCGTTTTATGAGAATCGGTGTAGACATTGATTCGATTCGGGATTCTGATTTGATGAGGATGCAGGCGGTATTTCAGGACAAACGGAGTTTGGTATTTGGAATCAGTATCAGTGGTGAAAAGGAAGATGTCTTGTATCTTTTGTATGAGGCACACAGAAGAGGGGCTAAGACGGTACTTTTGACGGCCAAGAATAAAGGGATCTTTGATGAATTTTGTGATGAGGTAGTGCTTCTTCCATCTTTGCGGCATCTGAATCATGGAAATGTAATATCACCGCAGTTCCCGATTCTGGTTATGCTTGATATTATCTATTCCTATTATGTGGAACAAGATAAATTTGAGAAAGAAATTCTTCATGATAACACTTTGCGTGCATTAGAAGAAGGAAGCAAGATGCATCAAAATATTCAATCATTATAATTTAGTGGGAGGAACAGCATGATTATCAAAAATGTAAAGGTGTATACGGAGGAAAAGACTTTTTCTGATGGGATAATCTATATCAAAGATGGGGTATTTGATAAGATTATTATCTCTGAAACATCTCCGGTGAATGTGGATTCACTGAGAAATCTGGAGGGTGATTTGGATGAAGTGATTGATGGACAGGGGGGCTATGCTATCCCGGGGTTGATCGATCTACATTTTCACGGATGTAAAGGGTACGATTTCTGTGATGGCACCAAAGAAGCAATTGCAGAAATTGCAAAGTATGAGGCTTCCATTGGAGTAACAGCTATTGCACCGGCAACGATGACGCTTTCGGTGGAAGAGCTGGAGAGAATTCTTGCAGTTGCAGCATCCTACAAAAAGGAAGCAGAAGTAAGTGGAACACAGGGCGCAGATCTGATTGGAATCAATATGGAAGGGCCATTTATCAGTCCGGCCAAAAAAGGGGCACAGGACGAGCGGAATATCATCCCATGTGATTCGGATATCTGTCAGAGATTTCTGGACGCGTCCGAAGGACTGGTGAAATTCGTCGGAATCGCGCCAGAATGCAGTGAAGAATCGGTACATTTTATTCAGCAGATGAAGGACAAAGTCCATATCTCTTTGGCACATACGAATGCTGATTACGATACTGCTATGGATGCATTTCAGGCAGGAGCAAATCACGCTGTACATCTGTACAACGCCATGCCATCATTTACTCATCGTGCTCCAGGTGTTATCGGAGCAGTGGCAGACAACAAGCATGTCAATGCAGAATTGATCTGCGATGGTGTGCATATCCATCCATCTGTTGTTCGTGCGACATTCCAGATGCTCGGCGCAGACAGAATGATTCTGATCAGCGACAGTATGCGTGCGACCGGCATGCCGGATGGACGTTATACTTTGGGTGGGTTAGAAGTTGATGTGGTCGGTAATCGGGCAACGCTCGTATCGGACGGTGCACTGGCAGGTTCCGCAACCAATCTCCTGGACTGCATGAGAACAGTAGTGAAAAAGATGGGAATTCCATTAGAGACAGCAGTTGCCTGTGCAACAATGAATCCGGCAAAAGCCTTGGGAGAATACGAAAATTATGGTTCAATTACGCCAGGGAAAAAAGGAAACGTTGTATTGCTGGATTCAGAGTTGAATCTGAAAATGGTTGTAAAGGAGGGGACGGAGGTTTTTTGATTTTCCTCCGTCCCCAATTATAGGTTGATGGTATAAATCTTGGTGGGACGGCCGCGCATGTGACTGGATTTTTGGAAGGAGGTCGTTGCCACTCCGCAGTCTTCCAACTTTTGAAGAATCCGATTGGCACCCCGCAGAGAGATGTGGAAGTTTTCAGCCAGATCTGTGCTGGTGATTTCGCGTCTTCCAAGCAATATTAAGAGCCGTGTAAGGCGATGGATTGTCATGGTTGACAGGGAGGATTGCTTGGCAATTTCTTGCATCCGTGGGGTGATGATTGTACTGGCGATAGTACGGTTGTCGGCATCCAGAGGACCAATCAGTTTCTGGTCTTCGTCCACCAGAAAGGAATCGCCTGAGATTCCGGATGAGATCAGGGCAGTCTGCGAATTGGTTATGGCTTCTTCTACGGTATTACCAATGCCATAGGAGATGTTCAGGTTAAAATCAATAGAATCATTCAGATAAATCGCAAGAAGGTTCTGTTTGAAGTCCGCAGTGATGTAAGACAGGACCGCTTTTTCTGTAAGGACCAGAGTTTTTTCACGTCGCTTTTGCAGGATAAAATCCAAGTCATTCTTATGTGCAAAATCCATCAATGCTTTTTGTAAAGAAATCTCTAGGCGCTCTGACCAGATGCAGTCTTTGGTTTCCTTTGGAGAAATGGAAATGACAGCAGGAGCATGGGCAGTTATTTTCTCGATTTTTATCTTGGCCAGCAGATGTTGCAGAACATCGCGGACATATTCATCGGTTCCTGACGCGAAGACACAAGGAATATGTAAATCTTTTAAGCGTGGAACCAGACTGCTGTAACGACAGATTACCAGATCAATCTGATCTTGTTCCCATAACTTTTGGATATGTTTTAGAGTAGAATCTTCTACAGTGTATAGTTCTTCCAGTGTAGCAACAGAAAGCCAGTGAGAAAAGTCTGGGAATGTATCCATGATGCTTTTATTATCCAGAAGACTTAGGACAGATGCCCGCGGTTCTACATTTACGAATATATCAAAAATAATCCGTTCAGGATCCAATGAACGGTTCTCAATCAACAATGTCAGAGGAATTCTGTAAAAGCTTTCATTATCTGTATCAAGAGAAAGGATTGGCTTGAGAGGTTTGTCAATAGCACGCTCTAATACAGTCTGAACGACGATTCCAGTGGTAAGAATACCATCTGCCCAGGATTCATTTTCCAGATAAATTGCTTTTAAATCCGCAAATTTTTCATACTCCACGAAGCGAAAACTGACATTTTCTGGTGGTTTCTTTAAAGTGTCTTTCATATATCTAACTAAATATCTTGAAGTAATAATAAGAATATGGTAGGTCATACCTGCACCTCCTGATTTACTTATTTATATTTTCTATTAAAGTGTTCCATAAATCAATAGGTATCTTCCAAAAATCGGGAAAAAGAATGTAATTTTATCTATATTTAACAAAATTTACAAACAATATTTGATAATAATTGATAAATTCAGAAACCTGAATTATAATCCAAATAAAAGAACAGTTCTTTAAATATTCCTAAAATGAATTGGAGGAGAAAAGAATGGGTGCGGAACGATTATTAGAAGAGGCAAAGATGTATGAACAGCAGTTGATAGAGAAGAGACGTTATCTTCATCAACACGCGGAGACAGAATTTGACCTGCATGATACCGTGGCATTCGTGAAAGCGGAATTGCAGTCTATGGGATATGAACCACAGGAATGTGGAAAAGCAGGATTGATTGTAAATGCAGGTGGAAAAAGACCAGGGAAGGTATTCCTGATCCGCGGTGACATGGATGCTTTGCCGATGGCGGAACAGGCAGAAGTGGATTTCCCTTCTGAAACGGGAAAAATGCATGCCTGTGGTCATGATATGCATACAACGATGATGCTGGGAGCAGCAAAGCTGTTAAAAGAGCATGAGGATGAGATCGAGGGAACTGTGAAGTTGATGTTCCAGCCGGCGGAAGAGATCTTTGAAGGTGCTCACGATATGATTGAAGCAGGAGTACTGAAGAATCCAGATGTAGATGCAGCGTTGATGATCCATGTAATGGCAGGACAGCCATTCACGGCAGGAACGGTTATCGTTAGTGATGGAGGAATCAGCGCACCGGGTGCGGACTATTTCAGAATACATATTCAAGGAAAAGGTTGTCATGGATCTATGCCAAATGCCGGGGTGGATCCGATTACAGTTGCAGCGCATATTATTACAGCGCTTCAGGAAATACATGCAAGAGAATTGGGACTCATTGACGAAGCGGTTCTGACGATTGGAAAGATTCAGGCAGGACAGGCAGCAAACGTCATTCCAGATACATTGGATATGGAAGGTACTATCCGAACTTATGATGAAGAGGTAAGAGCCTTCATCAAACAGAGGATGACAGAGATTTCACAGGGAATTGCTTCTTCATTCCGTGCAGAGGCAGAAGTAATCTTTGGAAAAGGATGTCCGGTACTTAAGAATGACGGTGAACTGTCAAAATGTGCAGCTCAGTATGCGACTGAATTACTGGGACAGGGAAAAGCCTTTACACAGGGACAGCTTCTGGCAATGGCAGGCGAGGGAAAGGCACAGAAAGCGGCTGGCTCAGAAGATTTTGCTTATGTAAGCCAGGAAGTGCCGTCTATCATGCTTGCGCTTGCAGCCTGAGAACCTGCAAAAGGTTACGCATATCCGCAGCATCATCCAAAAGTAAAATTCGATGAGTCTGTACTTTCACCAGGCAGCGCAGTGTATGCGTACACTGCCATGAGATGGCTGGAAGAACATAAGTAACAAGAAGTAACAAGAAGGAACAGAAGAGAGAAGGGAAGGAAAATCTATGAAAGAAATTATTAACAGCCCATTGTTGTTAGCATTGGTAGCAGGCGGTCTTATATATATCGTACTGTTCTCACTGGCTTATCTGAAGAAGGCATACGCGAGATGTCTGGAACTTGGAATTACGAAGGAGACTTTGAATAAAGTTATCAAATCAAGCCTTGTATTCTCAATTGTACCAAGTTTATCAATTGTTGTAGGATTATTTGCACTGATTCCAGTACTGGGAACCATCTGGTCCTGGTGGAGATTATCAGTTATCGGTTATCGGTTCTCTGTCATATGAAACACTGATTTCCAGCAGTGTTGCAAGCGCACTTGGATTTGAGACCAGTGCACAGATGCTGGAACTGGGAACCGCAAATCAATTTGGTGTCGTTATGATTCTTATGAGTATCGGTATGCTGAGCGGATTCTTTATCTTGATTCCTCTTGGAAAGAAACTTTGTATGAGCGTTTCTAAAACAGAAAACGCAAGTACATGGAAATATGTATTGAGCGGTACATTTATGTTATGTCTGTTCGCTGTTTATGTACCAGTTCTTCTGATTGGTGATACCATTCAGGCTGCAGTTATGCTTACCGGTCTTGTGATAGCAGTTGTTCTTGGAATCCTTGCTTCAAAACCGAAGCTTAGATGGCTGAATGACTTTATCATGGCATTCTCCATGATCGGTGGTATGGTTTCATCCTTGTTATGGACAAGTATTTTACAGTAAGAGGAGGTAGAGGACATGAGTAAAGATAAGAAGAAAAATAATGTTGTAATGGATCCTTTTCAGCAATGGTCACACAGTAAAGGCCGCATTGGCACGGTGATCGCTTTGATTTATATGGTGTCAGTTCCGTTTATCGTATTAGGATATTATCATGCAATTCCTTCTCTTTGAGAAGTGTTTAATCTGGCAACGATCAGTATTCTGATGATTTATATTCCGGTCGGTATCTCTGAAGCAATCAGTTATACTCCGATCCTTGGAAGTTCGGCATATCTTACTTTTATTACCGGAAATATTATGAACCTGAAGGTTCCATGTGCGATCAACGCAATTAAATTGTCAGATACTGAGCAGAATACACCAGAAGGTGATGCGATTGCATCTGTAGCAGTAGCAGTTTCCTCTATCATGACGGTTATCATTCTGGCACTTGCTGCACTGTTGAGTTCAAGAATTGGATTCGTATTTGAGATACCACAGGTTAAGACAGCTTCAAACTACATTATCCCGGCTCTTTTTGGTTCCCTGACATTAGGTTTGTTCTCTAGCAGCAGTTCTGGAGATAAAGTAGTTAAGGGTGGAACAAAAGGTGTGATCCCTGTATTGATCATTGTATCTGTACTTTCCTTACTTGTACGTATTACTTCCGGTGGATCTCTGTTTGGAGCAATTGGATTCCTGATTATTGCAATGCTCCCGATCGCAATCATTACTTCCAGAATTATGTGGAAAAAGGGAATTATCCAGGTTGTAGATAATCCGCAGAATGTGAAGAAGGATGAGAAGAAAGAGGAAGAATAGATTTGAATCATAGAAACTTGTTTTCCTGAGTAGATTGCGATATAATAGCTTATGTACACATGAATGTACAATTTTGATGAAAAGGAGAATCTGTGATATGAAATATGTATGTGAAGTTTGCGGCTGGGAGTATGACGAAGAAGCTGGATATCCAGAAGGTGGCATTGCACCGGGAACAAAATGGGAAGATGTACCGGAAGATTTTGAGTGTCCGCTTTGCTCTGTAGGAAAGGATCAGTTCGCTGAAGCTTAAAGAACAGAAGAATAGAAGGCCTGCCATACTGATATTTTCAGTGTGACAGGCCTTTTGAAACTGCCATATGATCAGAGAAACATTTTTATGAATAAAATTATCTTTTTGGGAGACAGTATTACCGATGCGCACCATAATCTGGGAGTGGATCCTCTGAGCCTGGGAGATGGCTATGTTCAGTTGATTGCTCAGAAGCTGAAGAGTACGGATCCAGGCATCCGGGTGTTGAATCGGGGGCATGATGGATTTACTCTTCAGGGAGTATTACGCTTCCTGGGAAGGGACTGTATTCTGCAGAAACCAGACGTGGTGAGTATTCTTGTCGGATGCAATGATGTCGGAGTGATGATGAATACAGGAAAAGATCTGACAGATCAAGGATTTGCTGAGAATTATGAACGATTGCTGACTGAGATACAAGAGGAGACCGGAGCCAGAATCGTCTGCATGGGTCCTTTTCTGTTCCCATATCCTTTGGAATATCAGAATTGGATTCCGGGAATTCTGCAGGCGGAACAGATTATCCGTGAAGTAGCCGGAAGACATCATCAGTTGTTTATTCCTTTGCATGAGGAGATGCAGGAAGCGGCTGAAAGGTACGGCTATGATGCGTTGACGACAGATGGGATTCACCTGACAAGAAAAGGTGCCGGGATTGTGGCTGACAGATGGATAATAGAAGTAAAATGAGACTGTTGCTGGTATTTATCTTGACAAAATCAAGGAAATCAGGTAGGATTTTAGACAAACCTGTTTTTTATATGATTCAAAGGCTTAGAAAAGAAGAAGTAGTAATCTTTACACCCATACAGAAAGTTGCCGGTTGATGAGAGGCGCATGAAGGAAGCGGTTATGAATACATCTTGGAGCTGCACACCGAAAATATCAGATACTTTTTGTGTATGCGCAATAAAGTATCAGTAGGCTGTGACGTAAGGCACACGTTACTGTGCGAGAGTTGTGAATACGCAACTTACAGAGACTGTTTATGCGAATGGCAGTGAATCAAGGTGGTACCACGGTATATATCCCGTCCTTATCTATGATAAGGACGGTTTTTTATGATACAGGGATTTTGTCCTAATAGAACATTTCCGCAAAGTGTGGGTCTGTAACATTTATATAAGAATCATAGAATAAAAAAAGAAAAGGAGAGAAAACAATGGGAATTTATGAAGAATTGCAGGCGAGGGGACTGATTGCTCAGGTAACAGATGAAGATGATATCAGAGAGCTGGTTAACAATGGAAAGGCGACTTTTTATATAGGATTTGATCCAACTGCAGACAGTCTCCATGTGGGACACTTTATGGCACTCTGCCTGATGAAGCGTCTGCAGGATGCAGGAAATAAGCCGATTGCGCTGATTGGCGGTGGAACCGCGATGATCGGAGATCCGTCCGGTAGAACCGATATGCGTCAGATGATGACGAAAGAGACTATCCAGCATAACTGTGAATGCTTTAAAAAGCAGATGAGTCGTTTTATTGATTTTTCAGATGGAAAAGCACTGATGGTCAATAATGCAGACTGGCTTCTGGATCTGAATTATATTGATGTACTCCGTGAAGTAGGAGCACACTTCAGTGTAAACCGTATGCTGACAGCAGAGTGCTATAAGCAGAGAATGGAAAGAGGACTTAGTTTCCTGGAGTTCAATTATATGATCATGCAGAGCTATGATTTCTACGCATTATACCAAAAATATGGATGTAATCTGCAGTTTGGTGGTGATGATCAGTGGAGTAATATGCTTGGCGGAACAGAGTTGATTCGTCGTAAATTAGGAAAGAATGCATGTGCAATGACGATTACATTACTTCTCAATTCTGAAGGCAAGAAGATGGGTAAGACTCAAAGCGGTGCAGTATGGCTTGACCCGAATAAGACTTCTCCATTTGAATTCTATCAGTACTGGAGAAATGTTGCAGATGCAGATGTATTAAAGTGCATCCGTATGCTCACGTTCCTTCCATTAGAAGAGATCGACAAGATGGATTCATGGGAAGGTGTACAGTTGAATACTGCAAAAGAGATTCTTGCATATGAATTGACCAAACTGGTTCATGGAGAAGAAGAAGCACAGAAAGCACAGGAAGCGGCAAAAGCATTGTTCAGCAAAGGTGCAGCAGCAGATATGCCTACTACAGAATTGACAGAAGCAGATCTGACGGAAGGAAATATTGATATTCTTACTATGCTCGTAAAAACAGGATTAGTTTCGTCCAAATCAGAAGCGCGTCGTGCAGTACAGCAGGGCGGAGTAGCTGTGGATGGTGAAAAGATCACGGATATCTACGCATCATTTGCCGGAGAAGATCTGAATGGCGAAGGCATTGTCCTGAAGAAAGGTAAGAAGAATTTCAGAAAAGTTGTTTTAGTCTAGCATGCTGCATGTTGTCAAGTGATAAGGAATGAGAAAAATGAAAAAATATAAAATATTTCTTTTGTTACTCTGTCTGATGTTTATCCTGTCAGGTTGTAAAGCAAAAGAGAAGCAGACAGAGGAGACAACGGAAGAACCATTGAAGATAGAATCTGAAGAGGAAGAAGAAGTACCGGAGGAAGAGGAATCTGAAGAACAGGCACAGGAGCCGGAGGAACCTCAGACAAATGGAAAGCTGATCGTAATTGATCCGGGGCATTCCGGGGTGGTCGCTCAGGGAACGGAACCAGTAGGACCTGGAGCATCTGAGTATAAAGCGGCAGATTCCGGCGGAACCTGTGGTGTCAGTACCGGGATTCCCGAGTACGAACTGACACTGACATTATCTGTAAAACTAAAAGCAGAATTAGAAAACAGAGGATATACAGTCATAATGACAAGGGAGACGAATGATGTCCCAATGAGCTGTACACAGAGAGCAAATGTAGCCAATCAGAATGGTGCGGATGCATTTGTCAGAATACATGCAAATGGTTCGGAGAACAGTGGAGCACAAGGTGCCATGACGATCTGTACAACTCCTTCCAGTCCTTATGTTCCGGGGCTTTACAGTCAGTCCCGGGCATTATCTGATTGCATTATCAACCATCTTTGCGCGGCAACCGGATGCAGAAGTGAGGGAGTATGGGAAACAGATTCCATGAGTGGAAATAACTGGAGCCAGGTTCCGGCTACCATTGTGGAAGTGGGATATATGACGAACCCACAGGAAGATCAACTGATGGCAACGGAAGATTATCAGAATAAGATTGTGCTGGGCATTGCAGACGGAATTGAAGATTATTGTTTCTGATTGCCTCATGATAATGAGGTAAAAAATAAGGAGGAATATTATTATGGCATTTCAAGAAATAGCAATTGACAGTTTGGAATTCAATCCATTCCAGAAGATTTCAAAAGAATGGATGCTGATCACTGCAGGTGATGAAATCAAAAGCAATACGATGACAGCAAGCTGGGGAGGTCTGGGAATCATGTGGGGCAAAAACATTGCAACCGTGTATATCCGCCCACAGCGTTATACCAAAGAATTCGTTGACCAGAACGATACATTTACTATTTCCTTTCTTGCAGAGGAATACAGAAAAGCATTGAATGTATGTGGAAGTGTGACTGGAAAGAATGTGGAAGATAAATGGAAAGAAGCAGGGCTTCATCCATATTATGTAGACGGTACAACAGCTGTAGAAGAAGCGGATCTCGTATTCGTCTGCAAAAAACAATATCATCAGACTATGAAACCAGAATGTTTCGATGTCACTGAAAATGATGACAAATGGTATCCAGAGAAAGATTATCATGAAATGTACATGGCAGAGATTGTAAAGGTTCTGAAGAAGGGATAGCTGATATGTTAAGAGATAAGATGCTGTGGATATTCCCAAGTGATATGTTACGGGATGAGTATCGTCAATGTGTGGATGAAGGTCGCCTGGTAGAAGAATATGCTCCCGAGATTGAAAAAATCCTTGCAATAGAGGAGGAAGATAGTCGAAACGCACAGGCAAAAAGACTGTTGCTTCAGATGGAACAGGCTCCGATAAAAGAAGATTTTGAATATCTGGAGCCAGTGTCTTATGAGGAGATTCAGCGATGTCTGAGTGAAGAAGCAAAGCAGAATTATCCGTACGATACAGATCATCTCAAAGACCATGTATTAGGTGCAGTCTATGGAAGAATTACGGCCTGTGTACTTGGAATTCCTGTGGAGGGATGGCCACGCAAGAAGATAAGGGAATATCTGGAGGCAACAGGTCAGATGCCTTTAGCATATTATATTTCCTCAACGAAGGATGATGCTGTCAGGGAAAGATTTGATCTCCGGGAAGAAGATGCAATGACGTCTTATGACCGTCAGAAAGTAGAATGGTACGATAATCTGAATGGGCAGTTTCCGAATGATGATGATATTAACTATACCGTAATTGCGCTCAAGATCCTTGAACGATATGGAAGAGACTTTACCATGGAAGATGTTGCGGAGGCATGGCTTCTTGGAATCCCTGCATTCCATGCCTGTACCGCAGAGCGTGCAGCTATCCGTAATCTAATGAATGGGGTATTACCGCCGAAGTCAGCTGTGGAATGCAATCCTTACCGGGAATGGATCGGAGCTCAGATACGGGGAGATTTCTTCGGCTATGTGAATCCCGGTCATCCATTCGAAGCAGCAGAGATGGCATACCGTGATGCATCGGTGTCCCATACGAAGAATGGTGTCTATGGAGAGATGTTCATTGCAGCCTTGATCAGTCTGTGCTTTGTTCCGGATATGACGATGATAGAGAGAATCTATACAGCATTGCAGCAGATTCCGCCCAAGAGTCGGTTAAAAGAAAGTCTGGATGAAGTGTGTCGGTGGTATGAACAGGGATGGACATTTGATACAATGGCCGAAACAGTGCATCAAAGATATCACGAAGAAGAGATGTTTGACTGGTGCCTGACCATTCCGAATGCTATGCTGGTCGTTGCATGCCTGCTCTGTTATGATAACTTTGACGATGCAGTGACCGCTGCAGTGCTGTCTGGATTTGATACGGACTGTAACGGGGCAACCGTAGGTTCCATTATGGGAGCGATTCATGGATTGAAAGGCATAGATCCGAAATGGTATGAAGCATTCGATGGGATTGCCCGTACCAGTGTGCATGGATATCATGAGATACCATTGCAAGAATTGGCAGAGCGGACAATCTCACTGATAAAAGAATAGATGAATATAGTTGGAAAAAGATAAACAGCCGGATTGCATAGAATCTCATGGAAACTATGTGTCCGGCTGTTTGGATGATCGAGTTGTCATGGCATTAGAAAGTATTTTCTGTAGAAAGCCATATAAGGATTATTGTTTCAGATATTGAATGCTGTAAGGAGGTAATTCCAGCTCTCCATTCATGGAGAGTTTTCCATGAGTCAGTAATTCGACCGCATCTCCCTGAAGATCCTGATGCCTTGCAGTATAAGGGGTATCTGCTGCATTGATCGCAACCATCACTCGTTCAGTATCTGAAGAGCGCTCAAAGATTAGCTGATGATTCTGGATCAAGACATTTCGATAAGTGCCATTGCACAGAGCGTCGCTGTTCTGGCGGGTACGAATTAATAGTTTCATAAAGTCTGTCAGTTCATTGGGCTTTGGCGCATCGAAACAAGGGCGCAGTGAATAGTCGTTATCCGGCGCTTTTTCTCCGGGTTCTCCCCATTCACTCCCATAATACAGGCATGGAATCCCCGGCATCCCCAGTAAAAGACCATAGGCCAGAGGAATGTGTTCCTTGTTCGTTAATATACTTGCAAGTCTCGTGACATCATGATTATCCACAAAAGTCATCAGATGCTTGCCACGATAGATACACCAGGGATCAGCTCCAAATTGACGATGCAGAGAATGTGCAATCTCAAAAAGGTTCATGGAGTTAAAGCTTGAGAAAATCCCCTTGTAACATTCATAGTTTGTACAGCTGTGAAGCATATCATCATTCACAATCAGATTATAGTCTCCGAATAATACTTCTCCGATCAGAGCAAAATCAGGTTTTAATTCCTGAACATAAGAACGGAGCCTGCGCATAAAATTATGATCCAGGCTGTAAGCAACATCCAGTCTCAGACCATCAATATCGAATTCATCTACCCAGAATCTGACACACTCCAGCAGATATTCTACAACAGACGGATTCTGAAGATTCAGTTTGACCAGCTCATAATGGCCTTCCCAGCCTTCATACCAGAATCCGTCATCGTAACAGCTGTTTCCGTCAAAGTTGATATGAAACCAGTCTTTGTATGGAGAATCCCATTTCTTTTCCTGTACGTCCTGAAATGCCCAGAAACCACGTCCTACGTGGTTGAATACGCCATCCAGGACAATCTTGATTCCATGTTCGTGAAGACAGTTACAGACTTCGGAAAAATCTTCATTCGTTCCAAGCCGGCAGTCGATCGTTTTGAAATCACGGGTGTCATAACCATGGTTGTCGGATTCAAAGATTGGATTCAGAAGAATAGAATCAATTCCCAGGTCGTCCAGATAATCCGTCCATTCCATTAATTTGCGGATTCTAGGAACACATTCTCCGTCATTGTGAACAGGAGCGCCACAGAAACCTATGGGATAGATTTGATAAAAAACACTATTGTAGGTCCACATTTTATACCCTCTCTTCCTTGAAATAATCATTCAGTTGTAGTATCGTAAGAGATGCCTCAAGGCAGAGACACTTACAGCAGTTATTATAGCAAAAATCGGAAGAAAAATCAAAGAAAATGGTTGACACACGTGGCACCGTATAATATAATAATTCAGTGTGAAAAAACGAGAAACAGCACGAAACCAAAGCCCCGGAGTCTTGCTGATTCTGATATAATTATTACAATGTTAATGATTCATAGGAGGTAAACCAATGAAAACTTATATGGCTAATCCAGATAAGATTGAAAGAAAATGGTATGTAGTTGACGCTGCGGATTATACATTAGGACGTTTAGCATCAGAAGTAGCTAAGGTTTTAAGAGGAAAGAATAAACCGGAATTTACACCACATGTTGATACAGGTGATTATGTAATCGTTGTAAATGCTGAGAAAGTAAAAGTAACAGGTAAGAAGCTGAATCAGAAGATTTATTACAATCACTCTGATTATGTAGGAGGAATGAAAGAGACTACATTAGCTGAGATGATGAACAAGAAACCTGAAAAAGTGATCGAACTTGCTGTAAAGGGAATGCTTCCAAAAGGACCTTTAGGAAGATCTATGATTAAGAAACTTCATGTATACGCTGGACCAGAGCATGAACAGCAGGCTCAGAAACCAGTAGAACTGAAATTTTAAGGAAAGGTTGAAAGGAGGATATTACAGTGGCTAAAGCAAAATTCTACGGAACAGGAAGAAGAAAAAAATCAATCGCAAGAGTATATTTAGTACCAGGAACAGGTAATATTACTATAAATAAAAGAGATATCGATGAGTATCTTGGACTGGAAACATTAAAAGTTGTTGTACGTCAGCCATTGGTTGCTACAGAGACATCTGACAAATTCGATGTAATCGTTAACGTAAAAGGCGGCGGATACACAGGACAGGCAGGAGCAATCCGCCATGGTATCGCAAGAGCACTTCTTCAGGCAGATCCAGATTACAGACCGGTTCTGAAGAAAGCTGGATACTTAACACGTGATCCACGTATGAAAGAACGTAAGAAATACGGTCTCAAAGCTGCACGTAGAGCACCGCAGTTCAGCAAACGTTAATTTCGGTTCACAAAGAGATAATCGTTTGGGACGAGAAAATGCATACAAAACCTCAGAAACCTTGTGTTTCTGGGGTTTTTCTTTACCCTCGAATCTTTATGGGATGTCCAGAAACGTGGTGGAAATTTGTGGATATGTAGCAAGTATGCAGCATGTATGCATCAAAAATCACAGCAACTATGTGGTCAGATTCTCCTTTCCATTCTCTCTTTCTCCCACAATTTTGTTTATGGCATCGATCAGAACCTGGACATCAAGATGTGTGTAGACACGTTCTGTAAGCGTCATAGCTCCAGAATGCCCAACAATCTTCTTGATGGTAGTTTCATCAATGCTGTGTTCTTTCATCATGGAGATTGTAGTGTGGCGTGTACAGTGTGGTGACCACTTAATTCCAATCTGTTCCATGATTGTGGTGTAATAACTGTCTTTGTAGTTTCGATAAAGGAAGTGTTTCCCGTCAGGTGTGCTTAAGAGATATTCGCATTCCGGATGACGGTCATACCATTCTTGATAGAAAGGTAAAAGTTTATCTGGAATTGGAACTTTTCGAAGTCCGTTTTCGGTTTTGCTGGCGATGACATCGAAATACTGTTCTTCCAGATGGACGTTTTCTTTCTTGAGATCCAGAAATTCGCTGATTCGGCAACCATTGTAGAGAAGCATCAGAACAATTTGATAATATGGATCTTCTTTCATTGTCCATACCCGTTCGACTTCTTCTTTACTGAACTTGTTGCGGTCATGTTTGTTTGGGTTGCGATCCTTATACTTTGCAACGTCGACATATGTCGAGTAGTCTTTGTTACAGATCTCGTATTTCAAAGCATATGCATACAACTGATTGAACAATACCTTAATCTTTTTCAATGTTGGATAATTCTTGCCGCAATCATCAATTACAAACTGCAGATCTGCCAACTTAATGTCCTTAAATACCTTGTTGTAGAGATAGCTGCAAGCTCTGTAGGATGCATTGTATCCTTTTACATTGCTTTCTGATACGGTAGGAAACTTTGTTTTCGACCATTCTTCAAATACTTCTTCAAAGGTCATCTTGGCAGCCTTTGCATCGAATGGATTATTATTATAATCAGCCAGCATTTTCAAGCCTTCTGCCTTTGTAGGAGCATAACCTATAATGATATATTTCTGTTTCTTTGTCCTTTTTTCCGGATCGAGTTCGTATCCGTCTGTTTTTCTGACAACCCAGGGATTTCTTCTTCTCCCTGACATCTTGGTAACACTTCCATAACCATTCGGTAATTTCATATAATTTAGCCTCCTTTTTGTCGCATATAGCAACTTTTAAGAGCCTAAATTCCAAACTGTTCATCTAGTAAAGCATTTCTTTTTTTAATACGTTCATCCTCTGTAAGTTTCTCAACTTCTTTTTCGGAAAGAGTAGTGTTGGCATAATAGGCGAGCGTTTTATCTTTCCAATTCTGGTACGCCTGTGCTGTTTGAGCATAGGAAGCATATTCTTCTCGTTTTTCATTAAATTCTTCCAGAAACAGGCACATATCGGCATTTTCAGAAGCAGTGGTATCTTTGCCATTGAATGTAATAGAACATTCCCAACCATCGTGATTTGGTGGACGTTTTACATCAATGGAAAAACCTAATTCATTCAACTGATCTAAATGGAAGAGAAACTGCATCACATCTGCCATATTTGTGATGGCTTTTGTATCAGCCTGATATCCAATGAGATAAGTTGAGGTGGTGTCCAGTACTTTGGCAATATCGTTGATCACACCGATCGATACTTCAATCTCTCCACTTTCATATTTCTGGATTGTACGAAGAGATTTACCAAGCTCTGTTGCAAGCTGCGTCTGATTCATACCTTTTTGCTTTCGGGCAGTTCGGATTCTAAGCCCTATTTCATTATTATTGTCTTTCATTTTTTGAGTTCACCTCTCTTCGATTACATAGTAACACAAGAAAATGCGAATTACAAGTACATATTCTAAAAGAAATGTGTTGACATGCGCATTAATTATGCGTATAATCAAAATACGAACTAATAGTGCGTATTAAATGGAACGGGGGTGATATATATGAAAATAAACGCACTTAAACTACAGATTCTAATGGGTGAACAGGATCTGTCGATAAAATCACTTGCTGAAAAGAGTGAAGTATCAAGGCAGACAATTTCCTGTATTAAAGCAGGAAAAAGCTGTTCTCCACCGGTAGCCTGTAAGCTTGCTAAGGCACTGGGAGTTCGAGTTGAAGAACTATTGATGTAACGTATGTTATGACAGATATTTGAGGAGGTGATGAAAAAATGGAGAAAAAGCTGTATGTGGAATTACCACCTTTTACTGGACGGAATGTTCCGATTAAAGAAATTGCAAGTGCAATAGGGAAAGATCCTCATTATATTCGTTTGGCGATCCAGGCCGGAGTTTTAAAATTCGGAGTTGCAATGAAGATGGAGAATTCAAATGAATATAGCTATTATTGTCCGGATCGAAAGGTCTGGGAAGAAACCGGGTATTTCCGAAATGTCGCAAAAGAAAAAGCCCTTGCACAGTAGGCAAGGACTGATCCAAAGAGCTTCTGATATGCTCTATCTCGCAAATTCAGTATATCAGAGGCATCCGTTGGATTCAATGGAAAGTTTGAGGTATACGTATGAATATTTTTACAGAAGTGAAAAGCCGTGTGAGTGCGGCAGAAGTGGCAAAAACCTACGGTTTGAAAATCAATAGAAATATGATGGCTTGTTGTCCATTTCATGATGATAAGCATCCAAGCATGAAAATTGATCAGACTTATTATTGCTTTGGGTGTGGTGAAAAAGGAGATGCCATCAATTATGTTGCCAAGACATTTGGATTAAGCCAGATCGAAGCTGCAAAGAAAATAATACAGGATTTTCATTTGCCTATTGAATCTGAAAAAAGAGAAAAACGAAAAAGGAAAACACCTGAATCAATCAAGAAGAGGAAAGAATTGGAAAATAATCAGGTGGAAGAAATCAAAAAAAGATTTCATAAGTGGTGCACAGACAAATGTCATACTTTTTTAGACCTATTAAATCTGATTCAAACAGTGAAAGAATCTCTGGAAGATAAGCATCCAGAGGTGATAATGAATGATGACGCATTTGCTGTAATGCTTCATGCAGAACCAAAGCTGAATCATTGGATGGATATCCTGTGTTTTGGAACAGAAGAAGAGAAGAAAGAGTTCTTTTTACAGGGACGAAAGGAGGTGATGGAGCTTGAAGAACAATTATTCAGAGCAGGAAAAGCAATCCTGGACAGAGATTGGAACTGCATTGAACAGCGAAAATGTGGATGATCCGATTACACTAAGAGATTACTCCTGGATTACAGAGGATGGAAAGATTGACGAGGTGTCATTTTGTAAATCTTTTGTAGCCAGCAATCCCATCAAATGTGTAAATGGAATTTTCTATGGAATGGATGGAGTGGTGGAAATTGAAAATCTGAGAGCAGATATTTATCAATTAATTTGTGAAGTACTGACCAATGGAGTTGCAAAGAAAGTGGATAATCTGATTGAAGCATTAAAACTTGAAACGCATACGAAAGAACTTCCGCTGGAATTGGATCGTATTCATGTTGTAAATGGAGTCTATTATCTGAATGGAAATTTTGAAGGTGAAAAACAGTTCTGTAGAAACCGGTTAAATGTCAATTATAATCCGGAGGCTCCGAAACCCGAAATGTGGTTGAAGTATTTAAAGGATCTGGTTGAGGAAGAGGATATCCCAACCATTCAGGAATATCTGGGTTATATGCTGATTCCATCCAACAAAGGACAAAAGCTGATGATGATTTTAGGACGTGGTGGAGAAGGCAAATCCCGCATGGGGCTAATCATCAAAAAGATTTTTTCAGAGGCACTCAACTTTAGTAGTATTGAAAAAGTGGAGCATAACAAATTTGCCAGAGCTGACTTGGAAAACAAACTGGTAATGATTGACGATGATATGAAAATGGAAGCATTGAAAGATACGAATTATATCAAAACCATTGTTACATTGGAAGACGAGATGGATCTAGAGCGTAAGCAGAAGCAAAGTGTACAGGGAAAACTATTTGTTCGATTCCTTCTTTTTGGAAATGGAAGTCTAAGTGCTCTTCATGATAAGTCTTATGGATTTTACAGAAGGCAGTTGATTATTACAACGAAAAAACCACCAGATGATCGAGTAGATGATCCCTATCTGGTAGAAAAAATCGTAACAGAAAAAGAAGGAATCTTTCTCTGGATGTTGGAGGGATTGCAACGGTTATTGGAAAACAATTATAAGTTCACAATCAGTGACAGGGCAAAAGGCAACCTTCTTGAGGCAATGCAAAGTTCCAATAACGTAATTCCGTTTTTGGAGTCCGAAGGATATATTCGTTTTGAAAAAGGAACCACAGCAACCAGTAAGGCAATTTATAATGTGTATTGCAAATGGTGTGAGGAAAATGCTGAAAAGCCGATGTCTTCCAAAACGGTGTTAGGTTATCTGAAACAAAATTCAGAGGAGCTTGGGATTGAGCCTTCCACCAATATTCCAATTGATGGTGGAAAAAAGGCTCGTGGTTTCAAGGGTATTTTTACAAAGATACGTGCAGATGGCACATAAAATACACATTATCATAAATGTGCAAAATCACGTGTATATGCGTATATTGCAGATATATAAAGACTTTTACATTAGCCATATGTGTATGAATACACGTATACGCATGATTTGCCGTATTCATCATTTTTAGAATGACGATACGGATTATATGCCATCTTTGTACCTTTTCTTATCCCGGCAGCCTAACGCCTAAGCTCCTAAGTAGGCTGCTCGGTATAAGGCAAGTTTCGCAAAGTGGTATACCACATTCGCACCGGAAGCAGCCCAAGGGCTGTTCCTAAACTTGTCAGGGGCGTTGCCCACCTTGAATCCCCCAACAGGCGCTGCCCGCCCTGTACCCGGGATGAAATTATGTTCTATACGGAGGTTGAAAATGAGAAATAGATCACACAATGTCATGGTACGAATGGATGATGAGGAATACAACCAGTTCTGTACCAATGTGAAAGAATCAGGCCAGACAAAACAGGCCTATGTGACGAATGCAGTGCTTCATGTGCCGGTGATGCCAAAAGAAGAATTAGAGGAAGTACAAAAGATCAGTCAGCTTATGGCTGATGATAACAGACAGCTTCGTGGAATTGCAGTAAATCTGAATCAGATGACAAAGCGGTTACACACATTTGGAGAGATTCCTCAGATAAAAGAATTGCACGAACTTGAACAAATGTTACAGAAGATGAGAGAGGAGAGTGAACGTCCATGGCAATTAATAAGATTATTACTAAACCGCCAAAAAGCCACAGCGGATTAAAAAACTGTTTAGCATATGTGCTGCGATCCGATAAGACAGAACAAACGCTGACAGCAATCACAGGTCCATATCATCATAAGGAATTAAATCCCAATTTTGCTTATCAATCATTTTTACAGGAAAAGAGAATCTGGCAGAAGGATAAAGGACGGATGTGTTCACATAGTATCATTTCCTGGCACAAGGATGAAAAGATTACACAAGAAGAAGCCTTTACCTTTGGTCAAGAATTTGCAGAAAAATGGTTTGCTGGATTTCAAACGGTCATTGCCGTTCATCAGGATCAGGATCACATTCACTGCCATCTGGTAACCAATTCTGTCAGTTATGAAGATGGGAGAAAATATCACACTTCAAAAAAAGACTTAGAGCGGATGAAGCTTTTGACAAATGAAATGTGCAAGGAGCGGAATCTGATGGTAGCGGAAAAGGGTAAACATTTTGATGGTACACCGATGGAAACCGGAGAGGTAACTACCTGGAATCAGGACAAGTACCAGATGTTTAAAAATGATGCAAAGAAAAGTTACTTATGGGATTGTGCGATGGCAGTGGTGAATGCCATGAAGCAATGTATAAGCAGAGATCAATTTATAGAGCGGATGAAGCTATCTGGATGGAATGTTCATTGGAAAGATTCTAGAAAGCATATTACTTTTGAAAACAAAGATGGTAAAAAAGTGAGAGATTCTAATCTGTTCAAAACATTTCATCTGGATGTAGGAAAGGAGGGGCTGGAACGTGAATTTATTCGACAGCGAGAAAACACCGAATTGTCAGAGCAAGAACTTGAGCAGTACTACAGACAACTCGAAGATATTGATGCAGGAAATGTCACAAAAGCTCAGAGAGAGCTTGTGTTTGAATCAGGAGCTATCAGAAGTGAATCACAATCTGCAAGAAGAACTTCGGAAAGTTCTAACAGATCTGTCCGATATAACGAGGCTCAATCAACAACTGAGCATCGAGAACGACAACTTGCGGAACAGAGGAGGCTGGATGCTGAGAGAGCAGCAAGAGAAGCTCGAAAGAGAAATCGCAGACGTTCAGGACCAGAACTCTAGGCTGAACAGACTGGTAAATATGTCGAACGTAACTGCATACGAAAAGATGAGAAGAGAAAGAGATGATGCTTTGAATCAGGTGGCAGAAGAAAGACAGAAAACTTTCATGGCAAAAAAGAATTTCAGAGAGGACATTAATAAGGTAAACAAAAAAACAAACGATAAAGTTCTGGATATGAAAAATAGAATGCAATTCTGGCAAATAGTTTCTATTGGAACTTTGATTGTGGGATTTTTAATTGGATGGATACTGTAAAATATTGCATTGTAAAAAATGTTAGCGTCAACCCGGTCATTTTTGACCGGGTTCATTATATGAAAAGACTTGTAAAATATTTATTTTTTTTGTGCACTGAATAATCACAAAATTGAGATTCTTTCTTTTTTTCCCATACCCAGGAAAAGTCTGTGGTACAATATTGAAAGGTATCATTGCTATGCAGAGATTTCTTTGTGAGAATCTGTATTGGAGGAATTAGGATATGCAGAATATATTAGTTGTAGAAGATGATTATGATTTGAATCAGGCGATCTGTTATTCTTTGAAAAAGTCAGGATATGGAGTTTATGGTGTGACTTTTATGGAAAAAGGGAAGCAGATTTTTTTTGAGAATCAGATAGATATGGTCCTTCTGGATGTGAATCTTCCAGATGGCGAGGGCTTCTCTTTTTGCCAGTGGGTAAAAAAGCAAAGAGAAGTTCCGGTCATTTACCTGACAGCCAGGGATATGGAGGAGGATGCTCTGGCAGGATATGAATCCGGGGCAGAAGATTACGTTACAAAACCATTTTCAATGAAGATTTTACTTAGAAAAATAGAAGTCATTTTAAAAAGAACTGCTTCGGTCAATCGTCTGATTTTTGCAGATGAGTATTTATATATAGATTTGGATAATGCACGAGTGACGGTAAAAGGTCAGGAATGCCCCGTCACACCGACAGAGTGCCGTCTGCTTCGTCAATTTCTTATGAATCGGGGACAGCTTCTGACTTATGATTTGTTATTGGAGCGGTTGTGGGACAGCGGAGGACAGTTTGTGGACAAGCACACACTGGCAGTAAATGTGAATCGTCTGAGAGGAAAGATTGAAGATAAGAATCACAGGTATATTTCAAATGTATATGGGATGGGATATCAATGGATTGGCTGATGTGTATCATGATGATAATTTTATTTGCAGCAGTAATGGTATTGTTATGGAAAAACTACCGGATAAAAAAAGAAGCGAAGTTGTTTGCTGAAAAGGTGGAAGATGCTCTGGATGCTATCGTAACAGGAAAAGAATGGAATATGGAAGAAGAATTGGAGGATAGCCTCTGGGGAAGAACAGGAACACAATTAGCGAAAGCCGGGCACGTATTCCGGAAAAAAGAAGAAGACGGTTTTCGTGAGAAAGAAAGAGTAAAGGGATTGATTTCTGATATATCCCATCAGACAAGGACGCCCATTGCCAATATAAAACTATACCTGGAACTCCTTGAGGACGAGGAGTTTTCGCAAAACAGTCAGGAGTTTTTGGGAAAAATCAAAGGGCAGATGGAAAAAATTGATTTTTTAATGCAGAGCATGGTAAAAATGTCAAGGCTTGAAACGGGAATTCTGCAAATACATAAGGAAGACAAAAATCTATACGAAACAATTCGCCACGCGGTTGCCGATGTGGTTCCGGAGGCGGCGTTGAAGGGGATTGATCTATATGTGAACTGCGAAGAAAATATGATGATCCGTCATGACAGCAAATGGACGGAGGAAGCAATTTATAATATTCTGGATAATGCACTCAAGTATACCGAGCCTGGTGGAAAGATCCATATTCAGACAGAAAGACAGGAATTATTTTTTAAGATCAGTATTTCCGATACTGGAAAAGGGATTGCCCCGGAGAGGCAGGCAGAGATCTTTACAAGATTTTACCGTGAGCCGGAGGTTCATGATAAACCAGGGGTTGGGATCGGATTATATGTTGCAAGAACAATCATGGAGCTTCAGAAGGGCTACATAGAAGTACAGTCTGAAATGGGAAAAGGAGCGTGTTTTCGCCTGTATTTTCCAGTGAATGAATCGTAACATAACCGGGGGATTGTCACAATCTTGTGATAATTGAAAATTGAGACAGGTTTGTGATTTTTAGGAGATATTCTATAGAATATCAAAAGAAGGAGGCAAACCAATGAAAGAGTACATTGTAGAGACAAGAAGCTTAAAAAAATACTATCAAATGGGTGAAAATACGGTAAAGGCATTGGATGGCGTAGATTTTCGTGTGAAAGATCAGGAATTTGTTGCTATTATCGGAAAAAGCGGATCCGGGAAAAGTACACTTTTGCATATGCTGGGTGGACTGGATGTGCCAACAGAAGGGGAAGTGTTGGTAGAGGGTAAGTGTCTTCTGGGGATGAAAAAAGAACAGCTTGCCATATTCCGCAGAAGAAAGATCGGGTTTATTTTTCAAAATTATAATCTTGTCCCGGATCTTAATGTATATGAGAATGTCATTCTTCCGGTGGAACTGGATGGGAGAAAGGTTGATGTGGAATATGTGGATAGGATACTGGAACTTTTAGGGCTGTCAGAGAAGAGGGAAGCTCTTCCTGGAACATTATCTGGTGGACAGCAGCAGAGGGCTGCGATTGCCAGGGCGCTTGCGGCGAAGCCCGCCATTATTCTGGCTGATGAACCCACGGGAAATCTGGATTCGGTTACCAGCCATGATGTGCTTGGACTTTTGAAAATGGCAGCAAGACAGTTCAGCCAGACCTTGATCTTGATCACTCATGACAGAGACATTGCACAGCTTGCAGATCGTATCGTACATATTGAGGACGGAAAGATTGTAGGAGATACCAGGAAGGGAAGTGATTCCTATGCTTAAGAATCCTAATCAGAAAGTGATCAAAAGGATGGCATGGAATGCTTTAAAAGTAAACAGGAGAAAGACCATTACGTTGTTCCTTGCGGTTCTTCTTTCTTCCTTTTTGGTATTCACAATATTCACAGTTGGAGATTCTTATTTTAGACTTCAGAAAATTCAGAACATCCGTATGTCAGGAGCTGAATTTGATGCAATCATGTATGGAGTGACGGATGAACAGAGGAAAATGTGTGAGAACAACCCGGATATCGTTCTGACAGGTGCGGTGGGAGTCTGTGGATGGGTAGAAAAAACAGATCAGGATTCCACACCTAATGTGGGACTGATCTGGGCAGATGATGGATATTGGACACAGATGATGGAGCCGGTCAGAGAAAAGTTGGAAGGAAGATATCCGACAGCTTTGGATGAGATAATGGTAACAAAATCCGCTTTAAAAGAATGTGGTTACGAAGATCTTGATGTAGGCGATACCCTTGCTATGTCTTATGGAACACATGAGGGAATCTTTACAGGGACTTTTCGAATCTGTGGGATCTGGGACGGATATGGACCAAAGAAACAGTTTTATGTCTCGAAAGAATTCTATGATCAATCGGGATGGAAGCTTTCGCAGGCAGCTTCCGGTCGTTACTTTATGGATTTTAAGCAAAAAATAATGACAAAAACAGAGCAGAATGCTTTTATCGAAAGTATGAATCTTGGAAAGCAGCAGAATCTTTTCTTCATGGAAGATCTTGGCGCATCGGTTCAGATATTGGCAGGCCTTATTGGCTTGATTGCAGTTACCTGTTTGTGTGCGTATCTGCTTATTTATAATATTATGTATCTTTCCGTAGCTGGAAAAGTTCGTTATTATGGTCTGCTTCAGACGGTCGGAATGACTGAAAAGCAGATAAAAAGGATGATGAAGGAACAGATGCTTCTGATCGGATCTGCAGGGACAGTACTTGGATGTCTGTCAGGTGGGCTGGTATCCTTTTTCCTGATTCCTGTTGTAGTAAAATCACTTGGAATTAAAAGTGGTTATGTTGGAGCAGATATGGTTCGTTTTCATCCGGCAGTTCTGCTGGCAACCATCTTACTGGTTGGAGTTACCATCTTTCTTGCTGGCCGGAAACCAGCAAAAATGGCAGCAGATATCTCTCCAATAGAAGCGCTTGGTTATCGTTCGACCCACAAAACCGTAAAAGAAAGAAAAGCAGGAAAGGGGAAAGTAATAGCAAGACTTTCCCTGGAGCAGTTTACAAAGGATAAGAAAAGAACTGCGGTGGTACTGTTGTCTTTGGCAGCCAGTCTGTCTGTGTACCTTTGTATTGTGACCATGCTGGACAGTCAGGCAGCAAGAACCATAGTGTCAAATTATATGGATACGGATATGGTCATTAAAAATGATACGGCATGCAAAGAAAAATCAGAAGACAGAAGAGACATTCTGGATGATTCTTTCGTGAAGTCAATCAAAGAAAATGCTGGAGTCTCTGAAGTACATTCTATGATATTTGCCGAGATTACAGTTCCATGGGAACCGGATTTTGCTGAGATGTGGATGAAAGAATTTTATGCAAAGTGGATGAGCATTCCATATAGTAAGGAAAAGGACGAGTATCAGAATCATCCTGAGAATTTTGGATCCTCTCTGATTGGAATTGATGAACAGGAATTTGATTATTTAAATAACAGTCTTGAGCATCCGATAAATAAAGAGGACTTCCTTTCGGGAAAAGCATGTATTGTTTATCGAAATGGTTTGGATTTCGCAGATGCTGATATAATAGGAAAAAATGTGACATGTGCTTTGTATGAAGATCAACAAACGACAAAAACTTTTACCATAGAAGGAGTTACGGACGAGAATTATTATACAGCACTCCTTGGATACCCACCGACGATTATAGCCAGTGATCAGGTGGTGAAAACATTTGCCAATAATCCAATTACACTAAAGACCAGCATAAAATATCACAAAGAATATGATAAAGATACAGAGCAGGAAATCCTGGCGTTATTAGAAGAAAATGACAATGCAAAAGACTTTTCCTGGGAATCCAAAATCGAAGATGCAGATGAGATTGAAAAAGCACAGGGCAATATGCCGCAAGTGGGAATCGGGATTGTGTTGATTCTGGCTTTTATCGGAATCATGAACTATATGAACACCTTTGTAGTAAATGTGCAGAGCCGGATGACGGAGCTTTCGGTTATGGAGAGTATCGGGATGACCCCGAAGCAGCTTCCTGGAATGCTGGTCAGGGAAGGAGTTCTCTATGTAGGCGGCGCATGGCTTGTTACGCTAACAGTAGGAATGGGAGCAACGTATCTTCTTTATGAATCAATGAATTATCGGGGGATTGCGTTTTCAGTGCCATTACTTCCACTTTTATTTGCATTGGGAATCAGTTTGCTGGTTTGTACTATGGTTCCAGTCCTTACCTGGATTATTTTGGAAAAGAATGGAACTGTTGTTGAGAGGATTAAGGGAGTTGAGTGATTTGACAGGAAGTGTTTCTATTAATTATTTTAATTGAATTACCAGATGGATATACATATTCAGAACAGTATTTATCAATGAACACCACAGTTTGATTAGTATTGGAAAGGGCTATCTATGGGCTGATTCTATACCAAACATTTACGTTGGTTAAAAAGACAAAGAATGCTATAGAGGTTAGTAATAGAGAAAATAATTGTTAAATCAACGGGAAAATGAGAATAACCGTATTTTAATCAATGGAAATGCTCTAACTTGTTGTTAAAGTTAGAGTATTTTTTGATGTGAAAACAACAAAATCGAAAAACACGAACATTTATATTGAAAAATTAATAAAAATTGAAATTTATATTATAAAAAAACGAAAAACACGAATTTTCTATTGAATGGTGGATAAAATAATAGTATAGTAAATACATAGAAAGTGAAAGAGGGAGTGATATTTATGTTGATAATGTTTAGAATTAAGAATTTTGCATCTTTTAAAGATGAGGTTATTCTGGATCTCAGAGCTGTCAGTTATAAAGATATGAAAAGTCATGTTATTGATTTGAAGGATAATAAAATTTTAAAAACATTAGCTATATATGGAAAAAATGCAAGTGGAAAATCAAATTTAGTAAGTGCACTCTATTTTTTTGAAAGTTATATTTTTAATCAATTTTTTGGAGCCGGTCATAAAGATGATGATATGGATAAAGTAGAAAAAATGCCAGATATTCGACGTACATCATTTAAGTTAAATGAAAAGATTGAAGAAGAATCTGAGTTTGAAATAATATTTAATCATAATGACACAACTTATCAGTATGGTTTTTCGATAAAAGATGATTTGGAGAGTAATGATTATATTATTGAAACCGAATGGTTGCTCGTAAATGAAAAAGAAGTTTTCGATAGAGCTAAAAATGAACTTACATTTGGAAAGGTGTATGAGAAAGAGTTACAAAAAATTGATAAAGTAAGGGACGATCGCTTATACATTGGGACATTAGATTATTTTGCTGATGGAGAAGTAAAAAGTATCGTTGATGGTTTTAAGGAATATTTAAAAAAGAATTTTAATGTTCATTTTGAGGTTATTATTGAATCGAGTATTAAGGGTATGGTTTCAGGTATAACTCTATCCAAAAGGCTATTGGAAGATGAAGAGTATAGAGCTATAATAGAGAGATTTTTACGAGTTGCAGATATTGGTATATCAGGATTAAGAGTAGAGCCAGTAGAGAGTAAAAACGGAAAGAAATATAAAATAAAAACATTACATGATGTATATAACGATGCGGGTAACATTGTTAAACAGGAAGAGTTTGATTTACGTGAAGAATCATCAGGAACAATAAGGTATTTCTCATTTATACAATATATTCTAAATATGATGGATAAAGGAGGCGTTTTTATTGTAGATGAAATTTCAGCAAGATTACATCCGGTACTGACAAAATTTATTGTTGATTTATATCAAAGTGAAAAGAATAAAAAAGCTCAATTAATATTTACTACACATGATATATCATTAATGAATAGAAAGCAATTCAGAAGAGATGAAATAGCATTTGTTGATAAAAATAAGAGAGGAGAATCATCTATATATACGTTAGCAGATATAAGAGCTAGATCCGATGCAAGTTTTTCAAAGGATTATTTATATGGTAAATATGGTGCAATTCCAGTAATTCGTGATTACGAGGAAGAAGTAAAAGAAATGGTTGGTGAATGGACTTGGGAAGACTAGTTAATGGAGAACGAAAAATAAATAATCCAAAACCAGAAAACGCAGGTAGTTTATTAATATTTTGCGAAGGTTCGACAGAGTATAATTATTTGAGTTATTTTAAATCATATTTAGAACACAATGTAAAAGCACATTATTCTAATATTGTTTTAGAACCAATCAATACTGAAGGAAATGCCATGCATGTATATAATTATGCAGAAGAATTCCTAAAGAATGATACGAACAGAAAAAAATATGATTTGTATGAAAAACATTTGGTTTTTGATTGCGATGCACCTGAGAATATTGAGGAAGTATTACGACTTATGAGTTTATCAGAAAACGAGTATGTTATAGATTATTCTAATTTGTTGTTTGAAACATGGTTAGTAATGCATTTTATGATTCTCACACCAGAAATGAATAATGGAAAAAGTAAAATGTATGAAACAATGAAAATATTTTTAGGTGTTGATAATTATGGCTCCCAAGAAAAAGCTGATGTTGGAACAATAAAGAAGTTGTTGAGCGATGATGGAAATAAAAGAATTCGAGATGCTGTTGAAAATGCAAAATCATTGGAGAAACATTGGTTAGAATCGGGTATGACTCTACCGGACAAGATAAAAGAAATGAATCCATCTGTTTCGGTACATATTTTGATTGAGCGATTGTTGGATGAGATTGAATATTCATGTAAATAGTATACGAAGGAATTAAGAGAATCAATGCTTGAAGAAAGGAGAATCTATATGAGAAAAGAAGAAAAATTAAATATGATTTTTGATAATTTAGCTAATGGATTAAATATTACTCAAACGATGATGGAAAAAGCTGAGACGGCTTATCATGCATTAGGTGAGCATATTAAGAATACAAATGAAGAATGGGATGTCACTATATATCCGCAGGGATCTTTTCAATTGGGAACAGTAATAAAACCCGTGAATGATGAAGAACAATATGATGTAGATTTAGTAGTATTGGTAAAGGCGCCTCACTATAGTGCAGAGTCACTAAGAAATGAAGTTCTACAGGTTTTGGAAAGCCATGGAAGATATGAAGGGAAAATTGAAAATAAGAAGCCTTGTATTCGTATCCAATATGCTGATTCGGCACAGTTTCATATGGATATAGCAAGTGCGCAAGAATTTGGGATGTCTAATGATACCTCTATTAACATAGCTCGTTTTGATGGTGATGAAAGCTATTTTTATGAAATTAGTAATCCCAAAGGATATATTGAGTGGTTTAAAAAGACAATGCAGTTTGAAGAATTGCAAAAATCCCAAAGAGCATTATATGAGAAGTGTCAAACAGAAGTTGAAGAATTAGAGCTTTCAAAGATGAGAACACCTTTACAGAAAGCAATTCAAATACTTAAAAGACACAGAGATATTTTTTTCGCAGATAGAGCTAATGCAGACGACAGGCCATCTTCTATAATTATCACAACACTTTGTGCAATGGCATATGAAGATTTACTTGGAAAATACGAAAAAGATAACATATATCTTACAGTTGTAAATATGTTGGAAAGATTCCCTACATATCTTAAGAAGAATGATGATGGGGAATATTATTTGGAGAATCCTTCAAATCCAAAGGAAAATTTTTTAAAAAAGTGGTGTGACAATCCAAAGTTAGTAACTGCATTTGAACAATGGATAGTTAAAGCAAAAACAGATATTATCTATAATCCGGAATCTTTTATTGAAGATAATCCGCAAGAATTACGAAAATCTTTGTATGAATCTTTTGGGCAAAGAGACACGGATATTGCGTTGGACAATTACGGGAAACAAATTGGAAAGTCTGCACAAAATGGTCAGTTGAAGTATGATGCGACCGGTGCTAATGTTGTATTGCTTGAAAAAGAAGGAAAATCATATAATAAACATACATATTTTGGTGGGATGCTTAAATGAAAGAATCAACTTTAAATATGTATAAAAACCTATTACAGTTAAATAAGTTGGAAGGTTGCCGGATAGTTGCTAAGAAGAGAAACTGTTTCTCAGCGGAGCTTCTGATACGTGATGGAAGATATAAAATAAGATTAGATTATTATGCTACAGGGAGTCCTAATGTGTATGTTGTAAGTCCAGTAATAGATATGAGCAATTCTTTAGAAATTCATACATTTGGATTAAAATTTCACGGCGCATATAATAAAGAATTACCCTGTTTATGTCTTACACATTATGAAAGCGATAAATGGAATTCTTCTATTATGCTTACTGAATCATATATTCCTTGGGCGATTGAGTGGACAGAGTTTTACGAATTATGGCTATTGACTGGAACATGGTATGGTGGTGGAGTACATCCAGGAGGTGATAAGGAAAATGAGTAAAAAATGTATTAGAGTTGCGTTTTGGGGAGTAGTTACTTGTGTTGTTTTTGGTGGAATACTTTACGCAGAGAAAAATAATATTTCAGTGTTGAATACATTACTGGGAATACTTATTGCATATACGGTGCAATTTTGTGTGACAGCAATTGTAGATTGCACAGATAATAGTACTTGGAAAGAGCAGTTAAGAATGTTTATGCGTAAACAAATTATAAAAAAAGATGATCCAATTAGAATCTCGTTTGCATATTTGTTCCGAATAAAAGTAGATGGAAAGTATTTGCTTGTGCGTAATGGGAGAGGAACTGGAAAATATCAGCCTGTTGGAGGAGCATATAAAACTAAAAATAAAGAGAAAAACTATTTGAAAGATAATTTTTATTTGGCAGAGGATAATAAGATACCAGTTGACGCTGCTTCTAAGAATGATTATCGTATGTTTGTTCCAGCAAGTAAGTTGAAATCATTTGTGAGACGATTTGATAAGACTATAGATAGAGAACTAGTTAAAAGTTTAGAGAGGGAATTCCGGGAAGAGTTAATTGCTACAGGTATTCTTGATTTTGAAAAGATACGATATAGGTACTGTGGTAGACATTTTACCAGTATAGAATTTAGCAGACATTTTCGATGTTATGAATTGTTATTAGCAGATATAGTTGAATTATTACCAACATCTGAACAAGAGGATAAATTAAGAGAATTGATAAAGAGTGATAGTAATGAGTATTATTTTGCAACAAAAGAAGAAATTGAACATTGTGGAATTGTAGAGGGCACGGATAACCTTAAAGAAGTGATAGCGGATCATTCGTTTAAAATTCTTGAGGAGACAGAGCAATATTTAAAAAAAATTAGAAGAGATAAGGGCATTTATAAAGTGAACATACATTAAAAGCCAGATACCATTGCTGATACCTGGCTATGAAGAGAAGTGCTCAGTTGTTATAAGATGCTGTGGGTTTGCAGCATGTATGCAGCATACATATCCACAAAGCCTTATTTTATGGGCTTCCACAGTTTCCTAAACGTTAATCATTCGTTCGAGACTACAAATTATATACGACGCAGAACGTCACAAGACGTTTCACGACCTCTCAGGACATTTGTTCTGGGAGGTTTTTAGTTTATCAGAAGTGAGAACTGTGGTAGAATGTAATCAGGTTCATATGTAATATTATTTTCATAAGAAAGAGGATAAAAACAATGTTGGCGCCAAGGAAAGTGAAATTTGAAGCTCAGAAAAGAGAAAGGGAAAATCTGGAATTTCGTACATTTTTGAAGTGTAATGCGGATGAAAAAGAACTGGATGAGCAGTTTTTTAAATTGCATGACGAGTTGTTTGCACAATATGATTGTAATAGATGTAGAAATTGCTGCAAGATGTATCATGGAAGTATTCCGGAGGAGGATGTTGAGAAAGATGCGATGTATTTAGGAGTAACCGCTACAGATTTTGCTGAACAATATTTAGGCGGAAAAGATTCTGAGGGGAATTACAAGACAAAGCATAAACCATGTGATTTTTTGATGGAAGACGGGAGTTGTAAATTGGGAGATTGCAAGCCTGAAAGCTGCAAAAAATATCCGTATACGAATCAACCAGAACGTCTGTGGAGCTTATATAGTGTGTTGGATACTGTGTCTGTTTGTCCGGTGGCTTTTGAAATCTATGAAAGACTGAAGAAAGAATATGGGTTCAAAAAATGAAATGGTATACATTATTTAGACAACACATTTTAGACAGAGGGATTGAATATTATGAAGATGGTCATGTCGTAGATTTTAGCTATTCTGATGACGAAATTATAGCACGGGTAGATGGAGCGGATGTATATGATGTTCAAATTACGTTGGATGAGGAAGACGTAATAGATATGTACTGTTCCTGTCCATATGCAGCGGATGGAAGGAATTGCAAACACATGGCGGCGGTTTTGTTTCAGTTTGAGGAAATGCTGGCTGGAAAGGATGCTGAAATAGAAGATAACGATACAGAAGAAGAGGTTTCATTACAAAGAGAGGACTTTTTCCAAAGGTATCAAAGGGAAAAAGAAGAAGTAATAGAGCTTATTTCAAAAATACCGGAAGACAAAGTAAGAGAATTGTTGGTCGGCTTTGTTTTGGTAGATGAAGGATTAAAGCATAAATTGCAAATGCAATATGAATTTAAAATGAATAGTAAGTTAATGCTGGAACTTCGGACAGAAATAGATCACATTATATATCGACATAGCAGGGGCGGGTATGTGGATTGGTATCATGCCTCTGAATTCATATCCGAGTTAAGTTATTTTTTGAATACGAAGGTAATGCTGTTAATTGAAAAGAATTGTTTAAAACAAGCATTTGAGTTGACAAATCTGGTGTTCCATTGTATTGGAAATATTGATATGGATGATTCGGATGGAGGTTCATCTTTTGTTGCAAATTCCTGCTATGAATGTTGGAAGCAAATTATTGAAAAAAGTGATGAGATTTATAGAAATGAGATGAAATCATGGTTCGAAACGCATCAGGATGGGTACGTAATTGATATTTATGAAGAATATATGGAAGAAATCTTGTTTGAATTTTTTGCAACAGAAGAAAAGATAACAGAAGAGATTAAAAACCTGGATAATTTCATAAATAAACGTTCGGGATCCGATTGCGGAAAAATATATTCGGTTCACTACGGATACGAAAATCCGATATTAAAAAGGATAGAATATATGAAAAAATTGAACTATACTGCTGAGCAAATCGAGGAGTATAAACAAGCAAACCGCAGGTTTTTTGTGATTCGAGAATTGGAAATCTCAGAGGCAATCAAGAATAATGATTATGATACAGCTATAAAGGTGTTGTTAGAAAGCAAAGAACTTGATGCTGGTAATACCGAGCAGTTGGAAAAATATTGCGAGCAATTAATAGAAATATACGATAAATTAGGGAAAACAGAGGAATATATTGAGGAACTTATACGGTATGTTACATCTTTTTGGCAATATGATTTAACCTATGTTAAGATGTTGAAAGCATGTATTGTGAACCCGGATCAATGGAGTCAGATGGTTGATGATATCGTGATGAAAAGCCGTTATGAAGATTTTGTATGTCAGTTACTCTATGAAGAAAAACGATATGATGAGTTGATGAGTAAGATTGAAGAGAGTTCCAATAAAGTTAGTCTGCTGGATTCATATGATAAAATTTTGCGCAAAATAATGCCGGAACGAGTAATAAAAATATATTCTGCTTATTTAAAACAGGCGGCTGAAATGGCGAATGAAAGGAAAAAATATAAATATCTCATGCCATATCTTAAGAAGATATCTAAATGTGATGGAGGAAAAACTGTAGCAGAAGATATTGCGGCTACATGGAGACGAGAATACAAACGTAGAACTGCAATGATGGATGAACTTCGATAGGCAGGTTTTTAAATTGCTTAAAAATAAAAGAATTGTTTTGCAAAATCCCCTGGTGTGGTAATATATATAAGATTGGCTACGGAGGTGTTAGATATGCCAGAAATTTCTTTGTTTTATGAGATTCGTGTTACAATGTATTATGAAGATCATAATCCACCACACTTTCACGCAGAATATAATGGAAATCAAAGATGGACTTCCATTAAATCGAATCAATTCTTTGGTTTAATATGAGAGGGGATGAATATGTTTCCAAAAGTAGTGCAGGTAATCCCATATAGGGACTATAAAGTAGATGTATATTTCGAGGATGGAAAAATAGTTTGTTATGATGCAAGTCATCTCTTAGAAAAAAAGGTTTTTGAACGATTAAAGGATATTGATTTTTTTATGAATGCATGCACAATATTAAATGATTCATTGGCTTGGGATGTCACTGGAACCAGAGATGAAAGCAAATGCTTAGATTTGGATCCGGATATGCTATATGAATTAGAAAATGTAAAGGAAAAAATTGCTTAAATATTTGTCCGAATACTTTTTCAAAAAGCCAGATACCATCGCTGATATCTGGCCATGAAGAGAAGTGCTAAGTTGTGATAAGCTGCTGTGGGTTAGTAGCAAGTATGCAGCACACATATGTTTAAACAGAACGAAGGAGAAAGCTTTCGAAAAGATCGCACAAAAACAATTGAAATAGAGAGAGGTAATCATATGGCGAAGCAAACAAGAGGAGTCTGTAAATTTTGTGGCAAAGAGTATACGAGAGGTGGAATGCTCAGGCATTTGCCGACGTGTAAGGCCCGAGAGAAAAGAATGGAACAGGAGAATGGCAAACCAAGATGTGGATGGTTTGAATTAGTAATCTCAGATAAATATGATTCTGCATACTGGTTAATTGTAGAGATAAGGGAAACAGCAACATTAAAAGACTTAGATGCATTTATTCGTGATATCTGGGTAGAATGTTGTGGACATCTTAGTGCGTTTGAGATTCAGGGAATAAGATATGAGTCTTGCCCAGATACAGATAGCTTTTGGGGATCGCCTGCAAAGAGTATGAATTATAAAATGAAAGACGTACTTATTGTTGGTGATTCAATAAATTATGAATATGATTTTGGCTCTACAACAGAATTGGTGATCCATGTGCATGATTATTATGTGGCAGCTAGAAAATCAGAAAAGATCACCTTGTTATCGCGGAATAATCCACTTCAGATTCTTTGTAGTCAATGTGGAAGTAATGTGGCACAGTGGGTGGACCCTGAAGGAGTGTATGAAGGTAATCCGTTTTGGTGTAATGAATGTCTGGACGAAGCTGATATAGGAGAAGATACCTTCTTCTTACCAGTATGTAATTCACCGCGAATGGGTGTCTGTGGGTATGAAGGAAGTAACCGTTATCCAGATCAATTTGTGCCAGATGGTAGCATGGATGAAGAAGAGAAAAACTTTGAAGATTCTGGAGATTTTGTGCCATATGAAGAGGGCAGGAAAGAAGCAACAATCATACAATGGAAAGAATTATATGAAACGGCAACGAGAATTCAAAAACTAGAACCCTGGAAAAAATTCTGGGATATGGATATCATTGGAATCAGAAATGGTGCTGAAGAAGATACTACATTTTTCAGCATCCTTGGCCGTGGTGGTGATTGTTATGGAATTGTGGTGTATGAAGGGTATGAAGGACTCAATGATTTTATGATGCTTACGATGCAGGAACAGTTGAACCTTCCGGTTGATTATGTGATGTTTTCGCAGAGAAATCTGACGTGCTATTGGGGGAACAGAGATGAGCTGTCGAATGAGCAGAGAAAGATTATAAAAGAACTGGGGTATAAATATAGAGGGAAAAATCAGTGGCTGTATTTTCTGTCTTTTGAACCTGGATATTTCCCATATAATTTCAATCAGGATGAAGTGCTTCGAATGACAGAATATCTGCAAGATCTGGAAGTTGCTTTAGAACAATATGAAAAACAGAAGATGTCTGTAGATTTTGAAAAAGGTAATATGCTTTCTTTGGAGTTTGAAGCGGATAAAAAGACTTGGGAGCTTAGTGCAAAACCTCTTCCGTTTGTGTCATTCCAATTTCGGAATCTGATCATAACAGATGAAGAGCTGCTTGCTGATTTATCCCGGGCACCAAAGTGTAAGATGATATTAGAGATAGATGTTTCTATACCAGGATTTCGAATCAATGATGTAGAATATGGCCGACCGGCGAATCCAGCGATGTACATGATTGCAGATGCCTCGTCGGGAATGATGCTAAGATGTGAACTACAGGAACCGAAAGAAGATGCGGTTGCGTCTATAGCAGAAGAAATCGTTGGATTTATTTTACAATGCGGTGCGCCTGATGAAATTCGGGTATCCAACATATTGGTAGAGGCCGGTCTTGAACAGATTTGTGATGTATGTGGAATTAAACTTCGCAGAGTTAAGCGGTTAAAGGCATTAGATGAATTCAAAAAAGGGATGAAAGATTTTCTGTAGTGTATGGATAATAAATTAGTTGGAGATTTCTATATATTAAAAAGAAAAATTGTGTTAAAATCTATTTAAGCGGAAATATAGTATCAGGTAATTGATATTACGGCTCAAATCTAAGATTCTCATAATTGAGAAGGAAATTAAAGGAGGGAAATGATATGCCACATATCAACGTAAAATTATATGCCGGAAAAAGTGAAGAGATGAAGGAAAAGCTTGCAAAGGCAGTAAGAAAAGCTCTGGCTGAGGAGTCCGGAGTCTGGAAAGAAAGCGATATCTCGGTATCTATGGAAGAATATTCACCAGAAGAGTTTGAAGCAGCAACAAAAGCAAGTTTTCAGAAAGAACAACTTGTATTTGATTCAGACTATATTAATTTTAAATAATAGCACAGCCTCCCGGTGATTATCTGGGAGGCTGTTTTAGAATATGTTTATAGATTATTTTAAGAAAATATGGATTAATTTGTTGTTGAGTTTTTTATATGGCTGATATCGCATCGGAAGATCCAGCCATGTTTTTTTGTCTATGATACTCTTGTAATGGGAGAAGGTATCAAAACCGTCTTTGCCATGATAAGAGCCCATGCCGCTTTCTCCAAATCCGCCGAATCCCATTTCGCTGGTAGCCAGGTGGATGATGGTATCATTGATACAGCCTCCACCGAATCCACAGCGGGAAGTGATTTTTTTCGCTACGTACGAATTATTTGTGAAAATGTATAATGCCAATGGATGTGGCATTGCATTGATGTTACGGATGGCTTCATCTAGAGAATCATAGGTCAGAATCGGCATGATCGGACCGAAGATCTCTTCCTGCATTACGACATCGCCAAAGGTGACATTGTCCATTACTGTAGGCTCAATACGTAAAGTGGCACGGTCAAAGTTCCCGCCATATACAATCTTGGCAGAATCCATAAGTCCAAGAATCCGGTCGAAATGCTTTTCGTTGATAATCTTTCCATAATTTTCTCTGTTTAATGGCTGTTTACCGAACTGCTTTTGAATCTGTTTCTTGATTTCTTTGACCAGACGGTCTTTGACCGAGCGTTCGCAGTAAATATAATCAGGAGCAACACAAGTCTGGCCGCAATTCAGATATTTACCGAAGACAATTCTCTTTGCTGCAAGCTTCAGGTTGGCATCTTTATCTACGATACAAGGACTTTTGCCGCCTAACTCCAGAGTGACCGGCGTTAGATGAGCAGAAGCCTGCCGCATGACTTCTTTACCGACTGCCTGGCTTCCGGTAAAGAAGATATAGTCGAAATGTTCGCTTAACAGGCAGGTATTCTCAGCCCGCCCGCCCGTTACGACAGCAACATATTTTGAATCAAAACATTCCTGGATCATTGCCTGGATGATTTCACTGGTGTGAGGAGAATAAGCACTTGGTTTCAGTACTGCAGTGTTACCGGCAGCGATAGCATCGACCAGTGGATCGATAGTCAAAAGGAATGGATAGTTCCATGGGCTCATGATCAGAACTACGCCATAGGGAGATGGCTTTTTATAGCTCCTGGAGTGGAACTGAGCGAGAGGAGTATGCACCGCCTTTTCTCTGGCAAATGAATGAATATGCTTCAGCATATAGCTGATTTCGCTTAACACAAGTCCGGTTTCGCACATATAGCTTTCAAATGCACTTTTTCCAAGATCTTTTTTGATTGCTTCGTTGATGTCTGCTTCGTGTTTTAGAATACAGGCCTTTAATTTTTTCAATGCCAGGATGCGGGCGTCAATACTGAGAGTTGCGCCGGTATAATAATAGGTGCGTTGCTCCTGGACGATTTTTTTAATCTCAGTTTCTGTCATGATCAGCTTCCTCCTCTATATCTTCTTCCATCAAGAGATAATAAAAATCCTCTAATTCTTCTGCATTCATTAATACTGGAACCGGATAAAGAGGATTTGCTTCTTTGTCAGCGTAATGTGCCAGTTTTGGAATGTCCTCCTCCTGGATTTCTTTTACTGTATCTCCGATGTGAAAGCGCTTCTTCATATCTTTGATGGCATCAATAAATGCTTTTGCTGCTTCATCGTATGGAGTTCCTTCTTCTACGATTCCGGCTTCCAGAGCCAGACGGTATAATTTTTTATGAATGCTGGTGCCATAAGCTTCTAATACAAATGGCAGCAGGATTGCATTTGCAAGTCCGTGCGGAACATTATATTCTCCGCCAAGAGAATGTGCGACTGCATGGACATATCCAACATAAGATTTGGTAAATGCACATCCGGCATAGAATGAAGCGTGGAGCATATTCCTTCGTGCATCCACATTTTTACCATCATTATACACGATATCGATATTTTCGAAAATTAATTTTACAGCTAAAAGAGCATCTTTTCGAGTGCCAGGCGTAGTAGAATTGCCGATATATGCTTCCACAGCATGGGTCAGAGCATCCATACCGGTTGTCGCAGTAATGAATGGTGGAAGACTTAACGTAACTTTTGGGTCTAATACTGCATAACGCGGGATTAGTGGAAAATCATTGATTGCATACTTGTGCCGGGTCTCTGCATCTGTGATAACAGCAGCCAGGGTGGTCTCGCTTCCAGTTCCGGCAGTTGTAGGAATGGCAATTAGAAGAGGAAGTTTCTTATGTACTTTCAGGATTCCCTTCATTTTTGCCAGAGACTGCTTCGGTTTTGCAATTCTGGCTCCGACTGCTTTGGCACAGTCCATACTGGAACCGCCCCCGAATCCGATCAGCGCATTACAGCCGTTGGTCTGATACAATTCCAGAGCTTCTGCAACATTGTCAGTCGTTGGATTGGCAACCGTCTTGTCATATATGGTGTAGGCAATGTCATTTTCGAACAGTGCGTTTTCCAGACGCTTCGTCAGGCCGAGCTTCATAATGCCGGCATCCGTAATAATAAGCACATGGTCACATTTTTTCTTCTTAATAAAATCCGGCAACGCTTTCACACTTCCCACAATCTTTGGTTTGCGATATGGAAGAAATGGCAGTGCAATCTTAAAGGCAGTCTGAAACGTTCTACAATATAGTTTTTTAAGTTTATTCATAATCGTATCCTTTCTGCTGTTGTTCTAATTCTTCACATAGCTTGTCTAGATTATTCGCAATCTGGAATAAGACACGGTAAAAAACCTCCCGGTCTTCATCGCTAAGACCTTTGCCTCCCATCAGTGTTGCGTGAAGAATTAAATCAGTTACTTTCGATGCATATTCATTTCCTTCTTCCGTTAACACCGCTTTGGTTCGATATTTTTTCCCCGTGCCAGATTGGTCATACTCAATAAAATGATGACGCTCAAGATCCGCTAATATCCGGGAAATCCCCGCCTTGTCTTCCCGGCAGAGACTGCACAGTTCTGTAGCAGTAAGACCCTCCGGATTCTGATGCAGATAATAGATACACATGGCATGTGTTCCTTTCAATCCAAGAGAATTCATACGAGCCTTCTTAATCTTCTGGATATCCTTGTATATCTGCGAGGTACCAAGCGTAAGCATTTCAAATCTTTCAAGCATTGAGAATCATCTCCTTAATATAGAAGTTGACAAATCAACAAGTAACATAATGAATATAGCATCAGAAAGTTGATTAGTCAACAGGTGGGAACGGGGGTTTTTTCATTTTCCCCCGTCCCCACCTAGACAAAAACCTGGTCAAAGGATAGAATAGAGGATAAATGAATTGACAAGGAAGTGGAGAATGCTATGGGAGAGCAACTGACGCAAAGTGACGTACAGAAGATTAAGGAAGAGATTGAATATCGGAAGCTGGTGGTTCGCAAGAGGGAGCTGGAAGCGGTGAAGGAAGCAAGGGCTCAGGGGGATTTGAGTGAGAATTTTGAATATAAGGCAGCGAAACAGGATAAGAATCGGAATGAGAGCCGTATCCGTTATCTGGAGAAGATGTTGAAGAATGCAAGGATTATATCGGATGTTTCGAGGGATGATGAGATAGGGATTAACAATACGGTGGATGTCTATTTTGAAGAGGATGACGAGACGGAGACTTACCGGCTTGTGACCAGCGTGCGTGGTAATTCACTTCAGGGATTGATCAGTATTGAATCCCCGCTTGGGAAAGCAATAAAGGGACATAAGGTCGGCGATCGGGTCAAGGTTAAGACCAACGGTGAGGATGGATACTATGTGATTATCAAGAAGATCGATAAGACGACGGATGATTCTTGCGATACTTTAAGAAAATACTAATGATTAAATTAGAGAGGAGACATCCAGATGAACTGTAAAAAAGAAGATATGTTGTTATATGCTATTACAGATCGTAGCTGGCTTGATGGGAAGACATTATACAGCCAGGTCGAACAGGCGCTGGAAGGCGGCGTTACTTTTCTGCAATTAAGGGAAAAGGAGTTGGATGAAGAGCATTTTCTGGAAGAAGCCAGAGAAATAAAAGAATTATGCAGGAGATATCATGTTCCATTCGTCATCAATGACAATGTGGATATTGCAGCTGCTGTGGATGCAGATGGGGTCCATGTGGGGCAGAGTGATATGGAGGCTGGAAATGTCCGTGAAAAACTTGGCCCTGATAAGATCATCGGAGTGACAGCCAAGACGGTGGAACAGGCGTTGCTTGCTGAGAAGAGAGGAGCCGATTACCTGGGAGTGGGTGCGGTGTTTCACACGGATTCGAAGGCAGATGCCAAGGGAATCAGCCATAAAACATTAAAAGCAATCTGTGACGCCGTAAAGATACCGGTGGTGGCAATTGGAGGAATCAGTAAGGACAATGTATTACAGCTTGCTGGAAATGGAGCAAGTGGAATCGCAGTCATTAGCGCCATATTTGCACAGAAGGATATAAAAAACGCAACAATAGAATTAAAAAAGTTAACCAAAGAAATGGTGGAATCATGTTAAAAGGAATCATTTTTGATGTGGATGGAACACTCCTGGATTCAATGGAGATCTGGCAGGATGTAGGCGTGCGTTATCTTGAGAAGCAAGGAGTGAAACCAGAACCAGGACTGAGCGAGATATTGTTTCCCCTTGGAATTGAAGAAGGCGCAGTATATTTAAAAGAGCATTATCATTTAGAGCAAAGCGTAGATCAGATGATTGCAGGAGTGCTGGATACAGTGCGAGATTTTTATTATAATGAAGTTCAGTTAAAGCCCGGTGTGACAGACTATCTGGCGAGCCTGTACCAGAAGGGCATATCGATGGTCGTGGCAACATCCAGTGAAAGAGAACTGGTGGAGGCAGCATTCAGGCGACTGAATATAACGAATTACATTGAGAAAATATTTACCTGTTCGGAAGTCGGAGCAGGAAAGAATCGTCCCGTTATCTATCAGAAGGCCAGTGAATATCTGGAGGCAGGACCCGAGGAGATCTGTGTATTTGAGGATGTGCTTCACGCACTTGAGACGGCAAAAAGAGCAGGCTTTCACACGGTAGGCGTGTATGACAGATTTAGTGCGGATGATAATGAAAAGATCCAAGAGACGGCAGAGCTTTATCTGGAAGATATGACGGAAGTTGACAGATTCTGGAAATATGCATCTGGGATATGAATAAAAAGATGGAAATGAATTTCAGATGCTTACTTCAGCGGCAAATTGGGGGCACCACCTTATGTCGCTATAAAAAATTAATGCTATCAAAAGAAGAAAGGAAGAATGAGAGATGAGAACAGCATTAACAATCGCTGGCAGTGATTCCAGCGGAGGCGCCGGTATTCAGGCGGATATTAAGACAATGATCAGTAACGGCGTATACGCTATGAGCGCAATTACAGCTTTAACAGCGCAGAATACAACTGGCGTGACCGGAATTATGGAGGTGACTCCTGAATTTTTAGCAGAGCAGTTAGATAATATATTTACCGATATCTATCCCAATGCAGTGAAGATCGGCATGGTATCAGCGAGTCCATTGATTACGACGATTGCTGACAAATTAAAAGAATATAAGGCTGAGAATATAGTGGTGGATCCGGTCATGGTCGCGACCAGTGGCGCAAAACTAATTAGTGATGATGCAATTGCTACATTAAAAGAATGTTTGCTGCCGATGGCGTGCGTTCTGACTCCGAATATCCCGGAAGCAGAGGTTCTGTCCGGTATGTCCGTGAAATCAGAAGAAGATATGATTGAGGCAGCCAAAGTGATCAGTGAGACTTATCATTGTGCAGTGTTGTGTAAAGGCGGTCATCAGCTGAATGATGCTAATGACCTGTTATATCGCGACGGCGCTTATAAATGGTTCTATGGCAAACGAATTGACAATCCGAATACCCATGGTACCGGATGTACACTTTCCAGTGCAATTGCTTCGAACCTTGCAAAAGGATTCGATCTGGATACTTCGGTGGAACGTGCCAAAGCATATATTTCCGGGGCACTTGGCGCAATGCTTGACCTTGGCAAAGGCAGCGGTCCAATGAACCACGCATTTAATCTGACCGGAGAATATGCAAAAACTGCGGAGGAGGTACGATAGTATGGAAGAAAAACGTACTTCTATCTTTGAAAATGGGATGATCTGGTTTGGTGCAGGTGTTTCCATTGCAGAGATTCTGACAGGTACTTATCTGGCGCCGCTTGGATTTGGACGAGGTCTGGCGGCGATTATCGTCGGACATATCATCGGATGTCTCATGTTATTCCTGGCCGGAGTAATCGGCGGAAAAGCCAGAAAGAGTGCTATGGAAACAGTGAAAATGAGCTTTGGACAGAAAGGAAGTCTTTTGTTCTCTGTGTTAAATGTGCTTCAGCTTGTGGGATGGACCGCAATTATGATATATGATGGAGCCCTGGCGGCAGACGGGATTATGAGTACCGGCAGATGGATCTGGTGTCTGATTATCGGAGCATTGATTGTGCTCTGGATCATGATTGGAATTACCAATCTTGGCAAGGTAAATGTGATTGCCATGACAGCATTATTTATCCTGACACTGATCTTATGCAAAGTTATCTTCTTTGACAGCGGTGCTGTAGGCATGGCGGCAGATGAAAGTATGACATTCGGAGCTGCTGTAGAATTGTCGGTAGCAATGCCGTTATCCTGGCTTCCGTTGATCAGTGATTATACCAGAGAAGCGAAAGAACCAGTCAAAGCAACAGCAGCCAGTGCCATTGTGTATGGAATTGTGAGTTGTTGGATGTATGTCATTGGAATGGGTGCGGCAATCTATACCGGAGAATATGACATTGCACAGATTATGCTGAAGGCAGGACTTGGCGCAGCAGGACTTCTGATCATTATCTTTTCCACAGTTACTACAACATTTCTGGATGCGTATTCTGCCGGAATTTCCAGTGAGTCCATTGTATCAAAATGGAATGGAAAGCATGTGGCAGTTGCAGTGACGGTTATCGGAACGGCTGCAGCAATCGTATATCCGATGGATAATATTACTGATTTCTTGTATCTGATTGGTTCTGTATTTGCACCGATGATTGCCATTCAGATTGCAGATTTCTTTATTTTGAGGAAAGATCATAGCGTGAGCATGGTAAATGTACCGAATATGGCAGTGTGGGTCATTGGTTTTCTTGCATATCGAGTTCTCATGAATGTTGATATGATAGTGGGAAATACACTGCCGGATATGATCATTACGATCATCCTTTGCCTGATTGTAAACAAGATTATAAATTCTGTTTCTAAATCATAGATTTTTATTGCCCGACCATGATATTTGTAGAACATGATGAGGTATTTCAGGAGAAGACTGCAACAAAGATAATCAAGTTGTGAGAGATGGTATGTAGAGATGGAGAATCAGAACACATTTGAAAAAATCTATGATATTGTCCGTCAGATTCCCAGGGGAACAGTGGCTTCTTACGGACAGATCGCGGAATTGGCAGGAAATCGCCGCTGGTCCCGAGTAGTGGGATATGCTTTACACGCGGTCCCTTTCGAGAGTGATATACCCTGTCACCGCGTTGTGACAAAGGAAGGGAGAACTTCCAGGGCATTTGGAGGAACCGATGGAAGCCTCCAAAAAGAGCTCCTGGAGGCTGAAGGGGTAGAATTCATTGATGGGCATGTGGATATGAAGAACTATCAGTGGACAAAGAGAAGAGTTTGAAGGGTGATGAACAAGAAGTTACAGTAGCGATCGCAAGGTTTGGCTTGACAAAAAAGGAAGAAATAGTAAGAATAAACTTATAATTCACAGGAAGAGAGGTTCATGTATGGGGCAGGAGATGATTAGACTTTATACCCGGCAGAATGATAAGACGTTATATCAATTGGAAAGGGATGGAAGAATCATTAATCAAAGAGTGTATGTAGAGATGCATTTTGGGGATATCGCACCACTTTTTATGGAGAGTTATGACTGGTTTACGAAAGAAGCGGCAAAAAGAGTGCCCAAGCCGGATGATGTACAGGCACCAATCTGGTGCTCTATCAGTGAAGAGAACTGTCTGAGACCGATTCCTGGAACGGTGGTTTATGTTCTGGAGGTCCCTAAAGAGCAGGTAATGTATTTTGACGATGTGAAATGGGATTATGTGCTGAATCGTATCTATCTTCCGAAGGATGAGGAAGATGCGGCTGCTTATAAGCAGCATCTGAAAGATCTTGGAGTTGCGAATGGGTTTGAGTTCATTGAAGGCAGATATAAAGGAATGTATCCGGAAGAAGAACAGCGGATAAGAGAAAGTTGGAAGAGATGTTTTGAGATTGATAATTGGACTATTTTTAACGTGTGTGGCAATCTCTGGGAGATTCGAAAAGAATGGGTAAAAAAGATTGTCAGGCCAGGAGAAACAATCGCAGATTAGTGGGCTAATCTGCGATTGCTGTATCTATACACATGTTCCGGTAATATAATATTGTAATCGGTTAGATGTGCCATAAAATCCCTCAGATGCAAGTTGGAAATTGTATTGGTAAAAGTAGTCAACTGTGAGGAAGATAAAGCTATCGTTAGTAAAATACAAAAAAGAATCAGTAAAATAGATTCAAAAAGTGTGTTTACATTTTGCAGGATGTTAGTGCATCCTTTCAAATAAGAATAAATTAATCCGTGGAACAAATAAACTGCCATGGTGCGTGTGCCAATATAAGAATATTGATTTTTCTTTTCAGATATTAAAAGTGCAATTGCAAAAGTCATTCCAAATCCAATTGCGTAACAAATCATTCGACAGAGAATTCCTTCCAGGGAACCCTGTCCAAGATAATTGTAATTGTATCTTCCGTAAAAAATCTTTGGTGACAGATTCTTGTGCAATGGTTCTAATATTAGAAAAGAGGTAAAAGCAATAATACCAGTCAATGCCAGAAACTGGTTCTTACGGTTACGAAGTCTTGTTAGAATATCGCGGTCGAATAAAGTCCCAGCCAGGAAAAAAGGGAAGAAAACCAGAACTCTTGGAATGCTTAAAAAATTATCTGGAATGCTGGAACATCCGATAAGAAGCCCGGCTGTAACAGAAAGCATCATGTAGTGTGGAAGCTTCTTAACATAAGGAGTGAGCAGGCGCCAGATAAAGAGAGCCAGAATATACCACAAAGAGAATTTTGGGTACATTAGATAAAGTCTGGTTGATTTATGGATAATTATAATATACAAAAGATAATACATTAGTTCATATACAATGTAAGGAATTACCAGTTTGCGAAATAGCGTTTTAAAAGAGAGTTCTCTTTTGGAAAAGTATCCTGATATAAAGATAAAAGCTGGCATGTGAAAGGATACAATCAGCCATTTTAATGTATATAAAAATGAGTTATATTCATAGCTTTGTTCAATAAAATGTCCGATAACGACTAATACAATTAAAAAAACTTTATAATTATCGAACAGATAATCTCGTTGTTTTGTTGTTTTCATATTTAGTCCCCTGTTCATGAATTTTTAAAATGTCGTTTTTAACTTCATACATTTTAACTCAGGCAAAAGCAGGGAACAAGAAGTAAAGTATATAAAAAAATTCAAAAAATATTTACAAATTTGTTACATTTTATTAAGCAGATCAGAATTTTACTCTGGTAAAGGAAGTATTGTAGCTGCCAGATTGGATAATTCAGAATCATCATTTCCTGCATTTAGTAAGGAATTCATATTAATTGGAACATTTAAGACGGTTTCTGTACCATAATCAGGCGATGCACTATATTTTTCCATTGCCTGTACAAGACCCAAAGAAGCTTCGTCAATGGAATAATAGGTTCCTTGTTTGAATTCCTGAAAAGCGTTGAGCAGACTATTGTTGGGAATTACGGTAACATCTACTGTGTAGCTATAGATCCCGGATTCTTTTTGAGGAATGCCTACGGTGTATTGACATTGCTTCATAATTCCTTTTAAAGCTTCCTGATATCTGGACACATATGCAAAACTTAAGTCTGAAGGAGAATCAAAAACATCTGATTCATACCATGCGAGAGCTTCTTCTTCAGTACGGCCAGTATGTTTGGCAAATTGTACAACATCACCTTTAAAAGATGCGTCAAGGTAAGCAGTAAGAAAATCCTGCGCATCAAATAATTCACAGACAATGTTGTATGGTTCCATATATCCATAGAGCGCCTGAGACAAAAATGTAAACATACTGTCTTCATCAATGGAATATCCGTCAGCATTTTGGGTCAGCTTTACGGTGGATATAATCTCATCATTATAAACTGGAGAATCAGCAAGTATCTTACAGTCCTCTTTTAATACAGAAGAAACTGCCTCTGTAAGACTGGAACTTTCCAGAGAAGAGGTCAGCTCAGTATTTTTGGAACTTAATGTTTCTCCAATATTGACAGGGGTATAAGTAATCTGGACAGAATAGCTTCCGTCATCATTTTCTTTGGCTTTGGCCACTTCAAACTGGATTGTCTGAAAAGAGGATTGCAGGAATTCGAGATAAGGTTCTTTTAACTCTTCAGGGAACTGCAATACATAGGTTTCGTTACTTTTTGCAATCCCATCATCCAGAAGGGAAGCAAAACTTTCGGGGGCAGAATTTTTCATAGTAGTGATCTGTTCGCCAACATATTGATCAGCTGTATCTTTACTTTTACATCCTGAAAGCAGTATTGCCAATAGAATGCAAAAAAGAATAGATAATTTTGAATTTCTCATAAAAATATTCCTTCCTTTTAGAATTGTCTGATTATAGACATTGTATCATTACAATTTAAGCGCTTCAATAGAAGGGCTAAGAAGTTTGAAATATGACTGGAAAAAAGGTCGTATATTATATATAATAGAATAACAGTTCAAAACCAACGAAAAAGGAGATGTATTCATGGAAATGTTATCAATCGAGAAAGAATTACAGGGAAATTCTTATCCTGGACGTGGAATTATCATTGGAAGAAGTGCAGACGGAACTAAGGCTGTGACTGCTTATTTTATTATGGGAAGAAGTGAGAATAGCCGTAACCGTATTTTTGTTGAAGAAGGAGAGGGAATCCGCACACAAGCGTTTGATCCGTCAAAACTTACCGATCCAAGTCTGATTATCTATGCACCTGTTCGTGTGCTTGGCAATAAGACGATCGTAACGAATGGAGATCAGACGGATACGATCTATGAAGGTATGGATAAGCAGATGACATTTGAGCAGTCATTGAGAAGCCGTGAGTTTGAACCGGACGGACCGAATTACACACCAAGAATTTCAGGTATCATGCATATTGAAAAGGGTAACTATAATTATGCGATGTCCATTTTAAAGAGTAATAATGGTAATCCAGACAGCTGTAATCGTTATACATTTGCATATGAGAATCCAGCAGCAGGAGAAGGTCATTTCATCCATACATACAAGTGCGATGGCAACCCATTGCCAAGTTTTGAAGGAGAACCGAAGCTGATTGCAATTCCAGATGATATGAATGCATTTACAGAGATGTTGTGGAACAGCTTAAATGAAGATAATAAAGTTTCCCTTTTTGTGCGTTATATTGATATCACAACAGGAACTTACGAGACAAAGATTGTAAATAAGAACCAGTAAGGAGGATAACATGAAAGAATTAGAGTTAAAGTATGGCTGTAATCCGAATCAGAAGCCGTCAAAGATTTATATGGCAGATGGAAGTGACCTTCCAATTCAGGTGTTGAACGGGCGCCCGGGTTATATTAATTTTTTAGATGCATTCAACGGCTGGCAATTGGTCAGTGAATTGAAAAAAGCGACTGGACTTCCGGCAGCAACGTCTTTTAAGCACGTATCACCAGCAGGGGCGGCGGTTGGACTTCCTCTTTCAGATACATTGGCAAAAATCTACTGGGTAGATGATCTCGGAGAATTATCTCCTCTGGCATCTGCATATGCAAGGGCAAGAGGTGCAGACCGTATGTCTTCATTTGGCGATTTTATTTCTCTGTCAGATGTCTGTGATGTAGATACTGCAAGACTGATTAAAAGAGAAGTGTCAGATGGTGTGATCGCGCCTGGTTATGAACCGGAAGCATTGGAGATCCTGAAGCAGAAAAAGAACGGAAATTACAATGTGATCCAGATTGATCCAGATTATGAACCAGAACCGTTGGAACACAAAGATGTATTTGGAATTACATTTGAGCAGGGAAGAAATGAACTGAAGATTGATGATGCATTTTTCGCAAATATCGTAACAGAGAATAAAGAGCTGACTGAGCAGGCTAAGATTGATCTGGCGATTTCTATGATTACTTTAAAATATACACAGTCTAATTCTGTATGTTATGTAAAAGACGGACAGGCGATCGGTATCGGAGCAGGACAGCAATCCAGAATTCATTGTACTCGTCTGGCAGGCCAGAAAGCAGATAACTGGTGGCTAAGACAGTCTCCACAGGTTATGAATCTTCCATTTGTTGATTCTATCAGACGTGCTGACAGAGATAACGCTATTGATCTGTATATCGGAGAAGATTATATGGATGTACTTGCAGATGATGCATGGCCGAATATCTTCAAAGAGAAACCAGAAGTATTTACAAGAGAAGCCAAGAGAGAATGGTTAGATAAGATGACAGACGTTTCTCTTGGATCTGATGCGTTCTTCCCATTCGGGGATAACATTGAGCGTGCGCATAAAAGTGGTGTGAAATATATTGCACAGCCAGGCGGCTCTGTGAGGGACGATAATGTTATTGATACATGTAATAAATATGGAATGGTGATGTCATTTACCGGACTTCGTCTGTTCCATCATTAAAAAAATAAAAATGGGGACGTAGTATTTTTGCAAAATACTACGTCCCCATTTTCATTTTACGGTGTACCCAAATGAAAAGAGGGGTGTACCTTTTTGATATGTTTTCGCTACAAATCTTCAAAATTGTAGCATTCTTAAAACGTTCTCAATTCTTTGTAGATTCAATTTTTCGACATTTCCCGATAAAATATCATCTAAAGGAAGGTGATGCGAATGTCCGTTGTAGAGATTTTGCTGGTCTCAGTGGGACTGTCTATTGATGCATTTGTGGCAGTTGCCTATATCGGTGCGGGATTTTCCAAGATTCAAATAAAAAATATGGTGGGGTTATGTTTTTTATTTGGAGGGATGCAGCTTGGAACGTTATTGATTGGCAATCTGATTACATTGCTTCCGATGTTCTCGTGGGCGCATGCGCAAGATATGGCTGACAGTTGGGAGGGACTTACGGTTCTGATCTTCGCAGGACTCGGCATATACATGATCTGTAAGGGCATAAAACGGGAGAATGTACTGGAAAGGCGTCAGGATACTATTGACTGGAAGACAACAACGATTTTGTCAGCACTTACCAGTATAGATGCTTTTTTTGCAGGAGTTGGATTAGGATTTTTGGATACAGAGATGATTTGTCAGGCACTTACATTATTTCCGGTAACTGTATTAGAAGTAATATTCGGAATTATTGTTGGTTATCGGTTGGGATTAAAGCATAATCGTCATGCTTACTGGATCGGAGGTGCATTGTTATTAATCTCTAGTGCAGATGTGATGTTGCACTATTATGTTTAATCGGATGTTTTATATCATTTTGATGGAAAAATAAAGGAGGAATTTATTATGGGTACATTAACACACAAAGCTGCAAGAAGTGCTTATGGAGCTGCTATTGATCTGGCTTTAAAGCATGTTAACAAAGACAGAGAAAAAGGATTGTTGCAGATTGTAGATCTGACAGAACGGTATATGGGAGATAATTTTTCGACGGAGAGTTATGAGGCAGCTCGCCGGTTGATTCGCAATCCAGAGAATAAGTGGATGAAGTATGTTGATCGGGCCTTGGATGAACTTGATTCTCATGTAATTCGGCAGACTGCACTGAATCTGGGGTATGAAGCAGCTTTTCATGGGACGAAAACGATTCGTGAGATGAGAAAGAAATATGATTGCAATATCCCATGGTTGATCTTAATGGATCCAACCAGCGCCTGCAATCTTCACTGTACTGGCTGCTGGGCGGCAGAATATGGCAATAAGTTGAATCTTACATACGACGAGCTTGATAGTGTTATTACACAGGGGAAAGAATTAGGAATCTATTTCTATATGTATACAGGTGGGGAACCTTTGATCAGAAAAAATGACATTATAAAGCTGTGTGAGAAACATAACGATTGCGCATTTCATGCATTTACCAATGCGACACTGGTAGATGATGCGTTTTGCGAAGAGATGAAGAGAGTTGGAAACCTGTCTTTATCCATCAGTCTGGAAGGATTTGAAGAAGTGAATGATTTGAGACGTGGCGCAGGAGTATATGATAAAGTTATGCATGCGATGGATTTGTTGAAAAAGCATGGACAGATCTTCGGAACATCTATCTGCTATACAAGCAAAAATATAGAAACCGTAACTTCCGACGAATTTTTAGATTTGATTATTGAAAAGGGTTGCCGTTTTACCTGGTATTTTCATTATATGCCGGTAGGAAATGAAGCAGCAGTTGAGTTACTTCCTACAAAAGAACAGCGAGAATACATGTACCACAGAGTTCGGGAAATCCGTTCGATGGAGGGTGGAAAACCAATATATGCTATGGATTTCCAGAACGATGGAGAATTTGTTGGAGGATGTATTGCCGGTGGAAGAAATTATTGCCACATCAATCCGAATGGTGACGTAGAACCGTGTGTATTTATCCATTACTCAGGGGCTAATATTAGAGAGGTGTCTTTATTGGATGCTTTAAAACAGCCATTGTTCATGGCATACCGAGATAACCAGCCATTTAATAACAATCATCTGAGACCGTGTCCAATGCTTGAGAATCCGGAGATATTGCAAAGGATGGTAAAAGAAACAGGGGCAAAATCAACAGATCTACAATCACCGGAATCTGCAGAACACCTTTGTGGAAAATGTCTGGAATATGCACAGAACTGGAAAGAATCTGCAGACAGAATATGGGAAGAACATCCATATCATAGAGAAGGATACCAGAATTATAAATCTGGAAATAAGTAAAAACATCAAATCTTCTCCAGAGAAGTTCACTTGCTTCCAAGAGATGTAATGTGCTACAATATCCAATAATAAAAATTAAGGTGATAAAATGGAACGTAAGAGCGAGATGACAAAAGCTTTGCTTGGTGAAAAGTTTAAAAAATTAGTTATCGAAAAGTCTTTTGAAAAGATAACGATTAAGATGATCACCGATGAAGCCGGCGTTATCAGGCCAACATTTTATAATTATTTTCAGGATAAATATGAAGTAATGGAATGGCTTCTCTGGGAAGATGTATTCAAAAGTGTGACAGAACTCGTTAATATGGATATGGACAAAGAAGCTCTGAAAATGCTTTTTCGAAAATTCGAGATAGACAAAGAGTATTATGAAAAAGTGTTTACTATAAGTGGCCAGAACTCTTTTGAAGAGATGTTATATAATCAGATTTATGATCTGGCAAAAAGAATGTTGGCAGAGCATCCGGTAAAAATCGAAGACCGTTCCCAGATTATAAATGAAGAAATATTTACAAAATTTCAGGCAATCACATTGATGAATGGAATTAAAAGCTGGATACTATACTCTGGGAATCAGATATCAGCGGATGATGCTTTGAAATTCTATGAATTTCTTATGACACATTCGTTACTTGATATTGTGGAAGATGGAGAAAAAGTGATCAAATAGGTACACCACATTTTTCAAATAGGGACGTAGTAAAATGCAATTTTACTACGTCCCTATTTGAAAAATGTGGTTGTATCTTATATCAAAAAACTATATAATAATAAAGATATATGTGATGATTGTGCAAAAAAAATGGTAAATAAGCCAAAATTCATAAAGGAGAAGATTTATTATGGGTAAATATTTTGGAACGGATGGGTTCCGTGGGGAAGCAAATGAGGTCTTGACGGTTGAACATGCATTTAAGGTGGGAAGATTTCTTGGATGGTATTATGGTCAGGATCATAAAGCAAAGGTAGTGATTGGTAAGGATACAAGAAGAAGCAGTTATATGTTTGAGTATGCGCTTGTTGCAGGTATCACGGCGTCTGGTGCTAATGCATATTTATTGCATGTAACTACAACACCAAGTGTATCATACGTGACGAGGACTGATAATTTTGACTGTGGTATTATGATTTCTGCAAGTCATAATCCGTTTTATGATAATGGAATTAAGGTTATTAATGGAAAGGGACACAAGCTGGAAGCTGAAGTGGAAGAGAAGATTGAGGCATACATTGACGGTGAGATAGGGGAACTTCCGTTGGCTAAGAAGGAAGATATTGGCCGTACCGTTGATTATGCAGCCGGAAGAAATCGTTATATTGGATATCTGATATCTCTGGCAACACGTTCTTTTGAGGATATGAAGGTTGGTCTGGATTGTTCTAACGGAAGCGCATTTGCCATTGCAAAGAGTGTCTATGATGCATTGGGGGCTAAGACATATGTGATTAACTGTGAACCGGATGGAACGAACATTAATACCAATTGTGGTTCTACGCATATTGAAGTATTGCAGCAGCATGTGAAAGACAATCATCTGGATGTTGGATTTGCGTATGACGGAGATGCGGACAGATGTATCGCAGTCGATGAAAATGGAAATGTCATTGACGGAGACCTGATCCTGTATATTTGTGGAAAATATATGAAAGAAAATGGGCGTCTGAATGGCGATACGATTGTGACTACGATCATGTCTAATCTGGGCTTATATAAAGCTTGTGATAAAGTTGGATTAAAATATGAAAAAACGGCTGTCGGCGATAAATATGTATATGAAAATATGGTTCGTAATAATTTCTCACTTGGTGGAGAACAGTCTGGACATATTATCTTTAGTAAGCATGCGACAACAGGAGATGGAATCCTGACATCTCTTATGCTCATGGAAGTAATGCTGGAGAAAAAGCAAAGCCTGGCAAAACTTGCAGAAGAAGTTAAGATATATCCGCAGTTATTGAAAAATGTCCGTGTGGCTGATAAGAAGACTGCCAGAGAGAATCCTGCAGTGATCGAAGCTGTCAACGCAGTGTCAGAAGCTTTAGGTGACGATGGACGTATTCTGGTAAGAGAAAGTGGTACAGAGCCTGTGATTCGTGTTATGGTTGAGGCGGCTACAGATGAGTTATGTGAGAAATATGTAGACCAGGTGATTGAAGTGATTAAAGCAGAAGGCCTGATTGTTGAATAAAGTTTTCTGAATACAAAGGGTTCCACTCTAGATTGAGTGGAACCCTTTTCCTATGATCTCACTGGTATTTGATATCAATAAAAATGCATCTGGAGAATTCTCCTTGATAAAATTACGAAGTTTTATAGCTTCCATCCGGTTTAATGCCGTAAGCAAAATGTATTTATCTTCGCCGGAAAATGCACCTTGAGCCAATACAATAGTTGCACTTCGGTTAAGATCATCTCTGATAAAATCACAGATTGGTTTCGGATTGGAACAGACAACGTTAAAATACTTGGAAAGATTCAGACTTTCGATAAAACCATCAATCATAAAAGAACGAAGTGCCAATCCCAGGAAAGAATATAATCCTGTCTCTATATCGAAGACAAAACAACCAGCTAATGTAACGATAAAATCAGTAGCAAGCAATGCTTTTCCGATATCCATGCTGGTGTATTTCTTCATAATCATAGCAACAATATCCGTTCCACCGCTGGAAGCACCAATGTTGAATAATACTGCAGAGCCAATAGAAGGAAGTGCGATTGCAAATGCAAGTTCCAAGATTGGCTGATCAGTTAATGGATGGGACATAGGATAGATGCGTTCTAATGCCGATAAAGTTACAGATAATAAAATACTGCTATATGCTGTTTTAGCTGCAAACTTTTTCCCCAGGATAATAAAGCCAATCAGCAATAGAATCATGTTGGCGATAAAAGAAAAATCACCGGCAGAAATTGGGCATAATCTGGCGACTAAGACTGCGAGACCTGTAATACCGCCAAAAGTAAAGTTGTTGGCAAATTTAAAGAAATAGATGCCAACTGCCATAACCAGTGTACTCAGAGTTAATAAAACAAAGTTTTTCAGTTGTGATTTCATAATACATTCCCCAATTATATTATTTATTAAAGGATCACCCTTGATACCACACCGATTGTAACGCTCAGGTATAGAAAAGTCAATGAAAGAATGCTATATTATACCTAGAAATCATAATAGGAAATGAGGAGAGAAGATTGAAAGTTTTTCAACAAAAATCAAAAATTCAAAAATTTGCAGATGCGGAAGAATTTGTGAGGGAATATCAGATTGGAAAGGGTGATTTTGTTCTGGCAAGTCGGCATATATATGAGACTTATTTTGCTCCATTAAAGATTGAAGCACATGTGGAGTATAAGAGTAAATATGGAGCCGGAGAACCGACAGATGTTATGATAGATGGTCTTCTTCAAGATTTTGCAAGAACTGAGTGTACACGAATTGTTGCAATTGGCGGCGGTGCAGTCATAGATATGGCAAAGATCTTGGTTTTAGGTGGGAATTATAGAGCAGAAGAAATATTTCAGCGCAAAGTACCGCTTCAAAAAGTTCGCCCATTGATTGCAGTTCCAACAACCTGTGGAGCAGGATCGGAAGTGTCCAATGTATCGATTACGGAATTAACCAGCCTGCATACGAAGCTGGGCTTGGCGGTTGATGAGATTTACGCAGATGATGCAGTGCTGATACCGGAACTTTTAAGAGAATTGCCATATCCATTTTTTGCAACCAGCGCGATTGATGCATTTATTCATGCGATTGAATCTTATGTGTCTCCGAAAGCAAACTTATATACAGAAATGTTCAGTATGAAAGCCATGGAGATGATTATAGATGGATTTCGTAAAATTGTTGAAAATGGACCGGAATATCGATGGAATCTTCTGGATGAATTCCTGACAGCAAGTAATCTGGCTGGAATTGCATTTGGAAATGCTGGTACCGGAGCAGTACATGCCATGTCGTATCCATTAAGTGGTGTATATCATGTGACACACGGCGAAGCAAATTACCAGTTCTTAACAGCCGTATTTGCAGTGTATCAGGAGCTGAAACCAGAAGGAAAGATCCAGGGACTGAATCATTTCTTGGGCAAGCTTTTGGATTGTGAGGAAAGACAGGTCTATACAGAATTAGAAAAACTTCTGGATAAAATTATTTCCAGAAAGCAGTTACATGAATATGGCATGACAGAGGATGAAATCGAAAGCTTTGCCAAGAGTGTTGAAGCAAGTCAGCAGCGTCTGTTGAATCAGAGTTATGTAAAGCTGTCTTGGCAGCAGATGGCAGAAATATACAAAAAATTGTACTAATTATATGAAGGAAATCCCGCATTATAAATCCGGAATTGGCAAATAATATTTCCCAAAAAGGAGGAAATGTCTCATGTATAAATATTTGCCAATTACGGATGTATACGCAAGAGAAATATTAGATTCTCGTGGAAATCCTACGATAGAAGTAGAAGTACTTGCGGAAGATGAGTATTGGGGATGTGCCAGTGTTCCTTCTGGCGCTTCGACCGGACAGTTTGAAGCTGTAGAATTAAGAGATCGTGAGGATAGATACGGAGGACTTGGTGTTGAACGTGCAGTGGATCATGTGAATGCACGGATTGCCCCTGAAATTATAGGAATGAATGTATTAGATCAGGCAGCTATCGATACAATCCTTATTCAATTAGACGGAACGGAAAATAAGTCGAATCTGGGGGCCAATGCTATGCTTGGAGTGTCCATGGCAGTTGCAAGGGCAGCGGCATCTGCACTGCGTCAGCCATTATATGCGTATCTTGGAGGGACGAATGCCAAACGGATGCCGGTTCCGATGATGAACATTATGAATGGAGGAAAACATGCCGATAACACGATTGATATTCAGGAGTTCATGATTATGCCTGCCGGTGCAGTCTGTTTTCGGGAAGGCCTTCGAATGTGTGCAGAAATCTATCATACATTAAAAAAGTTGTTGAAAGAACAAGGCTACAGCACTGCAGTCGGAGACGAAGGTGGATTTGCACCGAATCTTCCAGATGCCAGAGAAGCGTTGCACTTTATTACAGATGCAATCAAAAGATCCGGATATAGACCAGGAGAAGAAGTTGTAATTGCACTTGATGTAGCTGCTTCAGAATTATATGACAAAAGCTTTAAAAAATATGTATTCGAAGGCGAAGGAAAGATGAAGAACAAAAAGATTGTTCGTTCGGTTGAAGAACTCATCGATTTTTACGCAGACCTGGCAGAAGAATTTCCCATTGTATCTATTGAAGATCCATTGGATGAAGAAGATTGGGAAGGGTGGGAATTACTAACGACAAGACTCGGGTTAGACCTTCAGTTAGTCGGTGATGACCTCTTTGTCACCAATACCCATCGCTTGAAAAAAGGAATTAAACGAGAAGTAGCCAATGCGATTCTCATAAAAGTCAACCAGATTGGTACTCTGACAGAAGCTTTTGACGCAATTGAAATGGCAAAAAACGCCGGATACAAGACTATCATATCCCATCGCTCCGGCGAGACAGCAGATCCAATGATCGCAGATATCGCAGTAGCATTTAATGCAGGACAGATTAAGACAGGAGCTCCGTGCAGATCCGAACGAGTAGAAAAATACAATCAATTATTGCGAATCGAAGAACGGCTTGGCGATGTCGCCGAGTATGAAAATCCATTTTAGTGTCAAAAAGGTACACCACATTTTTCAATTGGGGACGTAGTAAAATTTAATTTTACTACGTCCCCAATTGAATTTTCCTTGCCATTTTGTCTTCCTTATGCTAGAATAAGTATGGTTTATCCGCAGGAGGTGTAGAAAGTGGAGATTTTAAAAACGGTATTAATGATTATATTTGCAATAGACTGTATCGCATTGACGGCAATCGTATTAATGCAGGAAGGTAAATCAGCTGGGCTTGGAACAATCAGTGGTATGGCAGATTCTTATTGGGGTCAGAACAAAGGTCGTTCTATGGAAGGTGCGCTGGTGAAGTCTACGAAGTTCCTTGCGATCCTGTTTGTTGTATTGGCAGCAGTGTTGAATTTAAAAGTATTTGCATAAGATAAGGCATATTTTTATGAGAATGGTGGGACACTCCTGTATGGGAGTGTCTCTTTGTGTATATTTGATGAAAGTGACATCGTTTCTTGTGGAAATATTCTTAAATGGAGGACTTGTAAGAGATGGACAAGACATTTGAAAAGCGAAAAAAGGTAATCTATGATTTGATCTGTGATGATTTATATGTGCCTATGAAGTTCAAAGAACTTGCAATGCTTCTGCAGGTTTCCAAAGATCAGAGAGATGCTCTGCGGGAGGTATTGGAATCTTTGGAGGAGGATGGAAAAATCTATCTTTCTAAGAAGGGCAAATATTGCAAAGGAGAGGCGAAACGTCTGACTGGAATCTATCGCGCGAGCCTGAAAGAATTTGGATTTGTTGTAATTGAAGGTGAGGATTCAGATATATATATTGATGAGGAACATGTAAATGGTGCATTTGATGGCGATGAGGTAGAAGTCGTAATTACAAAGGAGCCACAGGGAAGAAGCCGGGAGGGTAAGATTGTAAGGGTTGTATCCAGAGGCTTGACAAAGATTGTCGGACTGTATCAGATGAAGGCGAACAAGAATTATGGATTTGTGATACCAGATAATCAGAGATTCGCGCAGGATATCTTCATCCCGGTTGAAAAATCAAAAGGTGCAGTGGATGGTCATAAAGTAGTAGTGGAATTGACTTCATATGGTGAACAAGGACGCAAGCCTGAAGGAAAAGTAATAGAGATTATAGGACATGTCAATGATCCGGGAACAGACATTATGTCTATTGTAAAAGGGTATGATCTGCCAGTAGAATTTTCAGAAAAAATTTTAAATCAGGCTGAGCGTGTGGCAAAGGACGTTAGCGAGGCTGATATGGCTGGCCGTAAGGATATCCGGGACTGGCAGATGGTGACGATTGACGGAGAAGATGCGAAAGATCTGGATGATGCTGTCTCGATTGAACGTGATGGTGACAATTATATCCTGGGGGTTCATATTGCAGATGTGTCGAATTATGTACAGGAAAATAGTTCGATTGACCGGGAGGCTTTGGAACGTGGAACGAGTGTATATCTTGTGGATCGTGTCATTCCTATGCTTCCACATAAGCTTTCGAATGGAATCTGTTCGCTGAATGCGGGAGAAGATCGTCTGGCGCTTAGCTGCATCATGACAGTGAACCCGAAGGGGGTTGTAATCGATCATGAGATTGCAGAGACAGTTATCCATGTCGATGAAAGAATGACTTACACAAGTGTCAAAAAGATTCTTGTAGACAGAGATGCAAAAGAATGCGAACGGTATCGTACTTTGATTCCCATGTTTGAATTGATGAAGGAATTGTCAGGAATTCTCCGGGAACGCAGAAAACAAAGAGGATCTATTGACTTTGATTTCCCAGAGACAAAGATGGTATTAGATGAAAATGGAAGACCAGTTGAGATAAAGCCATATGACCGCAATGTGGCGACAAAGATTATTGAAGACTTCATGCTGCTTGCAAATGAGACTGTCGCCGAAGATTATTATTGGCAGGAACTTCCTTTTGTGTATCGTACACATGAAGCACCGGATGAAGAGAAGATTCGTGCTTTGGCAATATTTATTAATAATTTCGGCTATTCAATGCATGTTGGTGTAAATGAAATCAGACCGAAAGAAATTCAAAAGTTGCTTGCAAAAGTAGAAGATACACCAGAGGAGGCGTTGATCAGCCGTCTGGCACTCCGTTCTATGAAGCAGGCCAAATATACACCGGAGAACACCGGACATTTTGGACTGGCAGCTAATTATTATACTCATTTTACCTCTCCGATTCGCCGATATCCGGATCTGCAGATTCATAGAATCATTAAGGATAATCTGCGGGGAAGGATGAATGAGAAGAAGATGGAACATTATCATCAGATCCTTCCTGACGTGACAAAGCATTCCAGCGAGATGGAGAGAAGAGCAGATGAGGCGGAGAGAGAGACGGTTAAATTAAAGAAAGTTGAATATATGCAGCAACATATCGGTGAGATCTTTGAAGGAGTCATATCCAGTATTACAAAATGGGGAATGTATGTGGAACTTCCGAATACTGTAGAAGGTCTGGTGCATGTTGCGAATATGACAGATGATCATTATGAATATTTCGAAGATCGTCATGAAATGGCAGGTGTGCATACGCATAAGGCATATAAATTAGGACAGCAGGTGACCGTTCGGGTGATTGATACGGACAGACTGCTCCGAACGATAGATTTTGAATTAGCAGATGAAGGAGATATGGAAGATGGCGAAGACGAATGGTAAGATGATAGCTAACAACAAAAAGGCATATCATGATTATTTTATATTAGATACTTATGAAGCCGGCATTTCTCTGCACGGCACAGAGGTGAAGTCCTTACGTATGGGGAAATGCAGTATTAAGGAATCATTTATCCGAATTGAAGATGGGGAAGTCTTTATCTATGGTATGCACATCAGTCCTTATGAAAAAGGAAATATATTTAATAAAGATCCATTGCGTGTCCGAAAACTTCTTCTTCATAAGTCAGAGATTAATAAATTACTCGGAAAGACAAAAGAAAAAGGGGTAGCAATCGTACCGCTAAAGGTGTATTTTAAAGGTAGTTTAGTGAAAATAGAGATTGGTCTTGCCAAAGGTAAGAAATTATATGATAAACGCCAGGACATTGCAAAAAAAGACCAGCAAAGAGAAGCGCAGCGGGATTTTAAAGTGCGTAACTTTGGATAGCAAAGCAAGGAGGGAAACATGGTACCAATAAAAAAAGAAGATTTAAGAAAACTGGTGACACAGACGACGGTAGAAATGTATGAAGAATTAACGCCACAGTTAATTCAGCTGATCGATCAGACGAAGCATGATGATACATTGACAGAAGCGCAGAAACAAGATGAGATATCTTTACATATGTTGGGTTATGTAAAATCCTGTACAAATGAGATTATTATTGAAGTTCTGGCGGAGATACTGGGACTGGAAGATGAATAATTCACAGGAAAGAGAGGAAAATTAGAATGGCATATTGTGTAAAATGTGGTGCGAAGGTGGATGATGACATCCGATTCTGTCCGCAGTGTGGGGCAGAGATCCCTCGGCAGACAAGCCAGGAACAACAGTATACATATGGTCAGCAGACGGGCCAGGAACAACAGTATACATATGGTCAGCAGACAGATCAAAAACAACAGTATACATATGATACGGAAGAGTATTTTGATCCGCAGGAAGTACGCGGAAATAAAGGGATGGGTATACTCTCCTATTTTGGAATCCTGGTATTAATCCCATTGTTAGCCGGAGATAAGCGTTCGCAGTATGTAAGATTCCACGCAAACCAAGGACTGGTTTTATTCCTTGTTTCGTCTATTATAGATCTTTTAGATGGAGATTGGGTGTGGGGATTGCATTCTGTCATCAACTTTGGAGAAAGCATCTTTTCGTGGGCATTTGATATCTTAAGTTTTGCATGTTTTATCCTGATGATTATGGGCATTGTTGCTGCATGTAAAGGACAGAAAAAAGAATTACCTTTGATAGGAAAGATTAAAATATTAAAATGATTTTATATAAATGAAGCAGTTGTCAGGTTGACAACTGCTTCATTTATATATGAGATTTATAAGATAGGATCATCTATATAAGAAAGGAAATAATTCCCTGACAACGTGGGACCTGGTCCCTTTATAATTAAAGATTACTCAATAGTAATCAATTTTGGCTGTTCTTCCTGTCTCTGTACTTCCTTCGGGAATGTCAGATGAAGGACCCCGTCTTTGAATGCGGCTTTAATGTCTTCTTGGCTGATCTCGTCACCTACATAGAAGCTTCTGTTGCAAGTGCCGGTGTAGCGTTCTTTGTGGATGCATTTTCCTTTTGCATCTTTTTCTTCTTTTGTCTCATTTTTATGAGCTGTAATGGTAAGGTAACCATCCTTTAAATCAGCTTTGATGTCTTCTTTGGCATATCCTGGAAGTTCCATTGCGATCATGTAGTTCCCGTCTTTTTCATGAATATCTGTCTTCATGATCTGTGTAGAAGTACGGTCATATGAAGTGGTGAAAAATGGATCATTGAACATGTCATCAATTAAATTAAATCCTCTGTTTGTAAGTAACATAAGTCATTCCTCCTTAAATATATGCCTGACCGGTGAAAAGATATCCGTTTTGGTTTTATACGAAATCACCGGTGGTATTTTGCTTTGTTTTATTTGTTATAGTTATTATATAACATATATTGTTAGCAGTGTCAATAGGTGAGTGCTAATTTTTTTATAATTTTTAAATTTATGATACCAAGGACAAAAGATCTAAACCCATATGAGCTTGCTCATAGGTGGGGCGTTTGATTCCCAACATCATTTTATTTGAGATTTCAATAAAAAAGAGAGCAGAAAATCTGCTCTCGTTGTAATATCTTATGTTGAATAATAATTCTATTCTTTAATTCCGTTCTTCAAGCGGAGTGAAATCTTCATGTGTTCCCACATATTTATAAGCAGGACGAATAATCTTGCCGGCGTTGATTAATTCTTCTAAACGATGAGCACTCCAACCGGGCATACGTGCAATTGCAAAGATTGGGGTAAATAATTCCTGTGGAATGCCTAGCATAGTATAGACAAAACCGCTGTAAAAGTCTACGTTGGCGCAGACATTTTTGAACAGTTTGCGGTGTTCCATGATTAGCTGTCCGGCCAGGCGTTCTACCAGTTCGTAAAGTGCAAATTCTTCCATTAATCCCTTTTCCTCGGCAAGTGCTTTGGCGAATTTCTTCAAAATGACTTCACGAGGATCGGAGAGTGTATAAACAGCATGCCCCATACCATAGATTAGCCCAGAGTGATCAAATGCTTCTTTATTAAGAATCTTTTGCAAATATGTGGCTACTTCTTCTTCGTTGGTCCAGTCATTGATATGAGCTTTGATGTCGGCAAACATATTCTGGACTTTTAGATTGGCTCCACCATGACGAGGTCCTTTTAATGAACCGATAGATGCAGCGACCGAAGAATAAGTGTCTGTACCAGAAGAAGTGACAACATGGGTTGTGAAAGTAGAATTGTTACCACCGCCGTGTTCGGCATGAAGAATCAAAGCGATATCCAATACTTTGGCTTCCAGCTCGGTATATTGACTATCCGGACGTAACATTAGCAGAATGTTCTCGGCCAAAGACAGCCCTTTCTGTGGATTGCGGATCAGTAAAGTCTCGTCCTTACGGAAATGTCGATATGAATGATAAGAATAAACAGCAATCAGAGGAAGCTTGGCAATTAGTTCCAGAGACTGGCGAAGTACATTTCCAGGAGTGATACTTTCTGGATCAGAGTCATATGTATAGAGCGTAAGAATACAGCGCTGCATGGCGTTCATGATATTCTCGTTTGAAGCTTTCATGACAACATCACGGACAAATCGACCGCTTAAATTCTGTAATTCAAACATAACATCAAGAAACATAGAGAGCTCCGTTTTGCTGGGAAGTCTTCCAAACAAGAGAAGATAAATGGTTTCTTCGAATCCAAATTTGCGACCTTTCAGACTGTTTACAATATCATTTACATTAATTCCCTGATAGTATAATGCACCTTCAGCAGGAATCTGACGTCCATTGATGAGATTATAGGCACAGACATCAGAGACTTCCGTCAATCCTGTTAAGACACCCTTTCCGGCGGAATCACGCAGACCACGTTTGACATCATATTCAATATATAAGTTAGGATCAATCCGGTGATTTTTCATCAATTCTTGTTCTAATTTTTCTATGTTCTGTTTTAAAATGTCTGTTTCGTGTAAGTCTTCAAGGTACGTCAATTCATTTTCAGCCATACTCATTCCTCCGCTTCTCCGAGATTTAAATGAAAAAACACCTATTACAATTTATCATCACGTCATCGTAATTGGTGTTCGTTATACATAGTATATTAAAATATTTTACACGAAAGAGGATGATAATACAAGAATTTTCTTGGGATTTCTTTGGCTTTGAAATTTTTTATTAGAAAAAAATGGCATTTATATGCTCCACACTTTTGCAGTTAGTTATGAACTGATATAGCTCGAAAGCTTTATAGAATAAGGCTTCCGAGCATTTTTTATTTTATATTTTCAACTTTTATATATGGCGTTTTATAACGTTTCGTGATATAATAAGTATTATATCGAAGGAGCTGAATTATGTACTTAAAAAAAACACCAAACACCCACGGACGCATTAGACTTTCTATCGTTGATAATTACTATGATAAAGTCAAGAAATGTTCTAGGCAGAAGACGATTGAATCGATTGGTTTTCTCGACGAACTCCAAAAAATCTATGAGGATCCGATTGCCCATTTTCAAAAAAGAGTCGATCAATTAAATGAGGAGAAAAGAGCAAAACAAGCTCCTATCAACTTCACTTTCTATGATTCTGACCGCTTGTGCGTCGGTGACAGCTTACGAAAAAACTTTGGTTACGCTGCTCTTAGTAAGATTTATCATGAACTTGAAATTGATAAGTTCCTCATTCACCGTCAACGCTATACCAAGGAAAAATACGATGCCAACACGATCATGAAGATGCTGGTTTATTCCAGAATCCTTGCTCCTGCTTCAAAAAAAGCTTCTTTTGACAACCGTGAATGGTTCTTCGAAAAAAGTAATTACTCCCTTGATGACGTTTACAGATGCTTGGATTTCTTTCACAAACACAAGGAAAGCCTTCAAGTGTGGATGAACGACAGAATCAAGAAAAACTATGGAAGAGATACCAGCCTTATCTACTATGATGTGACGAATTATTACTTTGAAACAGATAACCAGACTGACTTCCTTCGTAAAGGAGTATGCAAGGAGCATCGTCCAAATCCAATCGTACAGATGGGACTTTTCATGGATAACAATGCACTCCCGATTACTTACGAACTTTTTCCAGGAAACACGAACGACTGTCTCACTTATCGTCCGAACTTTGGACGAATCAAAAAGCAGTTCGACCTTGGACGTGTCATCACAGTTGCCGATAAAGCCATGACAACAGGTGATAACATCTGGTATACCATCAACACACCAACCAAAGATGGTTATGTGTTCAGTATGTCCATCCGCGGAGCCACTCAGGAATTAAAGGACTTTGTATTAGATGAATCCGATTATATATGGCTCGGGAACGAATACAAGAGAAAATCCAGATACTACCCACGTACCATTAAAGTCACTGGTGTTAGTGGCAAAAAAT
>NZ_JBDOHT010000006.1:0-187993 GCF_039832125.1 Dorea chungnamensis | reverse complement strand
TTTTAGTGTGCCGTCAAGGGTGGCGTACACTGCCGAAAACTAACATATCTGCAATTTTCAAGGTTCCAATGGAGCCATTTTTTCAGCTCCAATTTTTCATAGGCTACTTTACACTACCTTATCATCTCAGAATCTGCCACACAGCATCTCCCAGAAAGTATCCTGCTCCGACAAATACCAGGTTCCACACAAACACACCCAATAAGGAACTCAATGTATAACTTCCGAATCCCATCGAAATCATACCTGCCGGGATGGAAATCAACGTCCTGATCATGGGCACCAGTTTTCCAAGGAACACACCTGTCGTCCCCCGTTTTCGCAGCATTTCCATATTCTGTTCGATCAATTCCCTATGCTGTGGAAAATGCCGGAGATAAAACCGCAGGAAGATCTCTCCGCCCAGTCTTCCAAGAAAATACAGTATCCAACTCCCAAGAAGTCCTGCAGCCACTGATATCACCATAACCGCAGGGAAGCTGATATCACCACGCGCTGCCCAGATTCCTGCCAGCGGCATGATCACCCCTGCGGGAAATCCCGGAAGATTCATATATTCCAGCAGAACAATCAAAAACACAAATACAGCCCCATATTGCGCAAAATATTGAGTAAGCATCTGGATTGTCATATACAAGACCTCCCTTCGTTCTGATACCATAAGCATAATAGGGAAATCTTAAGAACGAAGAATGAAAATTCTAAAGATATTCTAAAGATGGGAATTTAGATTAGTTAGTTGGTAATTGGAAGGTGTACGGCGCAAGGGAGTTGGATAGGCTGGTCTGTATCCGGTATCCTTCGCCAAGAATCCATAACAGAAAAAAGAGTTGCAATTTCGTGACCGGACTGATTCACCGAGAAATTTAGATAATTTCTCGATTCAGCAGTCCTTTCGAACTTGGCTGGATGCCAAATTCTCACACGGAATTGCAACTCTTTTTTCTGTAACGGATTCTAACGCTTGACTAGACGGATACAGACCAGCCTATCCAACTCCCTTGCGCCTGACATTCCCAATTACTGAACGAACTCATCTGGGGTAATTCCTGGCGCGAAGCGCAATGGGGAACGATGTTTTTATACTATTCATCATTATTTCAATGGAAGAATCAGTTAGTTATTCTGCCAGTTTTTTGACAATATCTTTACTATGATCTTTCCCTCTGCATGACGCGCAGGAATTCTCCCAGATGAGGAAGTTGCGGACTTGGGGGATGTCAGGCGAGAAGACGAATGGAATGGTTGCCTTTCGTTGGACAAGCGTTAGAATCCGTTACTGGAAAAGAAGCAGATATTTTGTGCGAAGATTTGGCTTCAAGCCAAATCTGAGAAGGCTGCTGAGCCTCGAAATTATCAATATTTCGGGGTGAATCAGCCTGGTCACAAAATATCTGCTTCTTTTCCTGTTATGGATTCTTAGCGAAGGACTTCGCAATGGCAACCATCCCATCCATCCTCTCGCCGTACACACCCAATTACCAACTAACTCATCTAAATTCCTACACAACCTCATTCAGATAAATCTTAGAAAGTGGTATGATTTTCTTCATCTCTGCTTTCATCCTTTCGGACATCTCAACACCTTCCTCCTGGCAGACTTCTTCCACTGTCTTTGCACCGAATACCAGACTTGCCAGTGCAGCGACCGTTATAGTTCCTTCGCTGTTTTCCGGTTTCCCGTCCATTAGCATTACTCCGGAAAATTCAGTTCCAGTTATAACAACACAGCGATTATTTTCTACAATAATGGGATCGGTTACGCAAAAACATGTACTCATTAATGAGCGCAGAGAAAGAGACATTAACATCCTGCGGACATCTACAATTCTTACCATAATCTTTGGTTTTTCTTTTTCTTCTGCCGTTTCTTCAGGATACCATCCAAGACAATCTGTTATTTTTCCTTCTTTACGGTATATTTTCAGACTTCCTCCGTCACTGGCATATTCTTTTATCAATCTCTGATAATATGCGGAATCTCTGATAGCAAATACCTGATATTGTCCCAAGAGATAAGAATTGGCAAACTCTGCCAGCTCTTTGCAATCCTTTTCTTTTGCATCTTCAACCACCAAAAAATCATCTTTTTGTTGCATCTCATTTTCTTTCTGTTCACAATACACCCTTTTATTTTGCTCATAAACTGTCCGAAAATCATAGGGAATATAAATACTTTCAGAAGCTGGCATCAAAAAAGTAAATGTCTTTCCATCCCGATATTCATCTCTTAATGCTTGCTTTAAAAGGTTAGCCATATATCCTCTTTTACGATATTCCTTCTGTGTTGCAACTGCAACAATATAGTTAACCTCCTTTTCGGATCCATTTACATACAAATGATACGGATTTAGATGAAGCATGGCACGAATCGCTTCATCCTCTTCTATGACATATATTTGATTGTCTTTTGTCTTTTCCATATAATAATAATCAACAAACCCTTTACTGTCTTCCTCAAAAACTTCTTCATATAATGCCCGTGTCTTTCCATTTTCCCCGGGACTTAAGTTACGTATATCCATTCTTCTATTATCCTTTCTTTGAGAAAGAGAAGCCCCTGTACGGAGCTTCTCTTTTACTATCATACTATCTTTCCATATGCGGACAGCCACTGCATCCTGCACATCTTCCTTCTTCTGGTCCTACGACATAGCTACAATTTTCTATCGTATCAAGAGCTGCTATCGCCTGAGCGGAAATTCCAGCACCGCTTCCAGTAAATCCAAGCCCCTCTTCCGTTGTCGCCTTAATATTTACTTGGCTAATATCCACATGCAATACTTCTGCCACATTCATACGCATCTGTTCGATATGTGGCGCCATCTTCGGACGTTGGGCAATAATCGTTGCATCAATATTTCCAATCACATATAAGTTATCCTCAATGAGCTTTCCTACATGTTCTAACAATTTGATACTAGAGATACCTTTATATTGGGGATCAGTATCTGGAAAATGCCTGCCAATATCTCCCAATGCAGCAGCTCCTAACAACGCATCCATAATCGCATGCAGAAGCACATCCGCATCTGAATGTCCCAAAAGACCTTTTTCGTATGAAATCTTAACTCCACCTAATATCAGATCCCTGTCTTCTACCAATTTATGAACATCATATCCCATTCCAACTCTCATCTATGATTCCTCTTTTTCTTCTATTTTTTCAACTTCTTCTTTTACCACTTCTTGATCAGAATCTACTTTATCGTCTTCCTCTATATTCGACTCTTCATAGTCCGTATATTCCTTTTTAATATATTTCTTCACTCCCAAAATGCACCATGTTGCTCCTAGAATCAGGAATGCAAGTCCTATGAGTAAAAAAACAATAAAATTTTCCGGCTTATTTAAAACAGAATCACGAACCAGGCTATATCCAAGATAGACCAGATATGCCCCTGCAAGAATTCGAATCGTTAATCTTCCTTTCGTCATTATCGTACTCCTCCTCAATAATAGCGTAGTCTATATTTTTAATATTATAAATGATTTCTTATTTTTTGTATAGTGGAGACACAAAAATAAAACCCTATCTCTTCTATTCATATTCAAAAAAAGAGAGAACATTCAACGTCTCCCTTTTTACAAGTAGCGGGAACTGGATTTGAACCAGCGACACCACGGGTATGAACCGTGTGCTCTAGCCAACTGAGCTATCCCGCCATATTAAATTAACACAACTCTTCTTGAGTTGAATGGGACCAATAGGGCTCGAACCTATGACCCTCTGCTTGTAAGGCAGATGCTCTCCCAGCTGAGCTATGATCCCATATTGGTTTGCAAGTTCTTATCTCTCGAACCGACTTCGTTAGTATACCATTAACTCTCACCAATTGTCAACAGTTTTTTTAATTTTTTTGCAAATTCCGAAAATATTTTTTATAATCCCCGAAAATACGCTATTTCATGCTCGTAAATAAAATTCTCCTTTCAAAAAGGGACAGGGATATTTTAATTTGGGACGGAGGAAATTGAAAAAACCCCCGTCCCCATATACAATTTACACAATTCCCTGAGCTGTCATAGCATCTACTACTTTTTCGAATCCGGCAATGTTTGCTCCGGCAACGTAGTTGCCGTCCATGCCGTAACGTTTTGCAGCATCGTCAATGTTATGGCAGATATTTACCATGATGGATTTCAGTTTTGCATCTACTTCGTCGAATGACCAGCTTAAGCGTTCGCTGTTCTGGGACATCTCGAGTGCGGATGTTGCAACACCACCAGCGTTAGCAGCCTTTCCAGGTGCGAAGATGACTCCGTTTTCCTGCAGATACTGTGTTGCTTCCAAAGTGGTAGGCATATTCGCACCTTCGCATACTGCTACACATCCGTTTGCTACTAACTGTTTTGCATCTTCTAAGTGAAGTTCGTTCTGTGTTGCACATGGAAGAGCAAGGTCTACTTTTACAGACCATACGCCGCGTCCTTCATGATATTCTGAATTTGGACGATATTTCTTGTATTCTGTTAATCTTGCGCGATTTACTTCCTTGATTTCCTTCAATGCGTCTACATCAATTCCTTCTGGATCATATACCCATCCGTTAGAATCGCTGACTGTTACGACCTTAGCACCTAACTGCTGTGCTTTCTGTGTTGCGTAGATTGCAACATTTCCGGAACCGGATACAGCAACTGTCATGCCTTTGATGTCTTTTCCATTAATCTTAAGAAGTTCCTCTGTCAGATACAGAAGACCATAACCTGTAGCCTCTGTTCTTGCAAGAGAACCGCCATAGCTTAATCCTTTACCTGTAAGCACACCTTCATAAGTTCCCCGGATTCTCTTATATTGTCCGAACATGTAGCCGATCTCTCTTGCACCTGTTCCGATATCACCTGCCGGAACGTCTGTATCAGCACCGATGTATTTGCAAAGTTCTGTCATAAAGCTCTGGCAGAATGCCATTACTTCTCTGTCTGATTTACCCTTTGGATCAAAATCAGAACCACCTTTACCTCCGCCGATCGGAAGGCCTGTCAGTGAATTCTTGAAGATCTGTTCAAAACCAAGGAATTTGATAATTCCAAGATTAACAGATGGATGAAGACGTAATCCTCCCTTGTAAGGTCCGATTGCGCTGTTGAACTGTACACGATAACCTGTGTTGACCTGAACCTGTCCTTTGTCATCTACCCATGGAACACGGAACTTAATCTGTCTTTCTGGTTCTACCAGTCTTTCAAGCAGGGCATCTCTTCTGAATTTATCTTCATTTGCCTCTACTACTACTCTCAATGATTCCAATACTTCTTTGACTGCCTGGTGGAATTCTGGTTCAGCAGGGTTTTTTGCCACTACTTTTTCCAGGACTTCATCTACATATGACATACCTTTTACCTCCTAAAAAAATTCCTTCAAAGCATTTTTATATAATGCACCCCATGTTATGCCTTATATAAAAAACGGGCAGACAAGGTCTACCCGTTTGTGACGCTTTTGTCAAATAACATTGTAAAGGATTCACGTATAGAACACAAGGTTTTTTTTCAATTTTATGCAATTTATGCAATTATTTCCTTTTATTCTTTCAAAAACGCCTTAATTTTATGCAGTTTTTACGCTATAATTCGTTTTTTCTTGAAACAGAGTGCTCTCTAAGTTTCATTTTCTTTGTAGCTTATTTAAAATATTCTACACCAGATTCAAAGATCTTCAGATCCTGCTCTCCGTAAATATTCATAGCGACGGAGCGTGCACGTCTCTCAGAATGTGCCATTTTACCAAGCACACGTCCATCCGGGCTGGTGATACCTTCAATTGAACAATAAGATCCGTTAACATTCCATTCTTCATCCATAGTAATATTACCTTCCGGATCACAGTACTGCGTTGCGACCTGCCCATTAGCGAAGAGTTTATCCAGCCATTCTTTATTGGCTACAAAACGTCCTTCACCATGAGAAGCCGGGTTGGTATATACACCGCCGAGCGTTGCTTTCTGAAGCCATGGAGACTTATTGGTAACCACTTTTGTGTATACCATCTTGGAAATATGACGTCCGATCGTATTGTATGTCAAAGTCGGGGCATCTGCATCCTGTCCGGTAATCGCTCCATTTGGAACCAGTCCCAGTTTGACAAGTGCCTGGAATCCGTTACATACACCGAGTACCAGTCCGTCACGCTCATTCAAAAGTTTTTCTACCGCTTCTTTCATCTTCGCATTCTGGAATGCAGTTGCAAAGAATTTTGCAGAACCATCCGGTTCATCACCAGCACTGAATCCGCCTGGGAACATGATAATCTGGGCATCATTGATTGCTTTTTCAAACACATTGACAGAATCAATGATATCTGAAGCATTCATATTCTTGAATACTTTAACATTCGTCTTTGCTCCGGCTCTTTCAAATGCTTTTGCACTGTCATATTCACAGTTTGTTCCAGGAAATACCGGAATAAATACCGTCGGCTGCGCAATCTTGTGGTTACAGATATAGATATCTGAGGTCTCATACACTCCAGTTTCAACCTTTTCATCCTGTCCTTCTGCACCAGAATTAGTCGGGAATACTTTTTCCAGTGTTCCTTTCCATGCTTCTTCTGCATCGGCAATGGTAATCTTTACATCCTTGTATGCAAGAACAGGTTCTTCTGTCACTTCACCGATTACCATATAAGTGATGCTCAATTCTCCCACTTTATCTGCAGGAACTTCCGCAATGATATCACCAAATGCAGGAGCAAACAGATCTCTTTCATCTACATTGTGTTCCAGAGTAACACCCATTCTGTTACCAAATGCCATCTTGCTGACAGCTGCTACAATACCATGTCTGTCAAGTGCATATGCAGATACAATCTTTCCGCTGTGAATATCCTCTGTAAACTTCGCATACTGATCCATGACTTTCTCATATACCGGGACATCATATTCATCTGTCTCAATACGAAGCCACACCAACTTATTACCTGCCTTCTTCAATTCAGGAGTAATAATATCCTTTTCTGTAGCAACATCTACTGCAAAGGAAACCAGTGTCGGCGGAACATCGATATCCTCGAAAGTTCCAGACATACTGTCTTTTCCTCCGATGGATGGAAGGCCGAATCCAAGCTGTGCATCGTAAGCCCCCAGAAGTGCTGCAAACGGCTGGCTCCATCTATGTGGATCTTCCGTCATACGGCGGAAATATTCCTGGAAAGTAAAGCGAATCTTGCTATGGTCACCGCCTGCTGCAACAATCTTCGCAACAGACTCGGTCACAGCATAGATTGCTCCATGATATGGACTCCAGGTGGACAGATACGGATCAAATCCATAACTCATCATCGTGACTGTGTCGCAGTCTCCCGTCAATACTGGAAGTTTTGCTACCATCGCCTGTGTCTCTGTCATCTGGTATTTTCCACCATGTGGCATAAATACGGATGCAGCACCGATGGAACCATCAAACATCTCTACAAGACCTTTCTGAGAACATACATTCAGATCTTTCAGGGTTGTCATCCATTTTTCTTTGACATCTCCAACTTCTTCTCTGACAAGAATGCTGTCTTTTCTGTTCGGAATATCCACTGCAACCGTAGTTTCCTGATGTGCTCCGTTCGTATCCAAGAATGCACGGGACAGATTGACAATCTCTTTTCCTCTCCAGGAAAGCACCAGTCTTGGCTCCTCTGTTACAACTGCAACACAGACTGCTTCCAGATTTTCTTCTTTTGCATAGCCCATGAATTCATCTACATCTTTTGGATCAACGACGACTGCCATACGCTCCTGGGATTCAGAGATTGCAATTTCCGTTCCATCCAGACCTGCATATTTCTTCGGGACTTTATCAAGATCAACTTTTAAACCGTCCGCCAGTTCTCCGATTGCCACAGAAACTCCGCCAGCGCCAAAGTCATTACATTTCTTAATTAATTTACTTACTTCTTCTCTTCTGAAAAGGCGCTGAATCTTACGCTCTGTCGGAGGATTACCCTTCTGAACCTCAGCACCGCAAGTTTCAATAGATTCTTCGGTATGTACTTTGGAAGATCCGGTTGCGCCGCCGCAGCCATCACGTCCGGTACGTCCGCCAAGAAGGATAATGATATCTCCAGGATCAGAAGTTTCGCGGATAACCGCACGTCTTGGTGCCGCACCTAATACCGCTCCGATCTCCATACGTTTTGCCACATAATTTGGATGATAGATTTCTTTTACAGCTCCTGTTGCCAGACCAATCTGATTACCATAAGAACTGTAACCATGAGCTGCCTCACGAACCAGCTTCTTCTGCGGAAGCTTTCCTTTCATCGTATCTTTCACAGATACCGTCGGGTCTGCCGCACCTGTCACACGCATTGCCTGATATACATAAGTACGTCCTGACAATGGATCACGGATCGCACCGCCAAGGCAGGTAGCCGCACCACCGAATGGTTCAATCTCAGTTGGATGATTATGGGTCTCATTTTTAAAGTTTACAAGCCATTCTTCTTCCACGCCATCTACTTTAATCGGCACAACAATACTGCAGGCATTAATCTCATCAGACTCCTCCTGATCTGCAAGCTTTCCTTCTTTCTTTAATTTACGCATCGCCATCAAGGCAAGATCCATCAGGCATACGAATTTATCCTCTCTGCCTTTGAAAATCTCACTGTGATCTGCCAGATACTGCTTATATGTATCCTCGATCGGTTCTTTATAATCACCCTCTCCGAAGGTAACATCTGTCAGTTCTGTTGAAAATGTTGTATGTCGGCAGTGGTCAGACCAGTAAGTATCCAGCACACGGATCTCTGTCATGGAAGGATCTCTGTCTTCCTCTCCTTTAAAATATTTCTGAATGTGAAGGAAATCCTTAAATGTCATAGCAAGGCCCAGAGAAGAATACAATTCTTTCAACTGCTCTTCTGCCATATCTTTAAACCCGTGAAATATAATGACATCTGCAGGTTCATCAAACTTTGTCACAAGAGTATCCGGCTTCTCCATGCCAGTCTCCCGGGAATCTACCGGATTGATGCAGTGAGCTTTGATGGCCTCAAACTCTTCGTCAGAGATTGCCCCATCTCTTCCTTCAATCACATAAGTAATCGCTGTCTTAATAACAGGCTGCTCGTCCTCTTTTATAAATTGTACACACTGAATCGCAGAATCTGCACGCTGGTCAAACTGCCCAGGCAAGAATTCTACAGAAAAGATTCTGCATCCGTCCGCAACAGGAAATTCCTCGTGATACAGTGTATCTACCGGCGGCTCAGAAAAGATTCCATTGCAAGCTTTTTCGAAAGTTTCATCGGAAATATTCTCCACATCATAACGAATCAGTACACGCACGCTTTCCACATCTTTAATCCCGAGATAGCTCTTAATCTCGTGTCTTAAATCGTCTGCCTGTACTGCAAATCCTGGTTTCTTTTCCACGTAAACACGTTTTACATTACTCATAAATCATCCTCCACACATGAATTCTAGATTATCTGGTTACATTGTATCATAGTTTTTCTTATTAATAAAATTAATACATCTTAATCATTCTATAAGTATTACTTATCATTCTTTTTCACTTTTCTGTTCCAAATCAGGAACATGATCAAAAGAAGTAGTAACATTCCCACAAATGACATACCGATTCGAATCACCATATCAGAAAAGAACCCTTCCGGGAGCATCCGAATCATATAGTCAGTATCTTCATCAAAGAGCCACAGATCATTGGTAAAAAATATTTGATGAAATATCGTAAAGCACTTTGTAAAATCAATAGAAAATGCCACTGCCAGAAATGCAATCAGCGCCAGGAACACACCGACCGCAATAAAATAAGCTTTGGGAAGTAGATGCTTCCAGTCTGCCTTCCGTGCTATGAGCAGCACAAGCAGTACGAGAAAAACAATCAGGCATACGGTTCTTAGTTTTAACCCGCCTAAGAACAAATTCCTTACATCTGCCATATGCAGCCTGTCCTGTTCATTGAAAAATTCCTGCGTCTGGCCATCTACCTCCGTCACAATTGACAATTCATCCTCTTTTCCAATCAGATAAGCCATCATGTGGTCTGTCACTTTCATGGCATCTACAATCTTCATATTCAAAGCTTCCGTAACCGTATATTTTTCATATTCCTTCTCATAAAAACGATATTCCGGATCCCCATATATCACCAGTTGAAAACTGGTCAGCAGCATTGCAATAATGAGAAGAAACATTGCAACAACAGCCGTTACACTCATAATCTTATTCTGTTTTCTATTCATATCTCGCTCCTTCCATCCCCATTCTAACATAATCCTCATTGTAATTCACTTCTTTTTGACTTATAATTGGCTTAGCTTTATCAGGAGGACTTATAAATGGATATCAATTATGAATTATATAAAGTATTTTATTATGTAGCAACGACCCTCAGCTTCTCCGAAGCTTCCAAGAAATTATATATATCTCAGTCAGCCGTCAGTCAGTCTGTCAAATCTCTGGAAAAAAAGTTAAATCAGATTCTGTTCATCCGCAGTACAAAACAAGTACGTCTAACACCGGAAGGCGAAATCCTCTTAAGACATGTGGAGCCTGCCATCAATCTGATCAAACACGGTGAAGCTTCGCTTCTGGAATCCAATGCAGGCGGAGGACAGATTCGCATTGGGGCAAGTGACACAATCTGCCGTTATTTTCTGGTTCCTTATCTGGAAAGATTCCATAAGGAATTTCCAGGCACTCATATCAAGGTTACAAACGCAACTTCCGTTCGCTGTGTAGAGTTACTGGAAAGCGGCCAGGTTGACCTCATTGTCGTCAACTATCCCAATACCTATCTTAGAAATGTCTCTAACGTAAAGGAAATCCGGACTTTTCACGACGTATTCATTGCAAACAATGCTTTTTCAGAATTAAAAGGAAAAAAACTATCTTTAAAACAATTATTAGAATATCCGATTCTTATGCTGGATAAGAAAAGTACGACCAGCGAATTTTTGCATGCACTTTTTCAGCAACATCAGCTGGATCTGGTTCCTGAAATCGAACTGAGCAGTAACGATCTTCTCATCGATCTTGCAAGCATTGGCCTGGGAATTGCATTCATACCGGATTACTGCATTCCTCATAAATCTACAGAACTGTTTATTGTTAGGACTCAGGAGGAACTCCCTGCACGTGAACTGGCAATCGCATATGATGAACATATGCCAGTATCAAATGCGGTGTTAGAATTTCTGAATTATTTCTAATGATCTGCTCTGTCTAGTTCCATATTTCAGAAAGCTATTCTCCCCATTTTTTCCAGAATGTCTCCAGGTAATCCTCTACATTTTCCACATTACAGAGCGCATACTCCTTCCATTCTCTTGGAAATGTTTCCTGATATCTTCCATCACGGAAGCGCTCATCCAGTAACAGGATCACCCCTCTGTCTTCATCTGTACGAATGACTCTTCCTGCTGACTGAAGCACCTTATTCATCCCAGGATAAAGATAAGCATAATCAAAGCCTCGCAATCCATGTGCATCAAAATAATTCTTCAACAATTCTCTTTCCCGGCACACCTGAGGCAGTCCGGTACCAATAATGATCGCGCCGATTAATTTATCTTCTGCCAGATCAATTCCCTCCGAGAAGATACCACCCATTACACAGAATCCCATCAGGCTGTGCTTTCTGTCTTCTTCAAAATTTTCCAAAAAGATCTCTCTCGCCTCTTCCGACATATACTGAGACTGCATCACATATTCGATTTCCTGATCTTCTTTTAACAGATCAACAAACACTTCATAAACTTCTTCCATAAATCGATAGGAAGGGAAGAACGCAATATAATTACCGATTCTTGTTCTTGCAACCTGTATCAGATATCTGGCATAACGCCGATACATGTCCTCGCCTCGTCTGGTATATTTTGTACTGACATCGGTACCAAGAATCAACTGTCTTCTTGCAGGATCAAATGGAGATTCTGCATATATCGCGTAATCTTCTTTCGAAGTACTTAATAGCTTTTTGTAATAATGAATCGGAAGTAACGTTGCAGAGAAGAAGATGGTACTATTTCCCTTATCCAAAAACTCCTGTAAACAATTGGCAGGATTGACGCAGAACAGCCGAAGCTTAAATCTGCCACTGTCTTCTAATTCTGAATAGATCAGATAATTCTCATCCAACCGGTCATGGATATTGAGAAATGTACGTACAGAAAAATAAAGATTCAAAACTTCTTGTCGAATCTCTTCTTCTTTACAGTCTTCCAAATATCTCTCCATCTCCGTCATTAATGCCATTAATTTTAAATAGATATGGGAGACACTGTCTAACACCTGCAAACCGTCACATTCTCGCTTTAATGCCAAAAGCTGCTTATTGCAGTCATTCAGCTTCCGGGCAAGTTTTTCATCTCTGTCCTTTACCAGTTTTTTTATCTTTAAAATGTCTTCTTTATAAATCTGGGCACTGTACATCTCACGACCGCGTTCAACCAGATTATGCGCTTCATCAATGAGGAAAAGATATTCTCCTTTGTTCCCTTCACCGAAGAATCGTCTCAGATATGCATTCGGATCAAACACATAATTATAATCGCAGATGACTGCATCTACCCACTCTGCTATGTCCAGACTCATCTCATGCGGACATACCTGCCACTTTCTTGCCTGTTCTTCCAGAATCTCCCTGCTCATCTCATCGGAAGTCGTAATCAACTCATATACCGCATCATTTACTCTGTCATAATGTCCCTTCGCATATGGACATGCATCAGGATTACAGTTTGTCTCTTCACAAAAACAGATCTTTTCCTTCGCTGTCAGAACAATCACTTTCATGCGAAGCGCCTGTTCTTTCAGTGTGTCAAACGCCTGCCATGCCACCGTTCGAGTAATCGTCTTCGCAGTCAGATAAAACAGTTTTTCGCCCAATCCTTCCCCAATCGCCTTTACAGCCGGGAATACAGTCGCCATCGTCTTGCCCACTCCCGTAGGAGCCTGGATAAACAGCTTCTTCTTGCGAAGAATAGTCCGGTACACCGATACGACCAAATCCTTCTGTCCCTCACGATATGCAAATGGAAATTCAATTTCTTTAATAGATTGATTCCTTTTTCCCTTCCACTGAATCTGATACCTTGCCCATTTCTCATACTTCCCGATCAATTCCCAGAACCATGTATCTAATTCCTGGAACGAATATACACTCTGAAAACGCTTAATCTCTTCCGTCTCCATATTACAATATGTCATCTGTATGCCAATCTCTTCTAACTTCTTCTGACTGGCATAAATATATGCATAACATCTTGCCTGTGCCAGATGGACTCCGACAGGTTCTTTCAACAAGTTCAGATCTTTCAGCACTCCTTTGATCTCATCGATCACAATTCCTTCCGGCGTCTCTATGATTCCGTCTGCACGCCCCTCAATCATAAGAAGGAATCCTTTACAAGGCACTTCGAACTTCAATCCAATCTCTGCATGATAATCCGACCCCATACGGCGCTGAATCTTCCGGTGAATCTTACCGCCCAAAAGCATACTGTCCTTATCTGCTCCTGCTATTCTATTGTCGATATCCCCGCTGCGCATAATAAACTCCACAAGACTACGCACGGATATCCGGATGACCGGCTGTTCTAAATTCATAATCTCTTCTTCTCTCTATACTAACTTTTCTTATTATAGCATAGATATTACCGGAACTCTACCATATCCGGCCGGAAGCGGAGCGGCAAATGCTGCCTCTGGCACTTCGGATTCTCCCTGGATGGAATAGAAATTGTCTTGCAAAATCCCTTCCACAGCTTTTCAAATTCTTTTTCTCTCTCAGAAAACGTAAGATTCTCTTCTATCTTACATTGTTCATCCCATAAAAGGATCCATTTTTTCCCCGATTCATGAACTACAAACATATGATGTGTCTTATCATGTATCATCCAGTTCTCCAGGGGAAGGCGATCCGCGAAATGGGGTGCAAGGCAGGTAAGAACCTGTGATTTTGGTGTAATCCCTGCATATAACACGCCATTTGCAAGTTCCTGAAATCTCAGGAAGCCTTTGAGTGAATGTGCTTCTCCGCCCACGTTTCTACTAAGTTCAAATACCTTCTCTACCTTGGGGTGGCTGAGATATTCCATAATTCTTGTACTGTCAGGCAGCTTCCGTGCCGCCAACATCGTTCCAAGTACTGCATCTGCCTTTTCTTTATCCGCTGACAGCACAGCATGATAGATATCCCAATAAGCATTCTGTCCCAAATGCTTCCTGATCAGTGCTTCCACCGCAATCGCTTTATGCTCCGTCTCCTCCACCTCAACATAATCACAGAATAAACGAGGTTCCAGGAATCCTCTTAATGCAATCCCACATTCATCTTCCCCTTTCCTGCTCTTCCACGCATCATATATCCCCGAAAAAATCCCAGTGACCGTATCACTGCACACATAGATTGTTTTTATCATTGCTTCCATATACATACTCCCTGAATCTCACATCATCAAAAAGGGACAATTGCTGATATCCCATATTCGTTATCTCCTTTGGCAGCTTTTCTCCTGCATCCAGAAGATTTCTGGTAATATAATCCACATCCATCTTCGTCGGATACAGCATCTTCCCACTGCATGTGATAAAATACAACGCTCGCTTCAATACAACCCCCATCTTCTTCAGATCTGGGAAATCCAGCGTACCAAACTTTCTCGCTTTCATAATCCGGGATGCAGACTTATATCCAATTCCCGGCACCCGAAGCAGCATCTTATATTCTACCCGGTTAATCTCTACCGGAAACTGATCCAGATGCTGCAATGCCCAGTTACACTTCGGATCAAATAACACATTAAAATTCGGATTCTCTTCCGACAAAAGTTCCTCTGCCTGAAAATGATAGTAACGAAGCAGCCAGTCTGCCTGATAAAGACGATGTTCTCTTAAAAGAGGCGGTCCGTCATCCGTCCTTGCCGGCAAGGCAGCATCCTCATTCACATGCACGAATGCCGAATAAAATACTCTTTTTAATCCAAACTTCTGATATAGCGACTCTGCCACCTGCATAATCTGATAATCAGTCTCCGGAGTTGCTCCTATGATCATCTGCGTACTCTGCCCTGCCGGGACAAAACGCGGCGCATTCCGATACAACTGAATCTCCTGCTTATTCTCATCCATGCGATTCTGTACCTGACGCATCGGTGTCAGAATATTTTTTCTTGTCTTATGCGGTGCCAGAATCTTCAGGCTCTCTGCCGTAGGAAGTTCCAGATTCACACTCATTCTGTCTGCCAGAAATCCAACTCTCTGGATCAGTTCTGGATTCGCTCCGGGAATTGCTTTCACGTGGATATATCCCTGAAAATGACATTCCCTTCGCAGTTTATACAATGTAACATAAAGCAATTCCATTGTATAATCCGGACTCTTCAATATCCCAGAACTTAAGAACAGTCCTTCAATATAATTTCTTCGGTAGAATTCCATCGTAAGAGTACAGACTTCTTCCGGTGTAAAAGCCGTCCGCACCACATCATTGCTTCTTCGATTCACACAATACTTGCAATCATAGATACACTCGTTGGTAAATAAAATCTTTAAAAGAGAAATACATCTTCCATCTGCCGAAAAGCTGTGACAGATTCCCGACTGTTCACAGCTTCCTATTCCTCTTCCATCATTGTTGCGCGAAGTTCCGCTGGAAGTACAGGCAACATCATATTTCGCCGCATCCGTTAAGATATTCAATTTATCATAGACCGTCATAGATTCCTGAATCCTCACAAAACCACCCTTCCCTTTTCACAGAACGCAAAAAGAACATACGTTTGTATTTTTAATTATACAAACGTATGTTCTTTTTGTCAATAAGTTCCAAGAAGGAAGATCATTCTAGTATTGGTTACTGTACATTGGCTGCAGCATCTCCGTTATATCACTGATAACCGAAATCAGGGTATGGATATCCCCCTCCCGATTCCGCTGATATGCATGATAACCACCCTGAATGCAGCAACTTAAGATAATATTTTTCACTGCATCATCCCTGTATTCCGGGTATTTTTCAAATATCATTTCCTTAATACTCGTCTCAATCCTATCTGCAAAATGGTTCCTCTGTTTTCCGGAAAACAGAATCATAGTCAGAGAATTCTGTGACAGATATGCCGTAAACAGCTCCTTGGTAAATTCTGCCGGATTCTCCATAATATACTCAGGATGGGAGATGCTGTTCGTAATCGACATGACTACTTCCGCTTCCATACAGTCTGACAGATCATAAATATCTTTATAATGAGAATAAAACGTCGATTTATTAATGCAAGCCAGTTCACACAACTCTCTGACTGTAATCTTTTCCAATGGTTTTCTGGAACGCAGTTCTATAAATGCGTTCTTGATTCCTCTTTCTGTCTTTTCAATCCGCAGATCCATATATTGCTTCCTCCAAACATTCTATTCTTGATATTTCCCGACAAATTTTGCAATCCGTTGCTTATCCATCCATCTGTCTACATTGTTGGTGGATAGCCCGATATCAGATTTGTATAATCATTATAGACGAAAAAAGCAACTACTGTCTATTATTTTATAAAATTGGAGGAAACATTATGGATTTTTTTGGCTTTTATACTGGGAAAATATTTGACGCATATCGCTATCTCGGCGCACACGTAGAAGAACAGGGGGTTACGTTTCGTACATTTGCCCCCGGCGCTTTGCGCATTACTCTGATTGGAGAATTCAATGGCTGGCAGGAATGGGAAATGAACCGGGTCCACGACGGAAACTTCTGGGAATGTTATGTACAGAATGCACATCCTGGAATGATGTATAAATACCGGATTTATAGGCAGGATCAATCCTATGTAGACCACTGTGATCCTTACGGCTATGGCATGGAACTTCGCCCGAATTCTGCTTCATATATCCGTGATCTGTCTTCTTATGCTTTTCAGGATGATGCATGGATGCGAAACCGGACAGATTGCAAAGAGCGACCTCTAAATATCTATGAAATTCATTTCGGATCTTTTAAAAAGCCATCCGATAAAGCTGATGACTGGTATACCTATACGGAAATGGCTGATATTCTCATCCCTTACCTGAAAGAATATGGCTACAATTATGTAGAAATCATGCCATTGAGCGAACATCCCTGTGATGAGTCCTGGGGATACCAGAACACAGGATTTTTCAGTCCCACTTCTCGTTATGGTACTGCAGAAGATCTGATGAAATTTGTCGATACTTGTCACCAGAATGACATCGGTGTCATCTTAGATTTCGTTCCGGTTCATTTTGCTGTAGATGGATATGCTCTGACCAATTATGACGGAACTGCTTTATACGAATACCCTCATCAGGACGTAGGAGTCAGTGAATGGGGAAGCTGCAACTTCATGCATTCACGCGGAGAAGTACGCTGCTTCTTGCAATCCGCCGCCAATTACTGGCTTACAGAGTATCATATGGACGGAATCCGTATGGATGCCATCAGCAGAATCATCTATTGGCAGGGCGAACCTGCAAGGGGTGTGAATCATAATGCCGTAGAATTCATCCGTGAAATGAACCGCGGATTAAAAACGATGCACCCCACTGCCATTCTGTCTGCTGAAGATTCCACCTCATTTCCTAATGTCACAAAACCAGTCAGCGAAGGTGGCCTTGGATTTGATTACAAATGGGATATGGGATGGATGAACGATACCCTGGATTACTTCCGAACCGCACCAGAATATCGAAGCCGTGATTACCACAAACTGACCTTTTCCATGATGTATTATTATAACGACACCTTCCTTCTTCCGCTCTCCCACGATGAGGTTGTGCACGGCAAAGCAACGATTCTGCAGAAAATGAGTGGAGATTACGATATGAAATTCCCACAGGCAAGAGCATTTTACATGTATATGTATGCACATCCAGGAAAAAAACTGAATTTTATGGGAAATGAACTGGGACAGCTGCGAGAATGGGATGAAAAACGAGAGCAAGACTGGGATATCCTGGAATATCCGCTGCACGATGCATTCCATCACTTTATGAAAGATCTGAACCTAATCTATCAGACACATCCAGCTCTTTCACAAAAAGATTATACTGCGGATGGATTCCAATGGATCGACTGCCATCAAGAAGAACGTTGTATCTATGCCCTCGAACGAAGAGCCAGCCAGGAACGTATTCTGGCCGTCTTCAACTTCTCAGACCAGTTGCAGGAAAAATACGAATTCGAAGTAAAAGATACCAAAAAGCTGACCATTCTGATTGCCAGTGACATGGAACAATATGCCGGAACGAAAAAATATACGACCATGAATATTCCATTGCAAAATGGAAAAGTGATCTTGGATCTGGAGCCTTATTCAGCGATTTATCTGCAGATGGGAATCTAGTGATTGGATCGAATTTGAGGGAGGAGGCAGTTTGTTCCGACGCTACGCTTACCTTCACAAATCGCCTTCTTCCTCGAATTCTCCGCCACAGCCAACCTATATCTTATTTACTGCTGCCGCAAGATATTCATTGCTGATCTCGTAGAATTTCTCACTCTCCACAGCTTCCGCAAGTGCTGCATCGATCGGCATCTTCCCTAATACTGGGATTCCCAGTTCTTCTGCAATTGCATCAATGTGACTCTCACCGAATACATTGATCTTCTTGCCACAGTCCGGACATACCAGATAACTGTAGTTTTCAACGATTCCCAGTACCGGAATGTTCATCTGTTTTGCCATGTTGTAAGCTTTCTTTACGATCATCTGTACTAGATCCTGCGGTGATGTGACGATCACAACTCCATCCACCGGAAGAGACTGGAATACAGTCAACGGTACATCACCGGTTCCCGGTGGCATATCAACGAAAAGATAATCCAATTCTCCCCACATCACATCCGTCCAGAACTGTGTTACCACTCCTGCAATAACCGGTCCTCTCCAGATGACCGGATCAGATTCATTTTCCAGAAGCAGGTTGACGGACATAATCTTCGTACCATCTTTTGCCTCACATGGGAACATACCGGCATCACTGCCCTTAGCATTCTCATGTACTCCATACATCTTTGGAATGGATGGTCCTGTGATATCTGCGTCTAATATTCCAACGGAGAATCCCTGCTCACGCATCATTCTTGCCAAAGATGCGGTTACCATAGATTTCCCTACTCCGCCCTTGCCACTGACAACCGCAATCACTTTTTTCACCTGTGAAAATGGATTCGCCGGTTCTCTAAAATCCTGTGGTTTGCTGCTGCAGGAACCTGCATGCGCACATCCGGCGCAGTCAGATGGTGAGCAGCCATTCTGTTGTTCTTCTGCCATAATTCATTACCTCCTGGTTACTAAGTTCATCTGAAAAACACTGTGCATAAAATGTATTATTCAACAACTGCAATCAGCTCTACTTCACATTTTACATTCTTTGGCAATGTCTTAACTGCCACACAGCTTCTTGCTGGTTTGGATGTAAAATACTTTGCATATACTTCATTAAATGCTGCAAAATCTGCCATATCTGCAAGGAAGCAAGTTGTCTTAAGAACTTTGTCATAAGAAGTTCCTGCAGCTTCCAGAACAGCGCCCAGGTTCTTACATACCTGTTCTGTCTGTTCTTCGATTGTTAAAGCCTCAATGGTATCTGTCGCTGGATTGATTGGAATCTGTCCTGCTGAATAAAAAATTCCTCCATGTACATATCCCTGTGAATATGGTCCCAATGCTTTTGGTGCTTTTTCTGTTGCTACTGCTTTCATAATTACCTCTCCTTTGCCTGTTCTAATAGTTTTTGTGCAATGCACACATCAAAAAGTCCCATACCTACTGACTTAAAGTAAGTTGTCTTTTTGGTGATCTCCTCTTCATCTGCTCCTGATGCCAGGAACTGATCCATGAGAACTGTCTGCTCTTCTTTCAGAATTCCGTCTGTCAGAGGCTGACTCAAGTCTCCGCTTTCCTCACACGCATACGGGAGCTCAATGTATACATGATCTACAAGCTCCCAGATTGCGTTCGGGATCTCACGCATCTGAGGCGTATAAGAACCAATGGCAACGATGCATTTCCCCTCTAACATCTTGCTGTCGTCCGGGAGTACCGGCTTCTTGGAAGGCGTTGCTGTACAGATAATCTCACTGTTTGTCACCAGTTCTTCTATCGTCTTACATTGTACTACCTCAACCTCCAGCTTATCAATAGCTTTTTTCATTCTGGCAAGGTATTCACTCAGATCCCGGTTACTGTGATTGTATACATATACGGTATGAATATCTCTTGCAGCGCATGCATATAGTGCCAGATGAAATCCCTGCACTCCGGCCCCCACGATTCCCACCGTATGGCAATCTTTTCTGGAAAGATGGCGGATTGCCACCCCGCCTACTGCTCCTGTCCGATATGCAGTCACACACTGCCCATCCATCAATGCAACCGGAGCACCTGTCTTCTGGTCATTTAACAGCACGACACCATCAATAGACGGAAGACCAAGCTTTGCATTTTCTGGGAAAATGCTTAAGATCTTCGTTCCGATAATCTCACTGGTATAACATGGCATGTACATCAAAGTCTTATTATCATGTTCAACGGTCGGACGCGGAGGCATATAATATTCTCCTGTACCAAATATGCGGTATGCCTCTTCAATCTGATCCATCATCTGATTCAGGTCAACCATTTTCTCAATCTCTTCTTTTCCTAAAACAATCATCATTAATCTCCTCCCAACTCTTCTTTTTCTCTTGTTACATTGTTTAACCACTTATAAGTTCGGTATCTGTATACACAGATTGGAATCTTAATCAACTCATCACTCATCAGTATCACATATACAACCTGCACACTTGCATGCAATACAAAGGCGGCCACCGCACCAATCAGGATGGAACATCCCCACATAGTTGATACATCCATAATAAGCCCGAAACGAGTATCTCCGCCGGAACGGAAGACTCCAACGACCATCGTCGTATTGACTGACTGCGCAATTGTAAAATAGGACATGACAAAAAACATAAAGTTCATATACTGCTTTGCCTGCTCTGTCAGTTCAAGATTCGCTCCCGCAACAGGTGCTGCCAGAAGAATAATTCCTCCGCCGATCGTCCCTAACAGAAGGCTTAATCCAACGAACCGTTTTGCATATGCCCTTGCATGTAAGATCTGTCTCTCTCCGATCGTCTTGCCAAGGTAGATTGCCGTGGCATTCGAGATTCCAAACACAACAACCGTAGCCAGCTGCCTTGCTACCTGTGCCACGGAATTAGCCGCCACCGCAGCACTGCCCATATGTCCAATGACGGCTGTATTGGCAGAGCTTCCCAGACCCCACATCAGTTCATTTAACACAACCGGCATAGCATACACCATGTAATCTCTCAGCAATACTCTATCAATGTGAAACATATCATACAGACGGATACGGACATCACGGTTCCTTGTTCTGGCATAGACAAGAACAATCACGGTCTCTGTGATTCTTGCGCACAAAGTACCAATGGCTGCACCTACAATCCCAAGCTTTGGGAAACCACACAGACCAAAAATCAGCAATGCATTTACAACCACATTTACAACCAGCGACATAAAATACACAAAAGTAGCAATCAACACTCTCTCAATGCTTCGCATAATATTCAAGTACACCTGAGTCACAGCAATACATAGATAAGAAAGTCCAACAATACGAAGATATCTTGCACCTTCTGTAATCACTTCAACATCTGAACTATATATCCGCATAAGTGTCTCTGGAATCAGAAGCGCCGCAATGGTAAATACAGCAGCTACCACAAGAGAAACAGACAGCCCCATTCCCAATATCTTCTCAATGGTTCTGGTATCTTTCTTTCCCCAATACTGCGCAGTCAGCACGGTAGCTCCCGAAGTAATCCCGAAAAACAGAAGCATCATAATAAACTGAATCTGTCCTGCCAGCGAAGAACCTGAAAGAGCCGTCTCTCCGACCTTTCCAAGCATAACAACATCAATCGCCGTAACACCAACATTAATCAGATTCTGAAGTGCCATCGGTACTACCAGTGCAAATACATTTCGATAAAAAACTCGCCAGTTAATATTCAGATTTGCCGAATCCTGTTGTGTCATAACCTCTCTATCCTCTTCTCATTTGATACATCCAGTAAAGATTGTAACATAAGACACAAAAGAAATATAGGAATTTTAAAAATATTCTATCGATATGATGAAGCCTTTACAGAAGTTAAATTCCGCGTACACTGGCTGATGGAAAGTTACAGACGTTTTGGACAGGATGGCCTTAGCGTTAACTACCGGCTTCCATCGAACGGGCAGTCAAAGATTGTTTCGCTAAATGTTGGGATAACCCACGTGGTTCACCATCGCTCCCGGATGTGATATTCCGGTCAAAGCTCCTCTTGAAAATATCGATGCTTATATGCGTGCAGCAAGACAATGCGAAAAATATCCGGTTCAGCCATCGAACTGGGAGTAAAATTTATCAAAAAAGACATCCAGAACTACTTTTGTAATTCTAGATGTCTTTCATTATAGCTTTTCTGCCCATTCTATATTTTTAATCAATGCCTCCAACTGTATTTTTGATGATTTTCCATTGGTCAATTCGTCTATTTTTGCATTAACAGCCGGATGATAATAATGACCTTCTTTTTCTCTTTCTATTCCATAAGCGCATGCCTTTTCTAAAATCTGATGATTTTTTATACGCTTCTCATCTGGAATTTCTCTCAGGTAAAGTGTCTTCGGATATAATGGTTCCTTCTTCCAGATTCTGGAAAGCGGAATCGCATTATTTCGGAACATATATCCACTACAGACATCTGTATCATATCCAAGAATCTGAATTCCTTCTGATTTGATACCATCTAATGTAACTTTCAGGTCAAACATATCTTTCGGAGACACTGCCACAAGAGATACTGTACTTTCTGCTAACGCCAGAATATCATGACAGTCTTCTTTATGCTGTCCTTGCATTAATCCGCCCATCCCACAGGTTACCGCTAGCGGAATCCCCAGAATCTCACACGCCTTCATGGTTCCAGATGCCGTCAATATCCCCGATTTCTTTTCCCTTTGGAAATGTTGAAAATTCTGGTAATTAATTCTTGCATAATACTGCGATTTTTCCCGAAATGCGCAGTATTCCTGTATTGACCCCTTCTGAATCTTTCCTGATTCCATCCATACAATTCTTTTTTCTCTCTTTTCCCAGACACTAAGAAGCATCTCATTTGTAATACTCTTTAATCCATGAGTCAGAAGTGCTGACTCTATCAGATATTCACTCATAATGCATCCTCATATATCTTTATTTCCAAAGCTTTTCAATCTCCTGTGCCTGACGCCTTAGATTCATCTGATTTTTTTCTTCAATAATATCCAGATAACCTTCTGTAATACTGTCTGCACCATTATATGCGCCTGCAACCGCACCTACAATGCAGGCAATCGCACAGGTTTCATCTCCGATATTTACAGCATCGTAAATACTTGGCATCGTATCCCCTTGATTAGCAATAAATATTCCAAGTGCAGTCGGAACTGTTTCAGCAATTGCCGGGCCACTGCCAATTCTTTCTCCCAGTTCCTGAATCGCATTTGGACTACTTCCGCAGTGCATGACAATCTGAACTGCCATCTCGATTCTCTTAGTGACTGACGGCCCTGGATAAGTCCAAATATCATCTCTTTTCCTTGCAAGTTCTTCTCCCCTTATACTTCCATAATGAGCCGCCTTAATAATCTCATATACTGATGTATTTTCTTTCGTTGCCTCGCTGACCGCCGCTGCTATAGCACATGCTCCGGATATACTATAAGGGTCATCATGTGAAGACATCGTAATCTCTACTGTATCACAAATTGCTTTTTCTATGTCTCCATTGCTAAAAAGCCCTTCCGGATATGCTTTACTTGCTGCACCATTAGAAGAAAGTGCATAATAATGACCTTTATACAACTTATTGCCAAGATGTCCGATATAAGACCACATATCCATTTTATCATTTTGATTCAGACGATTCACTACATTTCTTGTTGTCATTCCAGCAAATGGCTCAAAATATTCTGTTTTACCCCATTCTATCAGGGCCTCTTCTCCTAATTTTTTTGAAGCTTGTCCTTTTTCATCAATTAGATGTTCCGTCAGAATATAAGGGATACTGAAAGCATCTGTCACCTGCCCTGCCTTTCTTCCCCTGGCCAGGACATCTTCTGGAGGAGTTTTAAATTCTTCCACACGACCTCCGAAAAACTTCTGAATCTGTCTGGCTGACTTTGTCTCTGTGGCTGCTCCCATAGCATCTCCTACTGCTGCCCCGAGAATACTTCCCAGTATTTTCTGATTCATCTAGTTCTCCTCCTTCCCAATCTGTAGTCTTTTTTCTACAATCCTTGTAATGTCTTCTGCAAGTTTTGTAATTTCCAAATGATTGACCTCTTCCAGAACAGATAGAAAATGTTTCGGATATTTATCTGCCCCCTGAAGTGCTCCTGCCATTGCTCCTGCCATTGTTGCAATCGTATCCGTATCATATCCGACATTTACTGCACCAATAATACTTCCCAGGGCATCTCCCTGATTTGCTGCAAAGAATCCAAATGCACACGGAATTGCTTCCGCCACATGAAGTCCGGCTCCTATCCGATGCCCAAGTTCAATCATCTTTTCTTTTGGAGTTCCTCTGCCCAATCCTATATCAATCGCCATCTCCATTCTTTTGACTACAGAAGGACCTGCAACATCCCTTGCAATCTCCCGTCCTATATATTCCCCTTCCTTTGCGCCATATAGCCCTTCCTGAAGGATATTATATACATCTGCATCTGGCATCACTGCACGGCTGACTGCTGCTGCCACTGCACATCCGCCGGATATTGCGAGGTAATTATCATGAGTCACCATTGTAACTGTTACAGCATCACGAATAGCTCCCTCCACATTTCCAGCATTTATCAGACCTATTGGCGATATCTTCATAGCCGCTCCATTAGTTGCTTGTCTTGTCACAAGCTGAACGCCCTTTGGTTTTTCAATCTTTTCTCCTTTATACTTCCGAATTGCAAGTCTTGTGGTAGGACCTGCAAAACGGTCAAAAAACTCTTTATGTTCAGACCATTCAATCATTGCCTCTTGTACAATCTTTTCTGTTACAATACCATCATGATCTGCAATATGTCTTGCCACAAAATAGGCCGAACTGAAATCATCCGTCAATTGTCCCGGGACATTCCCAGCTCCAAATGTATCCATCGGCGGTGTCTCAAAATCTGTAACTTCATGTCCAAAATACTCAAGTATCTGTTCAGTCGTTCTCGCCTCAGTAGCCGCTCCCATCGCATCCCCGGCACCTGCACCAATCAGTCCTCCCAATATTCGATTATACATTTTACAACCTCCATTCTTGCAAAAAAGGGAGATGTCAGATACATCTCCCTCTTTTACCAATAATTACTATAACACAGGTTCTTAATTAATGCCAGTCTGACATCTGGTCTACATTTGTAGAATCAACAAGTACCATTGGTGTACTGTCTCCTACTTCAGATACATCCTGTCCCTCTAATGCTTTCAGCATAATAATAACGCCTTCTCTTCCCATCAGATATGGAGACATTGCAACTGTTGCATCATATGTACCTTCCTCGATTGCTGCCTTAGCTTCTTCTGTAAAGTCAACACCAACAACTGTAACTTTATCTTTCATATCTTTTTCTTCCAATGCACGAACTACACCAAGTGCCATATCATCATTTGCACAAGCGATACCTACAATATCAGGATTTGCTTCAATGATTGCTGTCGTTGCATCGTAAGCTTTCTGAGCATCAAAATCGCACTGCTCCACTGCAACAACATCCATTCCTGCATCTTCAAAAGTATCTTTTGCACCGTCTCGGCGTGCATCTGCCTGGGTTCCACCTTCGTTACCAGCGATGACTGCAACTTTACCTTCTCCACCAGTCTTATCAATAATATACTGTGCTCCCATAACACCCTGATTATAAAAATCTACCGTAATTTTAGCGTCAAGTTTTCCTCCAGCTTCTTCGAGAGCATCTTCATTTACCTGATTTCCTGTTGTAATAATCTTCACATCCTCCTGATTTGCTGCAACAATACCAGAAATCAAACAATCTTCAGTTAATGGAGAAACTGCAATTGCTTCATAATCTTTTACAAGCATATTATTCAGGATATCTAACTGTCCGGCTGTATCTGTATCAGAATCTGTAGCTTGCACATCAATCGTTACACCAAATTCTTCTGCTGTTTCTTCATAACCTTCCTGCATAACTGTCCAGAAAGAGTTAGATAATGTACTTTCAATTGCTGCCAGTTTCTTACCTGTGTCTTTCTCCGGCAGCGGTGCAAGATCTTCATCAACCTGTGCCAAAGCCTTTGTAAACTCTGTTTCTGCCTCTGAAGCATCGTCAGCTTTGTCCTCTTCTTCTGTAGTTTCTTCTGTCGCAGTATCTTCTGTACTTTCCTCCTCAGAAGATGAACCGCATCCTACTGCCATAGTTGCAACCATTGCTGTACAAAGCAGTATGCTGAGAATCTTTTTTTTCATAAATATCTCCTCCTTATGAAATAATATAGATACTATATTTAAAGATTCTTACATTGAGAATCTTTAAATTCTAAAATAGTTTTTACATCCGCTCGGCTTCTGGGCCCTGCCTGCAGACATTTCACTGCTGCGGATGCATTGGAAAATTCAAGTGCTGATTTCTTGTCCATTTTCTCTGAAAAATAAGCATAGAGAAGACCTCCCAAAAAGCAATCCCCGGCTCCTGTTGTATCCACCGGATCTATCTTATATGCAGACGCTTCATACTCATTTCCATCATACCATACAGCACCTTCTCCACCAGCCGTACAGATGACTCCCTCCTGTACATGGTACTTTTCCTGCACAATCTTCATCGCTTTACGATAATCCTTTTCTCCCGTCAGTTCAAAATAACCATCTCTTCCACTGACAAAAACATTACAAATCCCCATCATCTCATCAATATCTCTCTGTGACGTACCGCACATTTCCATAAATGAAGGCACACACTGCATATTATAGAGTACTGGTTTTCCCTGCTCTTTTGCCTTTTTCGCAAGCCAGATTGCCGCCTTCGGAGAAAACATATCATTATAAAACACATCCATATCATCCATAATATTCTCCGGCAATTCTTCTGGCACAAGTGTCCATACACTGTCACCTTTATTTGCAAAAATACAATGCTTTCCTCCCGGCGCCGTCAGAATGTAAGTATGAAGCGTAGTTCCATTTTCCTTTGTAACAATATACCGCTTATCCACACCATCAGCTACAAGAGTACGAATAAATTTCTCTCCGACATTATCATCCCCTATTTTTCCTGTCTGATAAACTTCCATTCCAAGATGTGCAGCAGATACAGACACATTAGAAGCACTTCCTCCCGGGAGCATTTCTTCATGCTGAATCAATGCAAATCCGTCATCTTTCGGAAGTTCATGGCTATTGATGACAATATCCATTGCAATCGCACCCAATGATAATAATTTCATACTTTTTATACCTCACTTTTCTTTCTTTGACGACTTTCTGATATCAAAACTGAAATCAACAATATCAATCCTGTCAGGATCTCCTGATAATGTGAGGAAATTGACAGAAGTGTAAGACCATTCTTCATAATATTCAGAATAAAGCATGCTATAATTGTTCCGGTCACGCTGCCCTTACCACCTTGCATACTTGTTCCGCCTAGAATTGTTGCTGCAATAGCATCCATTTCATATCCTTGTCCTGCCAGAGGCTCGGCAGAATTCAATCTTGAAGTCACGATCAACCCTGCAATTCCAGCACAAAGACCACACAAAGAAAAAATCATTACTTTATACCTTTTTACATTAACACCTGAACGATTTAGTGCGATCTCGTTTGAACCAATGAACAGACAATAATTTCCAAAACGTGTTTTATGAAGGAGCATTGCCCCAAAAGCAGCAATAATCAAAGAAATTACAATCGGCATATTAACTGGACCAATCTTCCCGCTGCCGATAAAAGTAAATACTTTTCCAAAACCAAAAATCGAATTAGAGTTTGTCAGAATCAATATGATTCCTCGCATAATCGTCATCGTACTAAGTGTTACAATAAAAGAATTAATCTTTCCATATGCAATCAACATTCCATTGAGCATCCCGATCAAAAAAGAAATCAAAAGTCCGAAAAAAATAGCCAGCGGTGCTGACATTCCAGCTTTAATCAACATCCCCATACTCATCCCGGCAAACCCTATGATTGCACCTACAGACAGATCGATCTGTCCAGCAGAAATAACTAAGGTCATGCCAACAGAAAGTACAAGATATATCGCTGACTGATTCAAAATATTTCTACAGTTCTTCCAGGTGAAAAAATACGGGGAAGCTAATGCAAGTACTCCTACCACTAATAACAAAACTCCCAGCAAAATGAGAGTATATGAACAATCCTGTAATCTTTTTTTCTTCACGTCTATCCCTCACTAATCTGTTGTAATTGCCCCTGTAATCATAGAAACAACCTCATCCATTGTCGTATCCTGCGTCTTCAATTCTTTAATTACCTTTCCTTGACGCATCACGCAGATTCTGTCCGATATATAGAATACCTGAGGCAGATTATGACTGATAATAATTACGGTAAATCCTTCTCCTGCAAGCTTTTTGATTAACTTTAGAACAGCATTGGATTCATTTAATCCCATCGCAGCCGTAGGTTCATCAAATATCAACAATTTACCCCCGTTATGTACCAGCCTTGCAACCGCTACTCCTTGTCTCTGTCCGCCACTTAGGTTCCCAACCGGAACTGTTACATCTGGAATCTGTATATCCAGACTATTTAATAACTTCTTGGCTTCTTCATTCATTTTCTTCTTTTTGAGAAACCCATATTTTGTCAATTCACTTCCCAAGAACAGATTAGATGCCACATCCATAGTATTTCCAAGTGCCAGGTCTTGATAGACCGTCGATACTCCCGCCTCGATTGCTTTTCTGGGTGTAAGAGCTTGATACTCTTTACCGTCTATTCGAACCAATCCACTGTCCGGATGCAAAACACCAGATAATATTTTGATCAACGTGGACTTTCCAGCGCCATTATCACCGACAATAGCCAGAACCTCCCCTTCATAAGCATTCATAGAAACACCTCGAAGGGCCTGAACATGTCCGAAACTCTTATATATCTCTTTTGTCTCTAGAAATGGTCTTTTTTTGTTGTCCATATTCTTTCCCCATTCATCTGTTTTAATTAAAATTCCAGTAGCAAAAAACGGTGCCATCAGCAAAATCATGTGGCCGATGTACACCGTCGCAAGACAGCTCCTATATGTGATATATTTTAGCACTATCAATTATGCAAGTAAAATTGATTATATGTATATATTAATAGGCATTATCTATAAATATCTGATTATCCACATTCCGTACGTTGTATTATTTCATCCTGTGTTTCTTTACGAAGCGTAACAAAATATGCACTAAATCCCGATACCCTTACAACTAAATTTTTATATTTGTCTGGATCCATTTGTGCATCCAGAAGAGTTTTCCTGGAAACCACACTGATCTGTACTTCCATTCCTCCATGATGAAAATAGGTACTGATCAGCTTTCTGACAGCATCTCTTCCCGTCTGCTGTTCCAGAAATGAAGGAATAAATTTGATATCCAGCACCATTCCATTGGATGAATCTCTCATATCAGTATAAGTTACAGACTTCATCAGTGCAGTAGGGCCCTCCTTGTCCATTCCCTGGACAGCTCCCATAGAATTAGAAAGTGATACGCCGCTCTTACGTCCATCTGCTGTCGCTCCGGTATTCATTCCCATAATGGCATGATCTTCTACAGAGTATAAGCCGAGACAATACCTCCCACCATGATAAGTTGTATACTCTGCAATATGATTCTTTATACCTACAATTATATCCGCAGCTGCCATATCTGGTTCTTTCAGATCATTTCCATATTTCGGGCAATGATTTAATGCTCTCTGTCTGATTTCTTCTGCTCCTTCATAATCATTTTCCAGAATCTTGGCAAATTCTTTTAATGTAAGTCTCTTTTCTTCATACACCAGTCTTTTTATGGCCATAAGTGAATCCACAGCTGTAGCGATTCCACAAAAATTCACACCGACGCTGTTATATCTGGCACCACCTTCTGATACATCTTTTCTTCTGTGGATACAATCCTCTGTCAAAACAGACAAATAAGGGAGGGGATACTTTTTTTCATATAATTCTTCACACCGTCGGATACTACGAATTCCCATATCTACAAAATGCTTAATTTCTTCCTGATACCACCTCCAAAAATCTTCATAACTTTCTATCTCATCCAGTTTTTTTCGGTTTTTTAGCGTAAAAACCTTCCCTGTCATTACATCTTTTCCTTCATGAAGCATCAGATTCATCACTTTCGGAAGATTCAGGCGCATCATCTCTGTTAATGCGTATTCTTCTCCCTGCATTGCAGGTTCCACACAGCCAAGGATACTGTAATTATAAGATTCTTCCGATAAAACCCCTCGATCTTCCATAGCTTTTCTGTAACACCCGTCATACATCAACGCAGGAAACCCCATGCCTTCCCGAATCAGTGAAAGTACAGCTTCCCAGGCTTCTTCCGGCATATCATCCGTCCATCGGTATGTCAATGAAGGCTGATCAAACTTTAGTTCTTTGGACGCCTTCAGGCAAAGATATGTCAAGGGATTTACTGAACATTTCCCTTCCGAATCACATCCACCGATGGTCAGATTCTGATATGCTTTTCTCTGAGAACTGCACTTTATAAAAAAAGCTTCTATATATTCTTCTGCCTGTTCATTGCTCAATCTTCCACTTTCTATGTCCCTTCGATAATATGGATATAAATAATAATCCAGCCGTCCAAAAGAGATTGCGGAAGGTACATTTTCACAATACATCATCTCATGCGCAAGCCACACAAGCTGTATTGCCTGTGCAAATGTTTCAGGAGGTTTTTGCTTGATTCTTGCCAGATTACTCTTCATCTCTGACAGCCTCACAGCCTCTTCTTTTGTAACCGCAGTTTCTGCCATTTCTCCGGCAAGCTCTTCATAACGTCCAATATAATCTATGCATGCCTCCAGCACAATCCGAAAAGCCATTAGCGTATCCGTTTCTTCCTTTGGCACATCTTTTTTTTCTTCTGATTCGACTTCATTCAACAGACCTGCAAAACCTTTCTTCAGAAGTATCGGATATCCTGCAAGTATGTGTCCGGAATGCCAGTGTTTGAACAGCCAAGCTTCAGAACCATCTGCAAATTCCATAAATTCTTTTTCTTCCGGCGAACCTGAATCTACATCAAATAATTCCTTATATTCTTTAACTTCTCTTCGAGTATCCATATGAAAAGAAGCCCGACCCGCTGGGTCAAACTTCTCACTGACTTTCATTGGAAAATTCACATTATATGTATACTGGTACAAAAAACCAGCCAGTACATCCTCTTTCTGAATTAAAATAGACTTATCTTTCAACGTCTGTGCAAATCCATACGCATACTGTACCTTGACAGACTCCCCCGGGTGATCCGTCATTGCCTGTCGATATGCTCTATCTCTGACTGGGATTTCTTCTTTACTAACATTTTTCTCACGATCATCTCTTAATAATTGAATTCGGTCTGTCACGTTTCCATCTCCTATCATAACTGAAAAATCTGTTCTATTATTACCTCACATTTTACCCGCTCTACACTTCTGATGCAAACAGGGTCATCACAGATCTTTCTCTCATCACTATCTCTGATTGTCCAATCACAACCGGCTCTTCATAAAATCCCTTCTTCTCATTCCCGGTATCTACTGCCATCTTCCACTCCATTCCTGCCGGCAGTGTTGGAAGCGTAACCTCCACCGGTTCCCAAAATGCGTTGATGATAACATATACGATATCATCCTGCCCTTTTTCCGAATCATATCCAGCATACATTGCAGCAATCACTTTCGTCTGGTCATTATAGTGATCTTCCCATGGATGTTCTCCGTGAAGACTGACTTCCGACAAGCCGCATCTGGCAGGTTTACATATTCCCAGTATACTTGGGTGGTTCTTACGAAAATGAATCATGTATTGAAAGAACTTCCAGATATCCTGATTCTTTTCTTTCAATTCCCAATCCAGCCAAGAAACTTCATTGTCCTGACAATAAGCATTGTTATTGCCAAACTGTGTGTTTCCAAATTCATCCCCAGCAAGAAACATGGGAACGCCTCTGCTGACCATCAATGTAGCACACGCATTCCAGATCATGCGCTTTCGAAGTTGCAAGACTTCTGAATCATCAGTCGGACCTTCCACACCACAGTTCCAGCTGCGATTATCGTTACTTCCATCCGTATTATTCCAGCCATTGGCTTCATTATGCTTCACATTATAAGAATAGAGATCATACAAAGTGAATCCATCATGACAGGTCATAAAGTTAACAGAAGCGTTCTTTCCGCGAACAGCCGGATCATAAAGATCCGGGGAACCAATCAATCGTTCCGCTGCTCCTTGGGCACTCCACAGACCGCCTTTTAAGAATTCCCGCATATCGTCCCGATATCTTCCATTCCATTCTGACCAGCGGTTAAATGCAGGAAAATTCCCTACCTGATACAATCCACCTGCATCCCAGGCTTCTGCGATCAGTTTCGTATCTCCTAACAATGGATCCTGTGCAAGAGCTCTTAAAAGCGGCGGTACTTCCATCGGAGAACCATCCTCATTTCTTCCAAGAATAGAAGCCAGGTCAAACCGGAACCCGTCAATCCGATAATCTGTCACCCAATAACGAAGGCAGTCAATGATCAGATTCTGCACAATGGGATGATTACAGTTCATGGTATTTCCACAACCGCTGAAATTATAATATTCCCCCTCTGGAGTCAGAAGATAATAGATATTATTGTCAAAGCCTTTAAACGAAATAAACTGCCCATCCTTATCTCCTTCTGCCGTATGATTGAACACTACATCCAGAATGACCTCTATCCCATTCTCATGCAAGGTCTTTACTAATTGTTTTAACTCTGTACCTTCCCGGTTGTATTCCACAGCAGAAGCATAACTGGTATTGGGCGCAAAAAAACTGACCGTATTATATCCCCAGTAATTTAACAGTTCTTTGCCGTCCACTGTGCGACATTCACTCAATTCATCAAATTCAAAAATCGGCATCAGTTCAATGGCATTAACGCCCAGATCCTTCAGATAAGGAATCTTCTCCTGAATTCCGGCAAAGGTTCCCGGGGCATTCACATCCTTTGCCATCTTCGTAAAACCACGCACATGCAGCTCATAGATAACCAGTTCTTCCATTGGTATCTTGGGGCATACCTCAGCTCCCCAGTAGAAATTATTACGCACTACTCTGGCGCGGTATCCGGCCGGACTGACCCGCTTTCCCCAGGTACTCTGCCCGGTAACAGCTTTGGCATAAGGGTCCAGAAGAACATGTTCCTTGTCAAAGAGCAATCCTTTCTTCGGATCGTAAGGACCATCCAGACGATACGCATACTCGAATTCTTCCACATTTAATCCAAAGACGATCATGGAATATACATTGCCGATCCGATAATTCTCTGGAAATGGTATGACAGCATAGGGTTCCTCTGCTTTCCGGTGATATAACAATAACTCACAGGCCGTCGCTCCCTGGGAATGTATCGTAAAATTCACACCCTCAGGAATCGGTGTTGCGCCGTCAAACATATAAAATCCCGGACATATCTGATATCCATTGACCTGCTCCAGTGGTTCCATATTCAAGATCTGTCCATTGACAGGAAGTATCGCTGTTAATTCACCGGAGAGATATTTTTCTTTTTCCATATCTTGTTCCTTTCTTTTATCTTTGCGTATTCAGATAATAGACCGCAAGCTGTGTCCGGTCTCTTAATCCCATTTTATCCAGAATGCTACTGATATAATTTCGCACAGTTCCTTCACTTAAGAACAGTTCCCCTGCGATTTCCCGATTGCTCAGTCCTTCTGCCACCAATGCAATGACCTGAAGTTCTTTTTCACTGATATCATGCGCTTTCCAGTCATAGGTCTTTTTCTCTTGCAGAAGCTCTGGAATTCTGGAGACAATCTCTGTTCCAAATACAGTCTGCCCGGCATACACCGCTTTGATAGCCGGCAGAATATTCTGATAATCCTGCTTCAAAAGATACCCCTTCACTCCATAAGTCAAGGCTTTCACAATATATTCATCATCAGAAAATGTAGTGAGCAGAAGAATCCTTGCCTGAGGATCTTCTTCTAATATCTGTCTGGATGCCTCCAGTCCGCTTACATTCTGCATACGGATATCCATCAAAAGTACATCTGGCCGGAATGTCCGATATAACACTATTGCATCCTTTCCATCCTGTCCAGTGCTGCACACCTGTATCTCGCTATCCATCTCTAAGATAGTTTTCAATGCTCCTGCCACCAACACATCATCATCTACAATTATGATCTTCACGCCGTCTCCTCCTTCTTGGGAATGGTAATATATATGCGAAATCCCTGCTTCACCGATATCTGCATCGTTCCCTGTAATGCTTTCGTTCGTTCTTCCATATTACGAAGTCCGATTCCCCTGTGAATCTCCGATCTTTCCACAACTTCCTTTTTCAAACAATCAGTTCCGTTATCTTCCACAATCAACTGATATAACCCAGGGTGTTCCCGTACTACGATCTGAACTTTTGTAGCATCGCTGTGTTTCATTACATTGTTCAATGCTTCCTTCACAATCGCAATAAAGCTGTATTTTACTTCTCTTGGTACATAATATCCCATATCATAGATCAATTGCACTGGACAAAATGTATATTCTTTAATCAGATTATCTAATACTTCTTTTAGATTCACTGCGTCATCATGAAGATCATGGACACTTTCACGTACATTTGTCATAGCAACATTTAACGTGTCTTCCAGATGGTCTAACGGTTCTTTCATATTCTCTTCTTTTGAAATTGCTTTCATTGCCCCTACCATCAAAATTGCCCGAGACAACATATGACCAACATGATCGTGAATCTCTCTTGCAATCCGATTGCGTTCCCGCAATGTAGCCGTATAGATCTCATAATCCTGTCGCTTCAGGAGATTCTGATTCTTCTCTTTCAGGAGAATATTCAGCTCTGCACTGTTATCCTGCGTCATCTTTAGCTTTTCTTCCAATGCTTCATAATTTTTTGCATATTCCTGCAAAATCCCCGCCATTCCATAGCCAATCCCCAGCACACACAGAATCTTGATCTGACCAGGGAAATATGTATACAATGCCAAGATGACCAATATTATGCCAAGAAAAAAATTAGATACCCTCAACACACCATACAAGATGACTGGAGTAAAAAACAGAAACTCTGGCCAGAAAAAGGAAGCAGCTATATACAATATCGTCAAAACTCCGTTCCATTTCTTTGAAAATAGATACTCATTGGCACAGGCGAAGATAACTGATATAAGAAACGCGCTGATATATGCCGTATTGACCGGAACCAGAAGAAGTATCACAAAGCAATATATGATTAACAAGGTCTGATCAACAATTCGTCTCATCCTTTTCTCCATTCATAATATGACATTTGTCACATGTCATTTCTGACACTTGACACTATCATTATAAACAAGTTTTTCTTATACTACAAGTATCCGAAAAACATTGAGAAATGGAGGCATTGCCATGATTCATATTGAAAATCTTGTAAAACGTTACGGGAATCTGGTAGCATTAGATCACTTAAATCTGGACATTGAAGAGGGCGAGATCTTCGGACTGTTAGGACCGAATGGCTCCGGTAAGACAACCGCAATCAACTGCATGCTTGCCCTACTGAAATACGACAAGGGAACTATCACGATTTTCGGAAAAGAGATGCAGCCGAACAGCTATGACATCAAGAAAAATATCGGTGTCGTCATGCAAAATGTAGCAGTCTTTGACCAGATGACTGTCCGTGAAAATATCGATTATTTTTGCGGGCTTTATGTCAAAGATAAATCCAAAAGGAAAGAACTGGTAGAAGAAGCCATCGAATTCGCAGGACTGGAAGATTTCCAGAAAATGCGCCCCAAAAAACTATCCGGCGGTCTTTTAAGAAGGCTGAATATCGCCTGCGGAATCGTCCACAAACCTCGGCTTATCATCATGGATGAGCCAACTGTCGCCGTAGATCCACAGAGCCGTAACAAGATTCTGGAAGGAATCCTCTCTCTGAATCGTCAGGGCTCCACCATCATTTATACTTCTCATTACATGGAAGAAGTGGAACAAATCTGCTCACGGATAGCAATTATCGACCACGGACGGGTTCTGGCAACCGGAACAACCGAAGAATTAAAGAAAATGATTAAGACAGGAGAGACGATTACCATAGAAGCGATTGCATTGGACGAAGAACTTCTGACGGATATCCGTACACTTCCACATGTATTTGATGTGATTTATGATAACCAGGTACTGAAAATCCGTTTAAGCGGCGCCAAGCACAATCTTGTACGTATATTAAATTACCTGCAAGAACGAGACATTTCTTTTGGGCGTGTTTTTTCCGAACTACCGACGCTGAATGACGTCTTCCTGGAAATCACCGGCAAAGAACTCAGAGATTAGGAGGTACTTTATGCTGCATTTGATCAAATATCGATTCAAACAGAATCTAAGAGATATAAGTTCTATGTTCTGGGCACTGGCTTTCCCGATTATTCTTGGAACCTTTTTCTATTTTGCTTTTGCATCTTCCGGTCTTGCATCTACAGGAGAAGCCGAGTGGGAACCTGTGAAAGTCGCAGTGATTGAAGAAGATTCCTCATCCGAGAATGCTTCTGTGTTCCTTTCTTTTTTAGAGCAACTGGATCCGGAAACACTGAATATCCAGGACATTTCATCAGAATCAGCTGCTCTCCATGCATTGAATGAAGGGGATATCACAGGGATCTTCTACGTACGCGAAACACCTGCACTGACGGTCAGCAAGAGCGGACTCAATGAAAGTATCCTGACTGCACTTCTGGATAATTATAACCAGAGCGCTGCCATGCTTCAGAAAATCACCTCCTCACATCCAGAACATCTAGAACACGCACTAGAAGTAATGAGTGACTACAAAGAGATGACAAAGGAGACCTCATTAGGCGGTAAATCTATGAACCCATCTGTCCAGTATTTCTTTGCTTTAATCGCCTATGCATGCCTGTCAGGCGCATTTCTGGGAATCCGGTCAAGCTTTGACTCCCAGGCAAACTTAAGTCCGCTCGGTATGCGCCGGAGTATCACACCCACCCATCGCCTGACATTAATATGCATTGATATGTTTGTACTGGTTGCCATCCACTTTATCAATATGCTGATTCTGAATCTCTATATCATAAAGGTTCTGGGAATCAGCCTGGGGGATAATCTGCCAGCACTTCTTTTGGTGAACCTGATGGGAAGTATCATTGGTGTATGTATTGGAATTACACTGGGATGTGTCAGCCGGCTATCCATAGACCTGAAATACGGGCTCACAGTCGCCATTACTTTATTCCCGGGATTCCTGGCAGGTCTGATGTTTGGAAATATGAAGAATATCATCGAACTTCACTGTCCAATCATAAACCGCATCAATCCGGCCGCTGTATTGAGTGATGCCTTCTATTGCATGGGAATCTACAACGATATGCAGCGTTTTACTCGCTGTATTCTCATACTTGCCGTTATGAGTATTCTGCTTTTGGCGGTTGCATTTTTCAGTGTCAGGAGGGAACGTTATGACAGTATTTAAAGGATTTCTAACCGTTGCAAAACAAAATATCGGCACACTCATCATGTATCTTGCCATCTTTCTGACCATCTGCCTGACCATTCAGAAAATAACCGGTGGAGACACTCAGACTACTTTTGAAGCAGAAAGACTGGACATAGCTGTCATTGACCATGACGGCAAAGCACTTGCCCAAGGACTTACCGAGTACCTGTCTCATTATCATAATATTAAGGAATTACCAGATGATAAAAGTATCCTGCAGGAAAGACTTTTTTACCGCGAAATCTATTATGTGGTTACCATACCGGATGATTTTGAAGAACTCTGTCTAAACGGTGACGAAAAACTTTCTGTCACAAAGGTTCCCGGAAGTAACAGCGGATATTATGTAGACCAACAGATCAATACATTTTTAAATGATGTGCGCATTCTGACATCCAGTGGATTTTCATTAACAGAGGCAATCAGCGAAGTCCAGGACAATGCTTCTATCGAATCAGACGTCTCTATGATAGATAAGAACGGACTTGGTGGACAGATGCCTGGTCATGCATTTATGTTCCAGTATATGCCATATATATTGATGAGCATCCTCTGCTATGCATTAAGCTTTATCATGATTGCTTTCAATAAACCCGATATCCGAAGACGAATGCTCTGTTCTGCTGTCTCCAGCAACAGTCAGAATCTTCAGCTGGTTCTTGGGTTTATGGTGATCGGCCTCGCTGTGTGGGCTATCTGTGCATTTCTTCCGGTTCTGGTATATCGTGATGCATTTCTTCAGGACGCACACCTGCCCTACTACCTGATCAACAGCCTGATCATGACTCTTGTCTCATTGACAATGGCGTTTCTTGTAGGAACACTGGTACACCGGGAAGAGACCGTAAACGCCGTTGTCAATGTATTGACATTGGGTATGTCCTTTCTCTGCGGTGTCTTCGTAAGTATGGACATCTTAAGCAAAGGGATTAAAACAGTGGCACATTTCCTTCCAGCATACTGGTATGAAATCAACAATAGTCTCCTCGCTTCCAATGGGCATCTGAGTCAAAGTCAGTTCCATTCACTTCTGACCGGTTATGGTATCCAGCTTCTCTTTGCGGCAGCCTTCCTCGTTGCCGCACTGGTAATTGGACGCCACAGACGGCAAATATAGAAAAAGGAAGCCCTTGATGACTTATTCATCAAAGGCTTCCTTAACTTTATCCATAAATCCTTTTTTCTTTTTGGTTCCTTTATGTTCCGAATGATCCTCTGCTACATGAAGTGAATTTCCTGACAGCTCATCGAACTTGCGGAGTGCTTCTTTGGCTTCAGCACTTAAGTGTTCTGGTGTCTGGATGACCAGCGTTACATAATGATCTCCACGAACCTGTGAATTCCGTACGGATGGAACACCCTTTCCTCTCAGGCGTACTTTGGTATCCGTTTTAGTTCCTGGCTTCACGTTATAGATGACTTCTCCATCCACTGTCTTAATTCGGATATCTGCTCCAAGCGCTGCCTGTGCAAATGAAATTGGAACAGTTGAAAAGATATGCATATCCTGGCGTTGGAAGATTGGATGTCTGGATACAACCACTTCTACCAACAGATCTCCTCTTGGTCCGCCATTTGTTCCAGGCTCACCCTTATCACGAATGCGAACACTCTGACCATTATCAATACCTGCCGGAATAGTAACAGATATCTTTTTCTTGCTGGAAATATATCCTGTTCCACCACAATCCGGACATTTTTCACGAATGATTTTTCCTGTTCCACCACAATCCGGACAAGTCTGCACATTCTGAACAGTTCCAAAGAAGGATTGCTGCGTATATACAACCTGACCCTTTCCGCCACATTTTGGACAAGTCTCTGGCGAAGTGCCCGCTTTTGCACCGGTACCGCCACATTTTGGACATGGATCTTTCAATACAACTTCTAATTCTTTCTCACATCCGAACACTGCCTCTTCAAACGTAATCCTTACGCTCTTACGGATATTCATACCCTTCATTGGGCCCTGGCTGGCACGGCCTCTGCGTCCGCCGCCCCCGAATAAATCGCCAAATATATCACCGAAAATATCGCTGAAATCTGCTCCATTAAAATCAAATCCACCAAAACCACCAGCTCCGCCGGCACCGCCTTCAAAAGCCGCATGGCCGAACTGGTCATACTGACGACGCTTTTCCGGATCACTCAGAATTGCATAAGCTTCCGAAGCTTCTTTAAACTTCTTTTCAGCCTCTGCATCACCGGGATTCATATCAGGATGATATTTCTTGGCAACCTGTCTGTATGCTTTTTTTAAAGTCGCTTCGTCCGCATCTCTGCTGACGCCAAGCACTTCATAGTAATCTCTCTTTGATTCTGCCATCGTCTATCCCTTTCTTCTCTAATCTTAAGATTTATTTCAAGACATAAGGAAGTTCCGCGAAGCTCAGCTCTGTCTGGTATTACTGAGTTCCGCGGAACAGCCTTCACACCAAGCTTACAAGAACCTCGCCAAGTGTATTAGACTTCTTTATAATCTCCATCTACAACATCGTCTCCCTGGAAACCGTCCGGTGCCGGACCTGCTCCTGGGTTCGGGCCTGGATTTGGACCTGCACCTGCGCCCGGATTCGGGCCTGCACCTGCCGCAGCTCCAGCCTGCTCATACATCTTTGTAAATACTTTCTGTGCACTTTCCATCAGTTTATCTTTTGCAGCTTTCATCTCTGCGACCTGTGCATCTGAAATATCATCCATATTTACTTTATCAAGGATTTCTTTTAATGCCTTGCAGTCAGCTTCTACTGCTGCTTTGTCTGCTGCATCAATCTTATCCCCAACTTCACCAAGTGCCTTCTCAGTCTGGAAAAGTAATGCATCTGCATCGTTCTTAGCATCGATTCCTTCTTTACGTTTCTTATCCTGAGCTTCGAATGCTGCTGCTTCTTTTACAGCTTTTTCAATATCTTCATCGGACATATTAGAGCCAGCAGTAATGGTAATATGCTGTTCTTTTCCTGTTCCAAGATCTTTCGCAGATACATTTACGATACCATTTGCATCAATATCGAATGTAACTTCAATCTGCGGTACTCCACGTGGAGCTGGTGCGATTCCATCCAGTCTGAACTGTCCGAGAGACTTGTTATCTCTTGCAAACTGTCTTTCACCCTGTACAACATTGATATCAACGGCTGTCTGATTGTCTGCTGCAGTAGAAAAGATCTGGCTCTTCTTGGTAGGAATTGTTGTATTTCTCTCGATCAGTCTTGTAGCAACACCACCCATAGTCTCAATAGACAGTGACAATGGAGTTACATCAAGAAGAAGGATATCTCCAGCTCCTGCATCTCCGGCAAGTTTACCACCCTGAACAGAAGCACCAAGTGCTACACATTCATCTGGGTTCAGAGATTTGCTTGGCTCTTTGCCAGTCAGACGTTTTACTTCTTCCTGTACAGCCGGGATACGTGTAGAACCACCAACCAATAATACCTGACCCAACTCAGATGCTGTGATTCCTGCATCTGAAAGTGCTCTCTGTACAGGCTCAGATGTCTTCAGTACGAGATCATGTGTCAATTCATCAAATTTTGCTCTTGTCAGATTCATATCAAAGTGCTTTGGACCTTCTGCTGTTGCTGTGATGAATGGAAGGTTAATATTCGTTGTTGTTGCAGAAGACAATTCTTTTTTAGCCTTCTCAGCAGCTTCTTTTAATCTCTGAAGTGCCATCTTATCTGTAGATAAATCAACACCTTCCTGTTTCTTGAATTCAGCAATCATATAATCTGTGATCTTCTGGTCGAAATCATCACCACCAAGTCTGTTATTACCAGCTGTAGACAATACTTCGATGACACCATCACCAATTTCGATGATTGATACATCAAATGTACCACCACCTAAGTCATATACCATGATCTTCTGTTCTTTTTCATTATCAAGACCATATGCCAGAGCTGCAGCTGTAGGCTCGTTGATGATACGTTTTACATCAAGACCTGCAATCTTACCAGCATCTTTTGTTGCCTGGCGCTGAGCATCGTTAAAATAAGCAGGAACTGTGATAACAGCTTCTGTTACCTTTTCTCCAAGATATCCTTCTGCGTCTGCTTTCAATTTCTGAAGAATCATAGCAGAAATCTCTTGTGGAGAATATTTCTTGTCATCAATTGTAACTCTGTAATCGCTGCCCATTTCTCTCTTAATAGAAGAGATTGTTCTCTCAGCATTTGTTACTGCCTGACGTTTTGCAGGTTCACCTACCAGACGCTCTCCTGTTTTTGAAAATGCTACAACAGATGGTGTTGTTCTTGCACCTTCTGTATTTGCGATGACCGTTGGCTGGCCACCTTCCATAACAGCTACACAACTGTTTGTTGTTCCTAAGTCAATACCTATAATTTTGCCCATTATAAAGACCTCCTAATTATTTTAAAATGAAGTTCAATTTAGTTTGCTACTTTTACCATACTGTGTCTCACTACAGAGTCACGGTACATATAACCTTTTTGGAATTCTTCGGCTACAATATTCTCACCAAAGTTTTCATCTTCCACATGCATCACTGCATTATGAAAATCAGGATTGAATTCCTGTCCTACCGCTTCGATAGGTTTGACCCCAACTCCTTCCAGTGTAGTCATCAACTGTTTATACACCATCTCCATTCCTTGGATAAAGGGATCGTTTTTTTCTTCTTCCTTGACACCATTAAGCCCTCGCTCAAAATTATCAACTACCGGAAGAATCTTATCTATGATATCTTTCGCTCCAATTTCATACATCTGGGATTTTTCCTTTTCTGTACGCTTGCGGAAGTTATCAAACTCAGCCATCTGACGAGTAAGTCTGTCTGTCAGTTCTTCGATCTTCTCGTCCTTTTTATCTTTTTTATTCTTCTTGCCAAATATCTTTTTTTCAGATTTGGATTCATCACTGTTCTTGGCTTCTGCTTCGTCAGCAATTTCATCTGATTCAGCATCTTCTTTTGTAGCAGCGTCCGCTTCTGATTCTACTTCATTATCTCTTTCGTCGCCAGTTTCTTCTGCAGCTTTTTCGTCGGCTTCTGTCTGCTCTGCAGCAGCTTTCTTTGCCTCCTCAACTGCTTCTTTTACCATCTCTTCCTGGCTCTTCTCCTGATTATTTTCCAAGGGTTATTCCACCTTTCTTATTCTTTTTTATGAAACATCCGATCCAGCTCATTCTGAAGCCGTTTCATAGATTTCAATACATGTTCATAATCCATTCTTTTTGGTCCGATAATACCTATGGTTCCCTTCATGCCATCTCCCAATTCATAAGTTGCGGTGACAACACTACAATCCTTCATAGTCTGTACCGGTGTCTCATCACCAATATATACCTGAATCCCTGTATTATCTTCTTTTGCCAGCGTCTGTGTCACTAGTTCAGTCAATTGCTGCTTTTCTTCAAAAGCACTGATAATTTCCTGAGCACTCTGATTATCACTCAATTCCGGGTACTTAAATATGTTCGTAGCACCACTTGTATAGATCTGCATATCTTCATCGATCTGAATGGCATCCGCTACTGCATCCAGAACATTTCCAATCACTGCACTGTGTATTCCAGCCTGCTCTTTCAGCCTTGCAATCAATCCAAGATTAATCTCTTCAATAGACATACCATTTAACGTTGTGTTAAGAAGCATATTCAACTTCAATAAATTTTCATTACTGAGTGGTTCATCTATATTAATAATCTTGTTCTTAATCACATTACCGCCAAGTACGATCACCGCAATGATCTGTTCCTCGTCTACCATAGACAACTGAATGAACTTAATTTTATTCGCGCTGTTCATTGGTGTAGAGACCATTGTTGCGTAATTCGTATTACTGGCAAGAACTTTCGCTGCCTGCTTCAGAAGCTGTTCCATCTTGTCTGCCTTATCCAGCATCTGCTCCTGCATCTCATTCAGTTCCTGTTCCTTCTCTTCCATCAACATATCAACATAAAGTCTATAGCCCTTATCCGAAGGAATTCGTCCAGCAGACGTATGTGGCTGTATAATGTAACCAAGCTCTTCCAGATCAGCCATCTCATTACGAATCGTTGCAGAACTCAGATTCAAATCCGTATATTTTGAAATCGTTCTGGAACCAACAGGCTCGCCGGTCTCAAGATAATTCTGAATGATTGCATGCAGAATTTTTAATTTACGATCACTAAGTCCATGATCCGCTATCATCTGCACTCCTCCTTTCGGATTTCCCTGTTAGCACTCGAATTTAAGGAGTGCTAACATCTTCGACTATTAATGTATCACTATGGTTTTCATTTGTCAACATAGTTTACATATTTTTTATAAAATGAATTTAGATGAGAATGGTTATGATTGGAATGTGGACGGCGAGAAGATGGATGGAATGGCTGGCATTACGGAGTCCTTCGCTAAGAATCCATAACAGGAAAAGAAGCAGATATTTGGCGACCAGGCTGATTCGCCCCGAAATCTTGATGATTTCGAGGCTCAGCAGCCTTCTCAGATTTGGCTGGAAACCAAATCTTCGCACAAAATATCTGCTTCTTTTCCTATAACGGCTTCTAGTGCTTGTCCAACGAATGCCAGCCATTCCATCCATCTTCTCGCCTGACATTCCAAACCACTAATCTTCCTCATCAGGGAGATTCTGCGCATGATGAAAAGTAGAAAAGTATTATCAAAAATCCTAACTAAGCTCGATTTTTTCTGCTTCTTCCGGCTTAAACTCATTTTCAAGGTCATAGATATTATGTCCGGTAGATTCACCCAATACTCTTCCTTCTAATGAGTAGCAACGGATAAATCTCTTTGGATCGATACTGGACCAGTGTTCTACATCCCAGCTCATATAACCATCTGCGTCAGATTTCTTTTCTTTCAGATATAAATCTACCTGACGTCCATCCTTCATGATCTGGATCAATCCTTTTGTTCCATCCACTTCTAATTCTTCCTTTTTTACTGAATCGTAAACTTTCATGATATTCCCTCCTAAAAAAGTAAATTAGGAATCTTCCAGTGAAGCATTCCCCAATTCGTTCTATAACTGATTATACATTTTAAATAATAAAAACTCAATGTTTTTTCTACTTTAGCCAAAACTCACTTCTGCACATATCAAGAATACCTTCTTTTTTTAGTTTCCCCAGTTCCGTTGACATCGCACTCCGCTCCACACAAAGATAATCTGCCAGTTCCTGTCGATTAAATGGAATGGTAAAATGCCTGCTTCCTGCTCTTTTTGATTGTTCGGACAGATAAGATAATAATTTATCTCTAGTAGTTCGTTTTGAAATATGGCGGATCTTTTCTCCCAGCATCACGTTTTTTCTCGCAAATATTTGTACCATATTTATAAAGAACTTCTGCTGTAATAGAGAGCTCTCAGCAGACAATTCAAATAGTCTCTTCACAGGAACCTGTAAAACGGTACAATCCGTCACTGTCACAACGCTGACTGGACTTTTTTTGATTCCTGCACAAGAAAATGCTGCCCCAAATAGTTCTCCTTGACTAAGTTGTTCCAATATTGAACGATTGCCAAATACATCTTCACATATTATCTGTACACATCCCTCTAGAATTACCCCAAGATTCTCTACCGGCTCCTCCTCTCCCAGTATCATTTCATTTTTCTGATATACTTTCATCTTACTTTCTAAAACAGGCATTATCTTCTCTATCTCTTCCTTCTCAATTCCCATAAATAACGGAGATTTTTTTAAAATATCAATATCTATTTTCATAAGCTCCTCCAATCGTTGGAAAAACAACATATTTTATTTTATAATTGTAGTAAATTAGGTACAACAAATCAAGGAGGTACTTATATGATAAGAACAATGGTTCATATAGACGAAGAAAAATGTAATGGATGTGGAGCCTGTGCTGCCGCCTGCCATGAGGGCGCCATTGCTATGATAGACGGGAAAGCAAAGCTGATCCGTGATGACTATTGCGATGGTCTCGGCAATTGTCTTCCGGTATGCCCGACCAATGCAATCACTTTGGAAGAACGAGAGGCCGCAGCATACGATGAAGAAGCAGTACAAAAGCATCTGAATATCAAGAAAATGATTGCAGAAATGAAGGAACAAAAAGGGCAAAAGCCAACAGAATTCGCAGGATGCCCCGGTCAAAAGGTACAAAATATCCGTAACCGCCAGAGCGAACCATCCGCATCCGATTCCAGTGCATCCACCTCTGATAATACAGCCTGCACTCCTTCGCCAAGCCAGCTTGGTCAGTGGCCTGTCCAGATCAAACTGGTTCCGGTCAATGCACCTTATTTTGAAAATGCAGACCTATTAATTGCAGCAGACTGTACCGCATATGCCTATGGGGATTTTCATAATCGCTTCATCAAAAACCGCATCACCTTAATAGGCTGTCCCAAATTAGACGAAGGCGATTATACAGAGAAATTAACAGCGATCATAAAAAACAATTCCATCAAAAGCCTTACTATCGTCCGTATGGAAGTCCCCTGCTGCGGCGGAATTGAACGGGCAGCAACCGAAGCACTGAAATCAAGCGGAAAATTCATCCCCTGGCAAGTCGTGACCATTGGGATTGATGGGAATCTGGTTGAGTAGGTTTTGTGATTGGGAATGTCAGGCGCAGGGATAGATTGATTCTATCCCTGCGCCTGACATTCCCAATCGCCAAACTTTTCCAACCAAGAAGGATTCCTCCGCACCGTCATCAACCGTTTTCGCCAACTACAAAACGACTCTACTTCATAAATTTATCGATTGCCTGATTCAGGCGTTCAATGGCTTCCATATCATTTTCTTCTACCGCTTCTACAATACAGTGGTTCAAGTGGTTTTTCAGTACTACTTTTCCGGTATTATTGATGGCAGAACGTACTGCTGCCAATTGGATCAGAACATCACTGCAGTCTGCATCCTTTTCAACCATGCGCTTGACTGCTTCCAGATGTCCAATGGCTTTTGACAGACGGTTTATTACTGCTTTTTTCTCTTCCGGGCTATGAACATGACCATGTTCGTGCATATGGTCATGCATATGCTCATGGCTATGACTATGTTCATGGCAATGTTCTATTCCATGCTCATGAAGATATGCATGGTCTATCTCTTCCCTGCTGGAAATCAAACTCTGGGAATCTGTATATTCATCTTGTATCATTATTTCTCATTCCTTTCGAAGGTACTTCATCCAGTCTTTAATCTCTTTTTCATGTCCATTATCGCTTGGCTCATAGAATTTTGCATCCTGAATCTCATCTGGAAGATATTGCTGCTTTACATAATGATCCGGATAATCATGTGCATATTTATATCCGATTCCATGTCCAAGGTTTTGAGAGCCTTTATAGTGAGCATCCTGCAAATGCGGCGGAACCGTTGTCTTGTGGGATTTTACATTCTCCATTGCACTGAAGATGGCATTGCAGGCAGAATTACTTTTCGGTGCCGTTGCCACATACAACACTGCCTGAGACAGAATAATCTGGGCCTCCGGCATTCCAACCCGTTCCACAGCCTGGGCTGCAGATACTGCCACAGTGAGCGCCATAGGATCTGCATTTCCCACATCTTCCGAAGCGCAGATCATAATCCTTCTTGCAATAAATTTAATATCTTCTCCTGCATACAGCATTTTGGCCAGATAATACACCGCGGCATCCGGATCAGATCCCCGCATACTTTTAATAAATGCGGAAATCGTATCGTAATGATTATCTCCCGTCTTATCATAACGTACCACACGCTTCTGGATACATTCCGAAGCCACATCCAGTGTAAGATGGATCTTTCCGTCGCCATTTCTCTCCGTCGTCAAGATTCCCAACTCCACTGCATTCAGTGCGTTTCTTGCGTCTCCCCCGGAGACATCTGCCAGGAATTCCAAAGCATCCTCCTCAATTACCGCCTCGTAGCTTCCCATTCCTTTTTCTACATCATAGACTGCCCGGCGCAGTAATGTCTTAATATCTTCTTTCTCCAGCGGATATAACTCAAAGATACTTGACCTGGAAATCAACGCTCCATTTACCTCAAAATATGGATTCTCTGTCGTTGCTCCAATGAGAATAATCGTTCCGTCTTCCACAAACGGAAGTAGATAATCCTGCTGCCCTTTGTTAAAACGATGAATCTCATCTACAAACAGAATCGTCTTTCTCTGATACATGCCCAGCATCTCTTTTGCTTTAAGTACAACTTCTTCCATATCTTTTTTTCCGGCTACTGTGGCATTGATCTGGGTAAATTCTGCACTGGTCGTATGTGCAATCACCTTTGCAAGTGTTGTCTTGCCGGTTCCCGGAGGACCATAAAATATAATGGAACTTAACTTATCTGCCTTAATCGCACGATATAAAAGCTTCCCTTTTCCGATAATATGCTGTTGTCCCACTACTTCTTCCAAAGTTGTGGGACGCATTCTGGAAGCAAGCGGTGCTTCCTTATCCATATTTTTTTCTCTGACATAATCAAATAAATCCATCTATTCCACCTCTTCCATCAGCTCTCGGATCACTTCACCGGCAAGCAGAAGTCCTGCGATTGGAGGAACAAATGACACACTTCCCGGCAATGACCTTCTGCTTCCTTTCTCTTCGTCCGTCGTTCTTTGTGACACATCTATCGGCTTCTCCCTGGAATACACGACTTTCAGATGATAAATCCCTCTGGCACGCAATTCTTTACGCATTACTTTGCATAATGGACAGACACTGGTCTTGCTGATATCCGTAATCTCAAACAGCTCCCCATGGAGTTTATTTCCTGTTCCCATACTGCTGATAATCGGAATATCCAATTCCAGAGCTTTTTCAACCAGAGCGATCTTAGCTGTGACCGTATCAATCGCATCAATAATATAATCTGGTCTCTGTTCAAAGATCTGCTCCATATTCTCAGGCAATACGAACATTTCATAAGTAATCACTTCCGTCTGTGGACAGATATCTGCAATCCTCTCTTTCATCACACGGGTTTTATATCGTCCGACTGTGCTGTGATATGCAATGGACTGTCGGTTAATATTGGTCAGAGACACCGTATCATTGTCCACCAGGATCAGCTTTCCCACACCGCTTCTTGCAAGCGCCTCGATACAATGGGATCCGACCCCGCCGACGCCGAGTATCATCACCGTTGCATGTCTTAATCTCTGTAATCCTTCTTCTCCTATTAATAATTCCGTTCTGGAAAATTCATGAACCGCCATATTCTTCTTCCTGTTCCGTCTGTTTTTTATATTCTTATTCTTTGGTCTGACAGATCTTTTAATTCATAATTAATTGATCCACTGTTACAAATTCAAATCCTTTTTTCTGCAGGATATCAATGATTCGAAGTGCAGCATCCACACTGGAATCATAACAATCATGTAACAAAATAATATCATTTTCTTCTGCTTCCGTCACTACTTTATTTACTATTTCATCTACGTTTTCCGTCGTCCAGTCCAGAGGATCTATGGTCCACATGACCGGAAGAACCTCGATCTCCATCTCCAGATTACGTTGCCACAGGCCAAACGGCGGCCGCATATATTCCACTGATTTTCCAGTAATTGATGTGATTACTTTATTTGTATCCAGAATTTCCTTTTTTGCTTCTTCATCAGAAACCTTTGTAATCTCTACATGATGATACGTATGATTCCCAATCAGATGCCCCTCTTCATCCAGTCGTTTCACCAGTTCAGGATTCTCTTTGGCATTCTCTCCGATCAGGAAAAATGTAGCCTTTACATTTCTCTCCTTTAATCCGTCTAGCAATCTTCCCGTACATTGACTGCTTGGGCCATCGTCAAATGTAATCGCTATCTTCGGCGGCTCTTCTACCATAGAGGAACTAACAAAGGCAATTGCATCATCCACTTTATTCGTTTCTTCTTCCTCTTCATCTTTCTGATTCTGATATACAGATATTCCCAATACCTGAAGCAGGCACAAGGTATAGAACAATCCACACAACATCTTTATCTTATTACATCCGGTTTTCTTCACCAAACCTTCCCCCGTTTATCTATTCTTTCTTTATTTATATGTTTCAGCAGAAACTGGTATGTAATTCATTGCATTCTATATATGTTAATGCTATGCTATAAGCACTACGTTTCAGGTCTACAAGGAGGTTCTATAATGTCAGACACTAAGACAAAAGATACTCCCGTACAGGAGAACAAGATGGGAACCATGGCGGTTCCAAAATTATTAATCAACATGTCGCTGCCCATGATGATCTCTATGCTGGTGCAGGCACTTTATAATGTAATTGACAGTATGTTCGTAGCGCAGTTAAATGAAGAGGCTCTGACTGCTGTATCTCTCGCTTTCCCAATCCAGTCTCTGATGATTGCTGTTGCATCTGGAACTGGTGTGGGAATCAATGCCCTTCTTTCCAGAAATCTCGGCGAAAAGAATTATACTGGGGCTAATAATGCCGCCAAAAACGGACTTTTCCTTGGTATCGTAAGTTGTATCATCTTTGCCATGCTTGGCGGAATTGGCTCACACTTTTTCTTCACAATTCAGACAGATAACCCAAAGATCATTACCTATGGTACACAATACCTGACCATTATTACGTTATGTTCCGCCGGCATTTTCCTTCAGATTACTTCAGAGCGGCTATTGCAGTCTACCGGGAAGACCATTTACAATATGATGACCCAGGGCACTGGAGCTATTATCAATATCATTTTGGATCCAATTCTGATCTTCGGCTGGTTTGGATTCCCAAGATTAGAAGTTGCAGGTGCTGCCATTGCTACAATTATCGGACAGATTACAGCTGTATTCATGTCTTTTTACTTTAATATCAGAAAAAATAAGGAAATTAATATAAGCCTGAAAGGATTTCGTCCGCATCTACAGACCATTAAGACCATCTACGAAGTCGGAATCCCTTCTATTATCATGCAGGCAATCGGTTCTGTCATGACTTTTGGCATGAATAAAATCCTTTTGATCTTCTCTTCAACAGCAGCTGCTGTATTCGGTGTATATTTTAAATTACAAAGTTTTATTTTCATGCCTGTCTTTGGTCTGAATAACGGCATGATTCCGATCATTGCCTATAATTATGGTGCCAGAAATAAGAAAAGAATCATTCGGACAATTCAACTCAGTGTTCTGATTGCCATATCCATTATGCTGATTGGACTCATAATCTTCCAGACACTTCCTGATTTTCTGCTTAGGAATCTGTTTGATGCCTCAGAAAATATGCTGGCAATCGGTGTACCGGCGCTTCGGATTATCAGCCTCAGCTTCCTGTTTGCCGGATATTGTATCATTGCAGGTTCCGTATTCCAGGCACTGGGAAATGGAATCTATAGTTTGATCGTATCTGCGGCCAGACAACTTTTTGTGATTCTTCCGGTCGCTTATACATTTGCAAGATTATTCGGGCTTTCTGCAATATGGTGGGCGATTCCGATTGCAGAGATTGTCTCCGTCATTCTGTCTACAATCCTGCTTCGCCATATCTATCTTCAGAAAATCAAACCTTTAGATGAATAGACACCAAACGGGACGATATGTATCTCTATCGTCCCGTTCCTGTATTTTATTTCTTTTTCTTCATTTCTTTTTTCCTGACACTCCATCCAAATGTTCCCAAAGATGCTCCCAGACTCAAGTATTCTCCATGTGAATATGTCAGAAGTCCTGTAGAATTCAATTCAAACTTTCCATTTTTCTTCATATATTTTTCATCCACCTGGACAGCCTTCACTTCTGCCAGAAACATATGATGTGATCCCAGTTCCTTTACTTCCGTTACTTTACACTCAATATTGACCGGGCTTTCCTGAATGATCGGAGCATACTCCAGCTTTTCTGCCTTCCCTTTTGTGAGCTTCATTTCTTTCCATTTGTCCACATCTCTTCCTGATCTCACCCCACACCAGTCTGTAGCATAGGCCAGTTTCTCCGTAGTCAGATTCACTACAAACTCTCCGGTTTCTTTGATCATGTGGTATGAATAGCGTTCCGGCCTTACGGATATATATAACATCGCAGGATCTGAGCAGATGGTTCCTGTCCATGCAACCGTCAGGATATTAGAATTTCCTTCACGGTCTGCCGCACTTACCATGACTGCCGGAAGGGGATATAACATATTGCCAGGTCTCCATATCTGTCTTCCCATATCTCATCCCTCACTGTTTTTAGTTTTGAGTTCTGTTTTATTGCTGCAAAGCACCTACCAACGTTGGAATCAACTGCTTCTTTCTGGATACCACTCCTTTTAATATAATCTTGTCTGTACCCTCTTTTAAATCAAATGCATCAATAATATACTCTTTGGCATTGTTGCCACAGCAGATTAATTCCGTAGATTCATCCAGAATATCCGTCAGCATAAAATAAATCATCTGCAGATTCTGTTCTTCTAACACCTTCGGCAGATGTGGCTCTATAATTTCCCGGATTTCTGCCAATTCTTCTTTATTCATAGAATTGATCTGACCCACTCCAAACACTGTATCATTTACCGTAAACTGTTTGAAATCCTGGAAACAGATCTCATCCGCAGTTTTACCCTGAAGATTACTTCCTGCTTTGAACATTTCTCCAGCCATCTGTTCCATATCAATGCCTGCAATCTTGGAAAGCTTCTTCGCCGCCTTTTCATCGATTTTCGTACAAGTTGGTGAACGGAACAGCAATGTATCGGAAATAATTGCTGCACACAATAATCCAGCGATTGTTGGCGTAATCTTCACACCAGATTCTTCATACATCTGACATACAATTGTTGCCGTACATCCTACTGGCTGATTACGGAAAAATACAGGCCCCATCGTCTCGATACTTCCCAGTCTGTGATGGTCTATGATCTCAACGATCTCAGCTTCTTCAATTCCATCGACTGCCTGAGATTTTTCGTTATGATCTACCAGAATAACCTTCTTTTTGCTGACATCCATAAAACGACGTCTGGATATCAGACCTTTAAAACGTCCATGACGATCAAGGATTGGGAAATCACGGAATTTCTTTTTTGTCATGACTTCCTTAATATCTTCTACATAATCATTCATCTGGAACGTAACCAGTGGCGTCTTTGTCATAAAATGCTTAACTGGAATACTTTGATTGATCAGACGTGCTGCCGTAAATGTATCATGCGGAGTGCTAATAATCACAATACTCTGTTCTTCTGCACGTTGAATCAATTCTTCTGATACTTCTGCTCCCTGGCAGACTACCAGACAGCTTGCGTCAATGTCCATCGCACAACTCTGAGATTCATAACGGTTTCCCAGAATAACCAGATCATCTTTTTCAATAAATTCTTCCATCAGATCTGGATTGGATGCTGCAATCGTTACTTTCCCTTTGGTAAAATATCCATGTTCATTTCCGGTAATTAACGTTCCATCTAAAGTCTTTACAATATTACGATACTGTGTTTTTGCTGAAGACAAAATTCGATTATCATAGACTTCCATATAAGAAGTTGCAATATCTCCGGTAGAAATCACACCCACCAATTCCTCGTCCTTCAGAATCGGAAGTGTCTTGACATTCTGTTCCTTCATCTTTGCCCAGGTATCTTTAATGGATACATTTGGTTCCACACCTTCCATCTTATGAATATCCATATCCTTTACCTGCAATTTCACGTTGGACAACAAATCTGGTGGATCCACTTTGAATTTCTTTAGAACATAATGCGTCTCTTCATTTATCTGTCCGGCTCTTCTGGCTACATATTCATTTCCAGTCAGCTGTTTTTTCAGGTGTGCATATGCAATTGCAGAACAGATAGAATCAGTATCTGGATTCTTATGTCCTACTACATATACCTTTCCTGCTTTCTTTCCCATATATTCACATCCTTAGTTTTTATTCATTTTATTTTGCTTCCCATAGTAAGAGTGCCATTTTTTCTTACTTTCGTCAACCATAAATTCTTGGTTCTTCTGTTTTTTTCTTTGAACATCTCCCTTGTTTTATGCTATACTGAACATATCATGTGAGAACGTAGAGTCTCGATATATAGAAAGGGAATTTTACAATGAGCGAAGAATTATTACGAGAAACAACAACAGAACCTGTTGCTGATGCTGCAGCAGAGACCATGGCAGATCTGGAAGATCACTTTGATGATGCAAACCCTTGGAATCTTGTAGAATCTTACATGGAAAAAGGCACGGTGCTTCCTGTGAAAATCGAAGGAATCGTCAATGGCGGTGCTATTGCGATGGTAGAAGGACTTCGTGGATTCATCCCTGCTTCAAGATTATCCTTATCTTATATTGAAGATCTGGAAAGCTACCTGTTAAAAGATATCGAAGTGAAAGTCATTGATGTTGACCAGGCTAACAACCGTCTGGTACTGTCTGCACGTGAGATATTGAAAGAAAAAGAGAAAAAGGCTATGGAAGAAAAGATTGCTAATGTAAAAGTTGGCAGTGTTGTTACCGGCAAAGTAGAAAGTCTTCAAAACTATGGAGCATTTGTTCGTCTGGAAGACGGACTGTCCGGACTGGTTCACGTTTCACAGATTAGCCAGAAACGTGTAAAATCACCAAAAGATGTATTGAATGAAGGCGATGAAGTGACCGTTAAAATCATCGGTGTGAAAGACGGTAAGATCAGTTTGAGCATGAAAGCTTTAGAAGAAGTTCAGGAGGAACCAGAAGAAAAAGTTGTCATTCCAAAGTCTGAAAACATTGGAACCAGCCTGGGAGATCTCTTCAAGAACATCAAATTATAATTCCAAAAAGAGGACAGGAGAATTCTCTCTGTCCTCTTTTTCTCTATCCCCGTAAGGTTGCGATCAAACGTTTGGGATATTCGAACAATTCCAAGGCATCTAAAATAGAAGTAACACAGATATCTGCTTCCAGAATCAGCTTTCCGTACATTCCTTCCCGGTCTGTCACCGCAATGGACAGGCCACTAACAGCACACATCTGACAGTCATTTCGCCCATTCCCAATTGCAATGCAATGTTCCGCGCCCAATTCTGTGACAATACGAAGCTTTTCTTTCATCGCATCATCCCCGGGAAATGTCATAATTGTAACTGGAATATCCTCACACATCTGACTGGCAGTTCCATGGGTGTCTGCTGTCAGAATGTATATCTTAAAGAATTCTGCCAGACATCTGATCTTCTCTTTTACATCTTCTGGAATTTTTCCATCCGTTGCAATCGTTCCATTATAATCCAGAACCAGATAATCCAGTGTTAATACTTTATATCCTGGAATTTCAATTCTCATACTACTTCTGCTTCTCCCTAAAATATTCATCCACCAATGCCGCCGCATCTTCAACACATTGTGTACAGCATACCAATGGCTGAGGGCCCTCCATATTTTTCAAATCTCTGCAGTAAATCGAACGATTCTTTTCACGGAACTTTTCTGCTGCTTCGCGGAACTTCGCGTAAGTATCCATCTTGGTCGCCAATGGTTTTTCCATATCCCCGGCACTGTTCGCAAGGCTGATAATCAAGAACATTCCTGTCACTGCACCGCAAGTATCTTTCAGACCTCCCATACCCAGACCAAATCCTTCCGTCATTCTGAACATATCTTCTTTCTTAACGCCCAGTTCTTCGCAATATGCGCAGGCAACTGCCTGACAGCAATTATAGCCTTTTTTGAAATTCTGTACTGCAATTTCTTTCTTCGCTTCCATTTTTTCTTCTCCCTTTACCTCAGAATCCAAATCATAGTTTCCCTATTTTTCAGGCTTCATCTGTTCCAGATCACGTAGCCAGCTTGCCACACAGGCATCACTTGGCATCCTCCAGTCTCCTCGTGGAGATAACGCTACCGTTCCAACTTTTGGTCCATCCGGCAGACATGAGCGCTTAAACTGTTGCGTAAAGAATCTGCGGCAGAAAGTTTCCAACCACTTGTATATCGTTACATCATCATACTCTCCTCCAAAAGCATATCTGGCAATTCGATAAATCTTACTTGGCTCATACCCAAACCGAAGCAGATAATATAAGAAGAAATCATGCAATTCATATGGTCCCACCAGATCTTCCGTCTTCTGCGCAATCTTACCATCTTTTGGAGGAAGAAGTTCTGGACTTACTGGTGTATCCAACACATCATAGAGAACAGCCTTAAGGTCTTCATCTTCACAAGTATCTGCATAATAATGTACCAGATGTCTTACCAATGTCTTCGGGACCGATGCATTAACACCATACATGGACATATGATCCCCATTGTAAGTCGCCCATCCAAGAGCAAGTTCAGACATATCACCAGTTCCGATAACAATTCCTCCGGTTTGGTTAGCCACATCCATCAATACCTGCGTACGTTCTCTGGCCTGAGAATTTTCATAAGTGACACTATGATCTTCTGGATCATGTCCGATATCTTTAAAATGTTGTTTTACTGCTTCCCCAATTGGAATCTCCCTTAAAGTTGCACCTAACTTCTGTGACATCTTACATGCGTTCTGATATGTTCTGTCTGTAGTTCCAAAACATGGCATAGTCACAGCTACGATTCCTTTCCGATCCATCCCCAACGCATCAAATGCCTTGGCTGTAACCAGCAATGCCAGCGTAGAATCCAGGCCACCAGAGATTCCAACTACTGCACTCTTCGCCCATGCATGAGACAACCTTTTTTTCAATCCCATTACCTGAATTGTCAATATCTCTTCACAGCGTCTTGCGCGTTCACTTTGCACACTTGGTACAAACGGGCGTGAGGGAAATGTTCTGGTCAGCTTTGTCTCAGTGGATTTCAATTCAAACGGAATACGCATCATCTTCCGTTCTCCTGTCGTCTGAAACGTTGTATTTTTTCTTCGCTCACTCAACAAACGCTTCATATCCAACTCTGTATAAATTGCCCCATTATGGAAACGTTTACTGGAAGCCAGTATCGTTCCATTCTCAGCAATGATATTATGACCACCAAATACAAGGTCCGTTGTAGATTCCCCTTCTCCTGCATTTGCATAAATATATCCGCAGATCAGACGGGCAGACTGTCCCTCAATCAGACTTCTGCGATAAGAGTCTTTTCCAATCGTTTCATCACTGGCAGAACAGTTAACGATCAATGTCGCCCCTTCTCTTGCAGCTTCAATACTTGGAGGAATCGGCGACCAGACATCTTCGCAGATCTCTGCCGATACAATTAACGATTCCATCGAAGATGCTGTAAACAACAACTGAGGACCAAACGGAATCATTTCCCCATCAAACAGAATCTCTCTTGCTTTTTTCGGTCCTGGGCAAAACTGACGCATCTCATAGAATTCTCCATAATTCGGAAGAAATGTCTTAGTTGTCAAGCCCAGAATCTTTCCTTGATTTAAAGCTGCTGCCACATTATATAATTCCCCGTCTATTGCCAGTGGTACTCCAACAAATATCAAAGCATCTTTACCTACAGTATGCTGTGCAATCATATGAAGTGCCTGCCGCGCATCTTCTAACAAAACATCCTGCATAAACAGATCACTGCAAGTATATCCGGTAATACATAACTCTGGAAATACGATAATCTTAGCATCTTCCCGAACCGTCTCATCTATCAGATTACAGATATGTTCTGTATTGTATGCTACATCTGCGACCTTAATATCTGGAGTTGCCGCCGCCACTTTTACAAATCCGTGTCTCATCTTCTTCTCCCCACCTCTTTATTTACTTCGTTTTATAATATTCTTTAATTCATCTACCGTATATCGATACGCTGTATTGCAGAAATGACACTTCACTTCAATGTCCTCTCCGTCATCAATCATCTCCTGAATCTCTTTGCGCCCGATACTGACCACAGCCTGTTCCACTCTTTCTTTCGAACAATTACAGTAGAATTGAGTTGGCACTGTATCTGTAATCTCCAATCCAAGATTGCCAAGCAACGTTTCCAACAATTGCTCCGGTGTATATCCCTGATCCAGAAGTGCTGTCACCGACGTCACATTCTTTAAGTTCTCTTCCAACTGACTGATTGTCTTTTCTTCTGCAAATGGCATAAGCTGAATAATAAATCCACCGGCACAACGAACGGTATTATTCTTCTCCATCAAAACTCCTAAGCCTACTGAAGACGGAACCTGTTCAGAATTAGCGAAATAATAAGTCAAGTCTTCTGCAATCTCGCTGGACACCAGAATCGTCTGTCCAGAATATGGTTCTTTGAGTCCCATATCCTTAATAACTTGCAATAATCCAATGCCAACAGCTCCGCCAACATCCAGTTTACCATTTTTAGGTGGCAATACTACATCCGGATTCCCCACATACCCTTTAACATTGGCATGACTATCTGCTGTAACTGTAATTCCCTGAATCGGTCCATCCCCACGAATCTGTAAGGTCAACATATCCGTATCATTTTTCATCATGCTTCCCATCATAGCTCCTGCTGTCAGGAGACGTCCCAGCGCTGCTGTTGCTACCGGGCTGGTATTATGGTGTTGTCTTGCAATCTCCACCACCTGTGTTGTTGTCGCAGCAAACGCCCGGATCTGATTATCTGCCGCAGTTGCTCTTACAATATAATCTTTCATTTTCTATCTGCCTTTCTTATTTCAATCTTCTTATTTTCCACATTCCTGTGCTACCACACAGATACGCTCACTTGTATACAATGGAGCATCCTTCGTGTATGCATCATACGCTGTCACATAACGAAGTCCTGCTTTTTCAATCAAATTCCTTATTCTCTCCAAAGTATATGCCCTCTGATAATGAACCTCCTGGTACTTGCGATACAACTCGGGATCTTCCTGACTCTGTACAAACAACGTCAGTTCATATTCATTGATCTTCTGCTCTTCATCATAATAATTATCCCAGATAAAGCTACATTCTTCCCGTTCTTCCGCAATCACCTGCTCTCCGAGAATCTCCTGATACTTATATTCTGTATTAAAATCAAAGATAAATACACCTTGAGGATCCAGATAGTTATTCACCAGACGGAAGACCTCCGTCAACTCCTCCTCATCCGTCACATAATTCACCGAATCACAGACACTGACCACAGCTCTCACCGTACCATACAATTCAAACTCCTGCATATTCTGCAACAAGTACAGAATATCATGTCCACTCTCTATTCGCTTCTCCATCGCAAGCTCCAGCATATCCTCCGAATTATCCACGCCAATCATATCATACCCCTTCGACGCCAGAAGTTCCGTCATACTGCCTGTTCCACAGCCCAACTCCAATACCAGTCCATCTGCAATACCATATTCCCGCAATAATTTCCACAAATAATCAGCCCATTCCTCATATGGGACATTATCCATGAACGTATCATAAACCACCGCAAAACTTGTATAAGCCTCCATGATATTCCATCCTTTCCGTAATATGACTGGACTTATTATAGCATGGGAGCTTCATTTTAACAATTGGGGACGTAGACTTTTGAAAAAAGTCTACGTCCCCAATTAAAAAATGTGGTGTACCCATTCGTCATTTGTGGTGTACCCATTCGCGTTATTTTGTTAATCTATTCCTTCTGTCTCAATGATGAATTTTGTACTTCCATTGACACCATCCTTGATTCCTGCGAAGGATTTGTAATTTCGACTTAATGTCTTCATAGCATCAATTCGTGATGTTACATTCTGGATATCTCCGTTGAATAGTTCTGTTAATTTATCGATGGCGGATTCTTTATATTCCGCCATACCATCTGAAAGCTGCTGATTTCCGTCTGCCAGTGCACTTGCGCCATCTGCGACCTGCCCGGCGCCGTCTGCAAGCTGGCCAACGCCGGACGTCAGTTGGGAACCGCCAGCTTTCAGAGACTGTGTTCCTGTAGATAACAGGCTGCTTCTTTCATTGAGTTTTGCTGCTCCTTGTTGTAATGCAATTGCTCCTTCATACAGGTCTGAAGTTCCTTGCACTAATGATGCGCTTCCGTCATTGAGCTGGCTTAAACCTTTCTGTAAATCTACAGTTCCGGCATACAATTGATTTACTCCGGCTGCTAATGCTGGAGCTCCTGTAACTATTGGTTGTATATTATCTTTAATTGTAGATTTCACAGTAGCTGCGGTCTGATTCATTGTATTCGTAAATTGTAATTTTAATAATTCTTCATACTGTCCACTCAGATTTGAAATATAATCAGTCTTTGTTGTCCCAAGATTAGTAAATGTATCCTCTGGTATATTCTCAACCGATTTTACTGCCATTTGGTATGCCATACCACTGATTGACTGTTCTTGCGCCGAACTAAGTGTAAGACTGGTATTCTCACTTAATGTGTTATTTAATGCAGTAATCCCATCACTGATTGACTGTGCGGCTGTAACAACACCTACTCCTGTTTCTGTTCCGCCTCCAGTGTATCCGGCTACCAGCTGGTCTGCCCCGGCTTTTGCAGAAGCGATGCCTGCCTGTACTGTCTGTACACCAGATTTTAAAGTTGCTGTTCCATTTGCCACAGAAGTACTTCCACTTGCGAGCTGGCTTACTCCGCCTACATACGCATTCACTCCATCTGCCAGAGTATTCATTCCACTTGCCAATTCACCACTCTTATCATTCAGCGTATTCACACCGTCAGATAAGGTCTTAGATCCATCGGCCAGTTCTTTCGCCCCATCGGCTGCAGATTTCGAACCTTCTACCAACTGATTGGTTGCATCCTCTAACTGCTCGATGGAGCCTTCCAGATCATCAAAACTGTCGATGTTATCCAGATCTATTTCATTCAAAAGCTCTGCAGAGGCAAGTGTAATGGTCGGTTCCACTGATGCATCTTCTACATCGGCCGTAATCGTTACACTGTCTGGAATATCTACATCCAGATCCTGAAGATTCAGATTCTCTTCCAGTCCCGGGAATGCCACCCCGACAATAATATCTTTGTCAGCGTCTGAAATAATCTTACCATTATCAATCGTCACATTTTTATAACCATCCGTTGGAAGCATCATCGCTGTGACCATGGTAAACGGTGTATACATTTCCACATTTTCTTCACCTACATCTACCGTTTCTTTGGATTTATTCTCATATTCAAAATGAATCTCTAACTTCCCGTCTTTCCCTTCCAGTTCCTCTGGGGAAATGCTTTCCCCATCCAACTTATAGGATACTTTTACATCCACCGGTAGTTCTTTGTCTACCGTTCCCTGATAATAAATGTCATTTCCCTCAGATTGCCATTGCAAAGAGCCATCCGTTCCTTCATGGAAGCTCTCTTCTCCTTTAATATTTTTGATGTCATTCAATTCTGTCGAATCTTCAAATGTTCCTTTTTCTGGATTCTTCAGCCATTCCGTGACTGTTGTCTTCATTGGATGACCAGAAGCGTCAGCCTTCACATAAACGGATTCTTCTTTATAAAATTCTCCATCATCACCCGTATCACTGTCTCCCAGTACTTGTTCTGCCGTTTCCTGCAATACTTCTGTATCTTCTTCGGCCCGAACCTCAGATGCATGATTATAATATCCACAAGTTCCTGCAAGTCCTGCTGCTATAACCACCGCCATAGAGCCTGCCATTACTTTTTTTGCTTTCTTATTCTTCATGAAGATTACCTCCTAACCAGATCTACGCCTTTTTCGGCAAAAAGTCTTTACTTGTCTTAACAATTACCTTATCAAATACCATAAACATAGATGGCAGAACAAATACAACCACGATCATACTGATCAATGCTCCCCTTGCCATCAGAACACACAGAGAACTGATCATATCAATATTGGAATAAAATCCTACCCCTATCGTTGCTGCAAAGAAACTGAATGCGCTTACCATGATGGAACGAGCCGAAGCTCGATGTGCGGTCGTAATTGCATCATATTTTCCTGCTCCATGATTTCGTTCTCGTTTATACCTTGTTGTCATCAAGATTGCATAGTCCACCGTCGAACCCAGCTGAATCGTTCCGATAACGATAGAGGCTACGAACGGCAGCGTCGTTCCGGTATAGAACGGAATTCCCATATTTACAAAGATTGCAAACTCAATAACTCCAACCAGTATCATCGGCAGCGAAATGGATTTGAAAAGCAATAATATGATGATAAATATAATTCCAATCGACACTGCACTGACCGTCTTAAAATCTTTATCCGTAATTTCAATCAGATCATTGGTCAGCGGTCCTTCACCGATTAACATTGCACCTTTATCATACTTATCCAGGATCTGATTAATCTCTGTAATTTGTCCGTTGATCTCATCCGAAGCCACTTTATACTGTGAATTTACCAACAATAATTGATACTTGTCATTCTTCAGCATACTGGTTACAGAATCTGGCAGCATATCAGTAGGAATACCAGGCCCGACCAGTTTATCCAGGCCAAGTGCCCACTTCACTCCATCTACCTTATCGATTTCCTTCATCATCTTATTCACATCTGAGGACGAGACAGAACTGTCGACCAGGATCATGTGAGTCGTATTCATATCGTAGTCTTCTTTTAATTTCTCATTTGCAATAACACTTGGCAGATTTTTCGGGAGAGATGCATCCAGGTTATAGTAAACGCTTGTATGGCTATTTCCGTAAATTGCCGGGAATAAAAGCACCAGGAAAAGTGCTACATATACAAGATAATGTCTGGTAACCCGTTCCGATATCTTTCCAATATCTGGCAATAGCGGTTTATGCTTCGTCTTCTCGATCAATTTGTCACAACAAAGAATCATAGACGGAAGAACTGTAATACAAGCTATGACTCCAAAGACAACGCCTTTTACCATAACAATACCGATGTCCAGGCCAAGTGTGAACGTCATGAAGCAAAGCGCAATAAATCCCGCGATTGTAGTGACAGAACTTCCGATTACAGAGGAAAACGTCTGCGAAATCGCATGTGCCATCGCACGTTCTTTATCACCATTATAACGAATCTGCTGTTCTTCATAACTATGCATCAGGAAAATGGAATAGTCCATCGTTACTCCTAATTGCAGCACTGCGGCCAGTGCTTTCGTAATATAAGAGATTTCCCCTAAGAAATAGTTACTCCCGAGATTATATAGGATTGCCATTCCGATACTCAACAGAAACAGTACCGGCACAAAGAAGGAATCCATTGTAATTCCAAGAACAAGTAATGCAAGAGCCACTGCGATTAATACATAAAGCGGCGTTTCCTTCTCAGCGAGATTCTTCGTATCAGTTACAATTGCAGACATTCCACTTAAAAAGCACTGCTTTCCGGCAATGGAGCGAATCTTTTCTATAGCCTCCATTGTTCCATCCGAAGATGTCCCTTCATCAAAAAAGATTGCCATCATCGTTCCTGTATCTGAATTAAATACCTCGTAGATATTATCCGGCAGCATGCTCTCTGGTATAGATATATCTGCGATGGAATCGTACCACAGGACATTTGCCACATGGTCTACCTTTTCAATCTTTGCTTTTAATGCTGCCACATCTTTATCTTCCATGCCATCTACAATAAACATGGAAAATGCTCCTACCCCAAAATCATCCGTCAAAATATCCTGACCCTGCATAGTCTCAATATCATCCGGCAGATAAGTAAGAACATCATAATTGACTCTGGTATTGACATACCCCAGTACAGATGGAATCAACAATAAGATACTTATGATCAGTATCGGCACTCTGTACTTCACTACTTTTTTTCCAAAGTTAACCATACTCATTTGCTCCTTTTCATTTTCTGACTATCAGTCATTTATTACAATATGCACTATACATCAAAAATGACTATTAGTCAATATATTTTTGACTTTTGGTCATTTTTTGTATGAACCTCTTGCCAACAGCCAAAAACTCTGTTTATAATAAAGAACAAGGAGAAAAATTATGGGAAAAGTTGACGAAAATAAACGTAAGAAAAAAGATGCACTTTTTAATACTGCATATGAATTATTTACTACAAAAGGCTTCAATACTACTGCCATTTCTGACATCGTAGAAAAAGCAGGCGTTGCAAAGGGTACATTCTATCTGTATTTTAAAGACAAATACGACATCAAGAATAAACTCATTGCCCACAAGACACATGAACTATTCCATGCCGCCAACCTCGCACTGGCTGCATCCAATGTTCAAGGACTGGAAGAACAGTTGATTTTTATCATTAATCATGTCATTGATGCCTTAAAAGATAACAAATCTCTTTTAAACTTCATTTCTAAGAATCTTGTCATGGGAGCACTGAAATCTGCACTGCTGACCGGTGAAGACTCAGACACAGAATTATATGAAGCCTTTCTCAAAATGGTCGAGCAGGATGCATACTCCTATGAAGATATAGATGTCATGCTGTTTACGATTATTGAACTTGCCGGTTCTACTGCCTATAATTCTGTGATATACGAAGAACCACTTTCCATCGAGCAATATAAACCATTTTTATATCGTACCGTCAAGCTTATCATCGAGAGTCATCGCATGAAATAATCTGTTTTTCACCCCCATGGGGGCTTGTTTTCCTTCATTCTGCTAACGTAATATAGTATTAACATCAAAGATTATTCTGAGGAATGAAGGGAGAGATGCTCTATGCATATGGCTGATGCTTTAGTCTCACCGGCAGTGGCAGGAACCATGTATGCCTGTTCTGCAGCGGTAGCAGCTTATTCTGTAAAAAAGGTACGATTAGAAAGTGATCCAAAGAAGATTCCCGTTATGGGCGTAATGGGTGCATTCGTATTTGCGACCCAGATGATTAATTTCACCATTCCGGGCACTGGTTCCAGTGGGCACCTATGCGGAGGTATGCTACTATCAGCGTTACTTGGACCATACGCTGGATTCCTCACCATGATTGGAGTGTTGCTCATCCAATGTCTGTTATTTGCAGACGGCGGTCTTCTGGCACTCGGATGTAATGTCTGGAACATGGCATTTTACGGATGTTTCATTGGTGCCCTTCTTATCTGGAAGCCAATCATAAAAAAAGGATTTACCAAAGGCAAGATTATTGCTTCCTCCATCTTAGGTTGTGTTCTTACCCTACAGCTTGGAGCATTCAGTGTGACACTGGAAACTCTCGCTTCTGGCATAACGGAGCTTCCATTTACTACATTTGCAGCAACCATGCAGCCGATTCACCTTGCTATCGGTTTTGTGGAAGGACTTATTACTGCAGCCATTCTGGTATTTGTACACGATGCACGTCCTGAGATGCTGTATCATGGAGCGGAATCGGCAGTCTCCAAAGGTCGTTTTTCATTTAAAAAGACGGTAACTATTCTTGCCGTTCTGGCAATCGTAATCGGAGGAGGATTATCTCTGGCAGCATCCTCTGATCCGGATGGTCTGGAGTGGTCCATCGAAAAGATTACCGGTTCTACGGAAATAGAATCTGAAGGCGATATCTATGAAAAAGCCGATTCCATACAGGAAGCCACTGCATTGCTTCCAGATTATGCTTTCAAAGATTCTGATTCTTCTTTTGGAACAACATTTTCAGGAATCGTAGGCGGCATAGTCGTTATAGTTGTCTGTGTCGGAGCATGTTATATATTTAAATTTTTCAGGAAGAAACGAGTATCATGAGCAAAATTGGTAACGCAATCTATGAGATCCATCATATGGACATACTTTCATCAAGAGACCAGTGGGTGAACCATCTTCACCCACTGGTTAAATTTGTTCTGACTGTTCTTTACATTACAACTGTGGTTTCATTTTCAAAATATGACGTCATTGGACTCGCCGGAATGTTCGTCTATCCTCTGGCTACATTTCTACTGGCTGATTTGTCTTTCAAGGACAGCCTGAAGCGCCTCCGGGTCGTTCTGCCTCTCATATGCCTGATTGGAATCCTGAATCCATTTTTTGACAAAATACCTGTATACATCGGCACATTTCGTATCAATGCCGGAGTATTATCTATGCTTACACTCATGATGAAGGGAGTCTTCAGTGTCCTGGCATCCTACCTGTTGATTGCAACGACTTCTATCGAACAGCTATGTTACGCATTTCGCTTGATTCATATTCCACAGATTCTGGTCACGCAAATTCTGCTCACATACCGCTACATTTCCCTTTTATTAGAAGAAGTGAACCGCATCACACAGGCATATTCCTTAAGAGCGCCAAAGCAAAAAGGGGTTCACTTTAAAGTCTGGGGATCTCTTACCGGTCAATTGTTACTTCGGAGCATGGATCGTGCCAGTAACATATATGAAAGTATGACTCTCAGGGGATATACCGGAGACTTTCATTATATAAATGAAAAAGTGTGCTGGAAACCTCAGGACTTTGTATACTTTTTCCTGTGGCTGAGCATCATTCTACTCTTTCGAAGATTTCCAATGCTTGTCATAATCGGACAGGCGATAGGTCATCTATTCTAATTATGGATTCTGATTACATATTTTGATTACATGTTTGATAAATATCAAGGAGGATTGCATTCTATGAGTCACATACATATTGACGTTAAAAATGTATCTTTTAATTATGAGCCTGGAGAAGAAAATCGGATTTTGAAAGACATCTCATTTCACGCCTCAGAAAGCGATGCCATCGGCCTGGTCGGGGCAAATGGAGTCGGCAAATCCACCCTATTAAAAATACTTGTCGGGCTATACTTAGACTTTGACGGAAGCATCCGCATCGAAGAAATCCCGGTACAAAAAGAAACTCTTCCTCAGATCCGAGAAAAAATCGGATATGTATTTCAAGATTCCGATAGCCAGCTCTTCATGTCAACCGTCTACGAAGATATCGCATTTGCCCCAAGAAACTATGGTCTCCCGGAAGAAGAAGTCCACAGAAGAGTTGCAAAAGCCCTCGAAATGACCGGAATCAGCCACCTGAAAGATAAGCATATCTACAAACTGTCCGGCGGCGAGAAAAAACTGGCATCCATTGCCACCATCCTCTCCATGACTCCTGACATCATCCTGATGGACGAACCCTCCATCGCACTGGATCCCAGAAACCGCAGGAACCTGATCCATATCCTAAACTCCTTCGAACACCTGAAGATCATCGCATCCCACGATCTCGACATGATCTGGGACACCTGCGAGCGAACTATATTAATGGCAAATGGAAGAATCATCTGCGATGGACCAACGAAAGAAATCCTGTCAGATAAAGAATTGTTAGAAGCAAATGGATTGGAGCTGCCGTTGCAAATGGGGACGTAGTATTTTTACAAAATACTACGTCCCCATTTGCAAAATGCCCTGTACCTTTTTGACTTAAAATTCTTTTTTCTTAATAATTTTCAATGAAATCAGATATGAAATAATCGTTGATGCTATACAGATTAATATAATTGCAATAATTGTTGTCGACAATTTCGCCTCAAAGATGGAATCAAGAATTGCTTCTATATCGATTCCCATTTTTCGTCCTATATATACCATCAGATAAATCGCTATGAAAAGGCATCCCCACACTGCAAGCAATGCCATTCGACTTTTTTCTGCTTCGAACTTCAGCTGTAAAGGTATGGTAAATGCCAGCATTATTATTACAATCAGAAAGCTTGATATCACTGTAGCTCCCCATTCTTCCAATGTATATTCAATGGATTTGGCAAAAGCTACCGCATATGCTATTGCAGACACCCCCGCAAGAGAGGCTGCTGTGGATATCAGACCGAACACATATTTCTCTCCTACATATTCCTTCCGGGTAATTGGAAGTGTGAATAAATATGCCATTCCATTGTTATATTGATCATAACTGATCGTGCTTAATGTAAAAATCGATATCATGATTGTAATGTAACTTATGACAAAATCTGGATTATTTGAAACCACTAAAAAGATAATTCCCATCATGGATACCGTCAAAAAAAACTGCTTTTGATTTTTTAATAATTTAAAATCCTTAATCAATAATCCTTTCATTACTTTTCACCTCGCACCATCATCATGATTACTTCGTCAATACTTCCTTTTTCAATTACAATTGAAGGGTAATTCTCCAGATAAAATTGCTTCTGATTCGTCAGGCAGCTATATCCGAACTCTTCTTTCTTATAGCGAAGAATATATTCTTTTTCCAAATCACGATACTGCTCATCTGTCACTTTCAAAAGTGCATAATCACTTAATAGCACATCTGTTTCCTCGTGCATAATTATCTGCCCATGATCAATCATATATATATCATCACAAAAACCTTCCAAATCCGTAGAAATATGGGAACTAATCAGAATGGAACGGCCTTCTTGCTCCATATATTCTCTTAACATCTGCAGAAGACTGTCGCGTGCAAGCACGTCAAGCCCTGCTGTCGGTTCATCCATAATCAACAGTTCTGCATTATAAGAAAGCGCTGCCAGCACTTGGAGCTTTCTCTTCATTCCCGTTGAAAATTCTTTGATTTTCTTATTCAATGGCAGCTGAAATTCTTCACATTTTTCTACAAATCTGTCTCGATTAAATTGTGAATACAAGTTCTCCAGCACTGGAATCAGATCCTTAATACTTAAGTATCCACTAAACTCCGAATCGGCTAATACGACCCCAATACGCTCCCGGTCCTCTGGTCTGAGCTGATCTGGCGTCCTTCCCAGAATCTCTATCTTTCCACCATCCGTATGAATCAATCCAAGTATCGCTCTAAATGTCGTACTCTTTCCAGCTCCATTTGCCCCTATCAGACCTGTGACACACCCTTCCCGGACCTCCATCGAACAGTCCAGTGCAAAATCCTTATACCTCTTCTCAACATTCTCCAATCTCAACATCTGCTAATCCTCCAAAACAATCCGAAATAGTTCCGTAATCTCCTGATTACTCATTCCACAGCTTCTGCCTTTTCGGATGGCCATTTCCAAATCAGCTTCGACTTCCTTTCTCTTCTCTTCCAGCATCATCTCCTGGTTGGCAAAAGCAACAAAGCTGCCTTTTCCATGGACTGTGATCACAAATCCTTCCTCCTCCAGGGCATCATATGCTTTCTTCACCGTCAGCGCACTGACGCGTAGTTCCTTCGCTAGCGTACGAACCGATGGGAGCATCGTATTCTCCTGCAATTCCCCTTGCATGATCTTGCCTTTCATCTGATCCACAATCTGATCATAGATAGGCTGCATAGAAGAATGATTAATAATTAACTTCATGTCATCCCTCCTTCGTTATAAACAGTATATAACTGTTTATAACTGTTGTCAACTGTTATATACTGTTTTTTCAATAGGGGACGGGGGTTTTTTCATTTTCCTCCGTCCCAGATTCAATTTACCGTGTCCCCAATTGCACAAAAAATCAGGCACCTTGTGATGCCTGATTTTTCTATCTATATTAGCATTAACAAATCTTACAGATCCATCCTTCTGGTGCTTCGATATGCCCCATCTGGATTCCGGTCAATGTCTCGTATAACTTCTTGGTCACTGGTCCCATCTCGTCCATTCCGCTTGGGAAGCAAATCTCTTCGCCATGGTCTACGATCTTTCCTACTGGCGAGATGACTGCTGCTGTACCACAAAGTCCGCATTCTGCGAAATCTTTGACTTCATCGAAGTATACTTCTCTTTCTTCTACTTCTAATCCAAGGTATTTCTCTGCAACATACATCAGAGAACGTCTTGTAATAGATGGGAGAATTGTAGTGGACTTCGGTGTTACAACTTTGTTATCTTTGGTAACAAAGATAAAGTTTGCTCCGCCGGTCTCTTCTACTTTTGTTCTGGTTGCTGCATCCAGATACATGTTCTCATCAAATCCCTGATTGTGTGCGTCTACGATTGCATGTAAGCTCATAGCATAATTCAGACCAGCTTTTACATGGCCTGTTCCATGCGGTGCTGCACGGTCGAAGTCACATACTCTGATGGTGATTGGCTTAGCGCCGCCCTTGAAGTATGGTCCTACCGGAGTTGCAAACATTCTGAACTGATACTCCTCTGCCGGCTTCACCCCAATTACAGAGCTGGAGCCAAACATGTATGGTCTGATGTAAAGTGTTGCTCCTGATCCGTATGGCGGAACATATGCTGCGTTTGCTTCTACCACCTGTTTTACTGCATCTAAGAATCTGTCTTCCGGGAATACAGGCATCTCAAGACGCTTTGCGGAATCTACCATTCTCTTTGCATTCAGATCCGGGCGAAATGTAACGATATGTCCATCTTCCGTAGTATAGGCTTTTAATCCTTCAAAACATGTCTGTGCGTACTGCAATACACCTGCACATTCATTTATTACGACATTGGCATCGGAGGTCAATGTACCTTCATCCCACGCTCCATTCTTATAATTGGAAACGTATCTCTTATCCGTCTGCATATAGCCAAATCCGATATTAGACCAGTCAATATTTTTCTTTTCCATTTTCTATTCCTCCGTCCTTAGATAAATAACTAAATATATGATCTGCAATTATTATAATACGCTCATTTTCAAAATTCAAGAGTGCGCTCTGTTTTTTACAAAAAACCTTTTATCGTTCCATCATGCTGATAGATTCAATCCCGACACTTCCGCCCCGCACAACTTCAATGCTCTTGAATTCTTCTTTCATCAACTTGATTACCGCATCATTCTTCGTTGCCGTCTGGACAAATTCCAGCAGAAGGCTGTCTTTGCCATAATCAATGACCTTTGCCTTAAATGTCTCTGCAATCTGGAATAATTCCACCTTATCCTCCGGTGTGCATTTGCGCACCTTAATATACATAATCTCTTTCATACGAACAAATACATCCGTAAAATCAATGACCTTGATGACCTCTACCAGACGGTTCAGCTGCTTCTTAATCTGCTCAAATGTCTCATCATCACTGACTGTTGCAATGGTCATTCTGGACACAGTAGGATCTTCCGTAGTACCTACAGTCAGACTGTCCAGATTATAGGATTTTCCGGAAAAAAGTCCAGATATTTTCGAAAGGACACCCACCTGATTTTCCACATACAGAGATATCCAACGTTTTTTCATTCCATTATTACTCATCTTGACCTCTCCTTTCCTCTTAACAATCCAATATCATATCTTCCAAAGTTCCGCCCGGCTGTATCATCGGATATACCAGATCCTCCGGATCGATTTCAAATTCAATAATGACCGGCGTCTTCTTACTCTTCATTGCTTCCCGGAAGGCAGGTTCGATCTCTTCCTTCTTGGTCACGCGGATTCCTTTTGCCCCATAACTCTCTGCAAGCTTGATAAAATCAGGTGTATATTCTGGGCAAGGCACCTCACCACATTTTCCCCGGCAGGCCGCCCCGGAACGCAGACAAGTCATTGAGTACCGCTTACCATAGAACAACTTCTGCCACTGGCGTACCATCCCCAGATTACTGTTATTGAAAATGCAGGAGATAATCGGAAGTTCTTCCAGTACAGCTGTCGCAAGCTCCTGGATATTCATCTGCATTCCGCCATCCCCGGAAATGGAGATAACCGGAGTATCAGGATTGCCGATCTTCGCTCCAATTGCACCCGGAAGACCATATCCCATGGTTCCAAGTCCACCCGACATAAGAAGTTTCTTCTTTTCCGTAATCTCAATAAACTGTGCTGTGAACATCTGATGCTGTCCAACATCCGTCACCACGATTGCCTCATCAAATACTCGATTGATTGTCTCAATGACATCCTGTGGTGTCATGATCGGCTTCTGTTTCATCGTAAGTGGATGTTCCATCTTCCATTCACCGACCTCATCCAGCCATTTCTTCGTATTACATTCTGTTACATATTCCAGCATCTTAGTAATAGCTTCTTTCGCATCTGCTACGATCGGCACATCAACTTGCACATTTTTCGAGATAGCCGCTGTGTCAATATCTATATGTATAATCTGCGCATGCGGTGCGAAGGAATGGAGCTTTCCGGTAATTCTGTCATTAAATCTGGTTCCAATGGAGAATAACAGATCACACTCATTTACCGCCATATTGCAGGCATAGGCTCCATGCATTCCCAGATTGCCTACATATAACGGATGATTGGTCGGGATTGCTCCTCTTCCCATGACGGTTGTCACAACCGGTACATTCGTCTTATTCACTAATTCTGTAAATTCCCGATTGGCATGCGCGATATTTACACCGCCTCCCGCAAGAAACAGTGGTCGTTCCGCTTTACTTAACATCTTAATCGCCCGTTTCAATTGTCCGATATGAACATGCGTATTCGGCTTATATCCACGGATATTGACATCCGTCGGATAATCCGAACTTCCTAATTCTGCCATCACATCTTTCGGAAGGTCAATCAACACCGGTCCCGGTCTTCCGGTCCTTGCAATGTAAAACGCTTCTTTCAAGATACGTCCCAGATCCTCTCTGTTGCGTACCGTAACACCATATTTCGTAATACTTCTGGTAATTCCTACAATATCGACCTCCTGGAATGCATCATTTCCAATCAGATGTCTTGCTACCTGTCCGGTAAAGCATACCAACGGAACACTGTCATAATAGGCCGTTGCAAGACCCGTCACCAGATTCGTAGCTCCCGGTCCGCTGGTCACCAGACATACCCCAACTTTGCCTGTTGATCTTGCATAGGCATCTGCCTCATGCACCAGCGCTACTTCCTGCCTTGGAAGAATAACCTTCGTATAATCCTGCTTATACAGTTCGTCGCTGATATCAATGGTACATGCTCCAGGATAACCGAATATGGTATCTACCCCTTCCTCTCTCAACGCTTTCACTAATAATTTGTTTCCACTGATTTTTTTCATAAAATACCTCCTGTTCCCAAAGAAATATCCTTATCCTCAACTGCGAAAAAAAGCCCTAAGCCTATGCTTAGGGCGAATGATTCATCCGTGTTACCACCTAAATTCAAAGAGTCATCTCTTTGCACTCTGCCAATACGGGAGATATATTCTTCTCCGATATTGCTCCCCTCTAACGCTGGGACTGCGTTGAAGTCTACTCGAATCATCTTCCGCAATTCTTTCGGTTCACTGCTCAAAGGCTACTTCCATAAATCCATCACGAAGATTCGCACCACCCATCTTCTCTCTTGGCATCAGGTACTTATGTACTCCTCCTTGTCATAGCATTTCTCTGATAATTAGTATTATTATAGTAGATATTACCAGTAATTGTCAACCCAGAACTTTTTTTGCAATTCCTTCCCAGGAGATTTTGCTGACATCTGCAATCTTCCGCTCCTTCGTATGTATGCTCTGAAGTAATGCCTTGGCCAGACGCTCTTCAAATTCTGGCAGGGACTCCGGCACCGGCTCATCGGTATTGCGCATCTGCGGCATCGTTACATATCTTACATCCGCTCCCGGCGCATATTCTCCAAGCCATGCCTGTATACCTGGAAGGTCTGATACTACGACCCGGTCTCCGCAGGCCAGCGCTTCAATCACCGTTAACGGAAGCCCGTCAAAAAAGGACGGCAGAGTAAAAATATCACATTCATTATACACTTTGGCGAGCGCTGGCTGTGCCAGTCTCCCCAGAAAATGGATCTCATATGGACATTCTTCTGCAAGTCTTTGAATCTCCCGGTACTCTGTCTCGTTTCCGGCACTTCCTGCAAGATACACCTGCAATGCTCCTTTCTGCCCATGTGGTGCCTTGTTCCCCAGAAGCGTAAGACTTCGAATCAGGCTCATAACACCTTTTTTCTCTGCAATCTTCCCTGCAAATACAATTCTGGTCACACCATCTTTCGGTTTTTCCCCAGTCACATAGAAGATCTTATTGTTATATCCCATCCCCACGATCATCGTCTTCTCAATATCCACCTGATAGATATCTACAACACCATCCTGTTGTGCTGTCTGAGGGACAAAGATCCGATCCAGTTTACGAATCTGTTCTGCTATAAAAGTACGCTCCAGATCCGTCTTCTGCATCTGACGCAGATCTGTATTATGACAGAAACCATATATCTTTTTATCTGGAAACCATTGCCTTACAAAAGCGGTCAGAAGATACAGGTGATGGCACAGGATCAGATCCGGCTGAAATTGCTCCACAAGCGGTGAGATTACTTCAAAAAATCCCTCACGAAACTGTTCTACCATTTCCGGAGTCATATCACAATACCGGGTACTCTTATAAGGCATCTCATCTGACATCCCTACAATATCATATGGCAGCCGCTCACTGCAGAAATAAACAGGATGGAACTCCACCCCGTCTGGCAGTTCTACCTCATCATCCCGGTAGATACCTGCCACGACTGCCTGCTCATGTCCCTGCAGAGCAAATTCCTTCACAAGCTCTGTCAGATACACGCCGCTTCCTGTGCTATTTGGTTTCTGTGCTGTAATACTTAATATTCTCATGATAACCTCTCATATATCGTAAATTCATATTCCAGATCAAAATACGTCTGTTCATCACTGGTCTTTGTCATTCTCCACTGAGGATCTTCATCCAGATTCGGGAAAAATGTGTCCGCATCATAAGCATGATCAATCTTTGTCACATATGCTTTGTCACAATATGGAAGAAGCTGACGGTAGATACTCTCACCACCAATGACATAGATATCTTCCGCTGGATATTTCTTTAATTCCTCTAACAGCGCATCGATACTGTGAACTATATCCGCTCCATTGACATGATAATTCTTATCCGAAGTCAGTACAATGTTCACTCTCTTTTTCAACGGCTGTCCCCCAGGAAAACTTTCTAACGTCTTTCTTCCCATCACAACTACCTTTCCCGTTGTCGTCTCACGGAAAAACTTCATATCCTGCGGGATACTGACCAACAACTTATTATTCTTTCCAATTGCCCAGTTCTTATCTGCTGCAACTATAATATTCATATACCATCTCTCCTTTTATATCGCAACCGGGATATTCTTAATCTGCTCATGTGTCCGATAATCAATCAATGCCACATCATCCGGCGTAAAATCATAGAAATCCTTAATCTCTGGATTCAGCCAGAACTTTGGTGCCGGCATCGGTTCTCTGCTGATCAGTTCCTCCACCAGCGGCACATGCCGGTCATAGATATGCGCATCTGCAATCACATGAACAAACTCTCCAACCTCCATATCACACACCTGTGCCAGCATATGCATCAGCACAGAATACTGGCACACATTCCAGTTATTTGCCGCCAGCACATCCTGAGAACGCTGATTGAGAATTCCATTCAATGTAAGCTTTTCACTTCCCGGCTTCTTCGTTACATTAAAGGTCATACTGTAAGCACAGGGATACAGATTCATCTCATGAAGATCCTGATGCACATAGATATTCGTCAGAATTCTCCGGCTGTATGGATTATGCTTCAAATCATAGATTACGCGGTCTATCTGATCAAACATTCCTTCTTTATACTGGTGCTTGACTCCCATCTGATATCCATAAGCTTTTCCGATGGAACCATCTTCATCTGCCCAGCTGTCCCAGATGTGTGGTTTCAGATCATGGATATTGTTAGACTTTCTCTGCCAGATCCACAAAAGTTCATCCGTACAACTCTTGATCCCCGTCTTCCGAAGCGTCAGTGCCGGAAACTCTTTGGACAGATCATACCGGTTGACTACACCAAACTTCTTGATCGTATAGGCAGGCGTACCATCTTCCCATACCGGGCGGACTTTTTCCCCTCTGGTATCCGTTCCGTTGTCGATAATGTCCCTGCACATATTAATGAATACTCTATCTGCATAACTCATGGGTTTTTCCTCCTTATCATAGCATCCACATAAATAGAATGTAATCTTTCCTGAACAGTTTACCATGAAATGCATTTAAAAAAAAGAGGAAAAGCCGAACCATTACGGCTCGGCTATGTTATACAATACTTTATCCAGCATCTTTTCCAATGCTGCGATTTCCTTTTTATTCATTCCCAGTGTAAGCTTCTTGTCAATCTTCTTCCGGTCAGCTTCCATCCTCCGCTGAATGTCATAGGCTTTCTCTGTCAGATAGATATTCTTGCAACGCCTGTCCTTATTGCTCGGCACGGAAAGAATGAACCCCTTCTCATCCAGCCTCTGCAATAGTCCGGTTACCGTTGGATTTCTAAGACATAGTGCTTTCTCGATGTCCCTTTGAGTCACCTCTTCTTTACTACTGTGAAATAAGTAATCTAATACTGCACACTGCGATGCAGTAATTCCCAATGTCTTTAATAGTTGATTGAAATCCTTTTCATAAATATTATTGATCTGTTTAAACATAAAGCCTATCGGCATCCGCTCTTCCATCCACGACCCTCTTTACTTTTCTCCTGACATTCTCCTTAGGATTGAACGGTTCTTTTCAGTCCTACTCTGCTTTCCATCTAATTTTCGTTCATTATATCACAGGCTTTCTTTATTGACAAGCGAAGCGGCACGGACCACATGCTTTGCCAGGACAGAAGTGGTAATACTTCCCACGCCTCTTGGCACAGGACTGATATAAGATGTCTTTGGTTCCACTTCTTCAAAAGCCACATCTCCACACATCTTTCCATCTTCGTCTACATTAATGCCGACATCTGCTACGACAGCACCTTCTCCGACCATATCAGCCGTAATAATCCTGGCCTTTCCAGCTGCTGCAACGAGGATTTCCGCATTACGGCATACTTCTGGCAGATTCACCGTTCTGGTATGGCAGACCGTGATCGTGGCATGCTGTTTCAAGAGCATCATAGAAAGTGGTTTCCCTACGACCATACTTCTTCCCACAACAGTAACTCGCTTTCCTTTAGGGTCGATTTCATAGTAATCCAACATTTCCATAACTGCTTCCGCCGTACATGGTGCGTATCCGGTCTCGTCTCCTGCAAATATTTTTGCAATATTCACCGGACTCATGCAGTCCATATCTTTTTCCGGATGGATCATTGCTTTGATCGGTTCTTCATCCAGCTGCTTTGGCAGCGGACGAAACAGAAGGATACCATGGACAGACGGGTCGTCATTCACTTTCCCGAATTCCTGTTCAAAATCATCCTGAGAAATATCCTCCGGAAGTTCTACGATCCGACACTCAATTCCAATGGCTTCCATACGCTTTTTGGCACCGCGTTCATAAGACAGATCATCCGGACGATTTCCAACTCTTACGATAGTAAGGCAGGGAATCGTTCCTTTTTCTTTCAGCACTTCTACTTTTTCAATCAATGCAGCCTTCATGGCATTTGCCACATCAGCACCTTTCATTAATACACTCATCTTTTTCCTCCTACCGAATCTTCGCGAGCACTCCTGCATAGATTTCTTCCTGCAGCTTCCGTGCTTCTTCAATCATGGCATCCGATTCCTGATTCAACGCTTCCGCCCGTTCACGGTCTTTCATAAGACGGGTATTAATATAGATATTCAGGGATGCACCTTCCAGTGCAGCACGGGCAAACAGAACTGCAACACCCACATCACTGACTGCAATCTTACTGCCTTTCTCTCCCAATATTTTTAAATATCTCATTACTTTGAAAACAGTCTTCATAATCTGGAGCGGGACAATACTAGCCTCGTACAGAGCCTTCTCCATGACTCTTTCTTTTTCTTCTTTCTGCTCTGGAGTATCTTTCGGAAGACCATATGCTTTCGATAATGGTTCGAATGCTTCCGCATCCTGATCGGTCAGATCCACCAATTCTTCCCGAAGTTCTTTCAGACAGCCCCGGATTTCTATGATTTCTTCCTCTACGTCAGCATACTTCTTCTTACCGACCGTCAGATTTGCTACCATCATTCCAAGCGCAGACGCAAATGCTCCCACTGCGGCGGAAGCACCTCCGCCGCCTGGAACAGGTTCGGCAGAGGATAACACTTCCAGGAAGTCTGTTGTTTTCTGTTCCAGCATCATGCCGTTCATTCCTCCTTAAAACAATCCTGAGATTACACCGTCTGCATCCACATCAATCTTTTCTGCGGATGGTACTTTCGGCAATCCAGGCATCTTCATGATATCACCAGTCAGTGCAACCAAGAATCCCGCACCTGCTGAGGCTGTGATATCACGAATCGTGATTCTGAAGTTTTCTGGTCTTCCCAGTTTCTTAGCGTCATCTGTCAGAGAATATTGATTCTTAGCCATACAGATTGGCAGATTTCCAAGACCGATTGCTTCTAAATTCTTGATTTCTTTATTCGCCTTTGTTGTATAATCTACTCCATCAGCTCCGTATACTTTTGTTGCAATAGCTTCAATTTTTTCTTTAATAGAAGCATCTACATCATATACATATTCCATGGTGCTCTCACCTTCACAGAGACGAAGCACTTCTTTTGCAAGCTCTTCTCCTCCTTCTCCGCCATGTGCCCACACTTCTGACAATGCAACATTAACACCTAGTTCTTTACATTTTTCACGAACCAGTTCCAATTCAGCCTTTGTATCTGTCGGGAATGCGTTGATTGCAACGACAACAGGAAGATGATATACCTTTGTAATATTTTCAATGTGCTTCAGTAAGTTTGGAATTCCTTTTTCCAATGCTTCCAGATTCTCAGCCTGAAGCTCGGTCTTTGGAACACCGCCATTGTACTTGAGAGCTTTGATCGTTGCAACCAGAACCACAGCATTTGGGCGGATTCCTGACATCCGGCATTTGATATCAATGAATTTTTCCGCACCAAGATCTGCGCCGAATCCTGCCTCAGTGATCATATAATCTGCAAGTTTCATTCCCATCTTTGTTGCGATCACACTGTTACATCCATGTGCAATATTTGCAAATGGGCCGCCGTGAATAAAAGCAGGAGTTCCTTCCAGTGTCTGTACCAGATTCGGTTTCAACGCATCTTTTAACAGTGCTGCTACAGCGCCTTCTGCGTGAAGATCTCCGGCTGTTACCGGTTTTCCGGTTCTGGAATATGCTACAATAATCTTAGATACACGTTCTTTCAGATCCAAAATATCATTTGCCAGACAGAATACAGCCATAATCTCTGAAGCAACTGTAATGTCAAATCCATCCTGACGTGTCACTCCATCTGCCTTTCCACCCAATCCATCTACGATACTTCGAAGCTGACGGTCATTCATATCCACACAACGTCTCCAGGTCACTTTGTTCGTATCAATATCCAGTGCATTTCCCTGATGGATATGATTATCCAACATAGCAGCGATCAGATTGTTTGCTGCACCAATGGCATGAAGATCTCCGGTAAAATGCAGGTTAATATCTTCCATTGGAACAACCTGTGCATAGCCGCCGCCTGCTGCTCCGCCTTTTACTCCGAATACAGGTCCAAGGGATGGTTCACGAAGTGCTACCATTGTCTTCTTACCCAGACGGTTCATGGCATCTGCCAGACCGATGGTTGTAGTAGTCTTGCCTTCTCCGGCCGGTGTCGGGTTAATCGCCGTTACCAGAATCACTTTAGAATCCGGGCGGCTCTCTAATTCCTCTTTATAATAACGATAATCGATCTTTGCTTTGTATTTTCCATAATTTTCTACATATTTATCTGGAATTCCAAGAGAATCGGCAACTTCGTTAATCACTTTCATTTCCGCTTCCTGAGCGATCTCAATGTCACTTTTAAAACCCATATTACATACCAACCTTTCTTTTTAATTATACATTTTATCTTTTCTTTTTCGGCATTACATGTATTGCTTCCCCGACAGCATCCTCCAATGCCTCTGCTACGCCCTCATTATAAGTAGGATGTGCACGCATTCCTTTTAATAGCTGCTGCGCTGTCAGACGATTCACGACTGCAGTTACCAGTTCACCGATCATATCCGTTGCTCTTGCACACATCATCTGCGCTCCGATCACCACATCTGTATCTGCTTCTACAATGACCTTCACAAATCCTCGTTCTTCCTTGGTAATCAGAGATTTTCCATTGGCACTCATAATGAATTTTCCAGTCTTTACAGCAATGCCCTGCTCTTTGGCTTCATCTTCTGTCACACCGACAGATGCAATCTCCGGATCTGTATATACACAGCCCGGAACCGTATGAACATCAATGGATGACTCTTTCCCGGCAATCCGTTCTGCGACATATACACCCTGTGCACTTGCCAGATGGGCCAGCTGCATCCCCTTTACAAGATCTCCGATCGCATAGACGCCTTCCATACTGGTACGGAATTCATCGTCTACGACTACACGTCCGCGTTCCATATCAAGTTCTACGTTATCCCCGAACAGACCGTCCGTATTCGGGTATCTTCCAACTGCACACAACACATATTGTGCAGAAACTCTTACTTCTTTTTCTTTCTCTATAAACACACAGGTATATTGTCCATCCTCTTCCTGTTCTACACGCTGTACCGCTGCTGATGTATGAATATCAATTCCTCGTTTCTTCAAAATCATCTTCAGATTCTGAGAGATCTCTTTATCCATATTAGGAATTAACCTTGGCATCGCTTCCACAATGGTAACCTTACAGCCAAGATTCGCATATACACTGGCAAATTCCACGCTGATAACTCCGCCGCCGATGATCACAAGACTTTCCGGTCTCTCTTCTAATTGGAATAACTCATCACTGGTCAATACTCCCGGAAGATCAAGTCCTGGAATTGGAAGAATCAATGGCTTAGAGCCAGCGGCCAGGATTACATTTTCAGCTTCATAGCTCTCTTCGCCTTCTTCTCCTGCCACTCTAACTACTTTTCCTTTTTCCAGTGTTCCCTTTCCAGAGAGGAGCGTCACAGCGTTCGCCTTCAAAAGCTGTTCGATTCCCTGACATAATTTATCCGTTGTCTCTTCCTTATAAGCCACAATCTTGCCATAGTCATAAGATACATCCGACGCCGCAACTCCAAACCGGCCTCCTTCTTGCATTTCCTTGTAAACAGAAGAAGCATGGATCATCGCTTTTGCAGGAATACAACCTCTGTTCAGGCATGTTCCTCCCACTCTTCTATTCTCCACAATTGCTGTGCGAAGCCCTGATTTTGCGGCTTTGATCGCAGCTACATAGCCGCCCGGTCCTGCACCGATTACAATAACATCAAATTTCTCTCCCATAGCTTCCTTCTCCTTTACAAATCGATAGACAGAATCCAGTCTGCAATGTCTTTCATCATCTGCTCTTCATCTTCATCCTCAGAACTATATTGCTTAAGTTCCTCGCAAATAGCATTCTTTTCGTAACGAATTCCTCTCAAATAGCAACTTAGATCAGCAATCAGATCCGGCTTCATGGAATCAGAATATACATTCAGATCTTCTACGATTCCATTTTTTACTTTCATCTGTAATGTTACCTGCCCCCACGGAAAACGATTGGACAATTCGTACTGGAAATCCAGTTTCTTTCCAAAAATCCAGTCCCAGGAAGCAAATCTTTCCGTCCTTTTTTCAATTTCCTGTGCATCAAGATCCTCAACTCTTAGAATCTTAGCCTTTAACCCATAAACTTCCTCAAATGCTTCCAAAAGCTTCTGTTTCAACAGTTCCACCGTTGCATCCGGTGCATACTCTGTCAGATTTGCGACTCTTGCACGAACAGAATCCACACCTTTTGACTGAAGCTTATCTTTTGACACCGTCAGATATCTGGACAACTCTCCCAGATTAACATGAACCATCAGTGTTCCATGATGATAGCAGCAGTCTCCCTGCTCATAAAAAGCATTTCCTGAAAACTTATGCCCATCGATCAGAATATCATTACGTCCTGATTTTTCTGCATGGATTCCAAGCTTTTTCACTGCTTCAAGAATAACATTAAGCTGTTTATCTACATTATAGTTTTCTTTTCTGACAAGGAAAGTGAAGTTCAGATTACCAAGATCATGGTAGACAGCACCGCCGCCGGAAAGCCGACGCACCGGAAAGCCGTTTTCTTCTTCCAGTTTACTTACCAGACACTCTTTCCATGCGTTCTGATTTCGTCCGATTACAACCGTATTTCTGTTCTGCCAGAGATACAAAATACATTCCTCTTTATCACAATGGAGGAGCAGATACTCCTCCACCGCAAGATTCTGATAGGGGTATGTATTAGCCGTTTCAATGTAAGTTATTTTATCTATCATTTTGATACCTCTTCCAGAATGTAATTCTATTTTGAAAAATCATACCGAAGTACTGGATGCCTTGCTGCACCTACTTCATCCAGTCTTGTCACCGGCGTTGAGACAGGTGCCTGATGAAGCTGCTGCGCGTCTTCTTTGGCAAGCTCATATAATCCTCTGAATACACGGATTGCTTCATCCAGTGTTTCTTTGGATTCTGTCTCTGTCGGTTCCACCATCAAAGCCTCATCTACGATTAATGGGAAGTACATTGTCGGCGGATGAATGCCATTATCAAGAAGTCCCTTGGCAATATCCATTGCAGATACTCCTGTTGCTTTCTTAAGATCAGAAAGGCTCATAACAAACTCATGCATACATACTTCGTCATATGCCATCGTATAGATGTCCTTTAACTTATTCATCATATAATTTGCATTCAGGACAGCATTCTGGCTGGCTTGTGGGATTCCTTCTCTTCCAAGCGTCATGACATAAGTAAGCGCTCTGACTGCTACAAGGAAGTTACCATAGAAGCTCTTCATCTCACCGATACTGTGCTCTGCTTTCCCAAACTGTAGCTCTTCTGTACCTTCCACAAGTACAGACGGAAGGAACTGTGCCAGATGTTCTTTACAACCGACCGGTCCACTTCCCGGACCCCCTCCTCCATGAGGCGTTGAGAATGTTTTATGAAGATTCAGATGGATCACATCAAATCCCATATCACCTGGTCGTACCGTTCCCATAACGGCATTTAAGTTCGCACCGTCATAGTAGCACTGACCACCGCATTCATGAATGATCTTCGTAATCTCAAGAATATTTTTATCAAACAGTCCAACCGTATTTGGATTGGTAAGCATCAGACCTGCCACATCATCTCCGGCTGCCTCGCGCAGTTTCTCAAGATCCACGCATCCATCCGGTCCTGATGGAATGCTGACAACGGAGAACCCTGCCATTACAGCACTGGCCGGATTGGTTCCATGAGCAGAATCAGGAACGATGATCTTGGTTCGTTTCTGATCTTCTCTGCTTTGATGATATGCTTTAATAAGGAGAAGTCCGGTAAACTCACCGTGGGCTCCTGCTGCCGGCTGTAATGTCATCTGACTCATGCCCGTAATCTCACACAGATATGACTCCAGTGTCTTCATAACTTCCATACATCCCTGTACCGTATGTGCCGGCTGAAGCGGATGAATCTCTGTAAATCCTGGCAATGCAGCCATATCCTCGTTGATCTTCGGATTATATTTCATGGTACAGGAACCAAGTGGATAGAATCCATCATTCACTCCATGACATTTCTTGGCAAGTTCCGTGTAGTGTCTGCTAATCTCATTTTCAGAAAGTTCCGGCAAATGTAATGCAAGTTCTCTCTGGTCTTTTTCCTCCGGCAAGACTACGTCTACATCACACTCTGGAAACAGACTCAGTCCTCTTCCTTCTTTTCCTTTCTCAAATATTAACATCCATTACACCTCCTTTATGATGGCAACTGCTCTGTCAATGTCTTCTTTACTGTTCATCTCGGTGCAGCACCACAAAATTCTATGTTCATCCAATGGATATCCTCCGAGGATTCCTTCTTGTTCCAGTGCATTCAATACCTTTTCAGAAGGAACATCTGATACAGTCACAAACTCATGGAAATATTCGCCTTTGTTCTCAATCTGATAACCGGTTTTCTCCAATTCTTTTGCCATATAATGAGCCTTTGAAGTACATTGTGTTGCAACATTTTTCAATCCTTCGCCGCCTACAGACGCCAGATATACTCCAACCGCCAGCGCACACAGCGCCTGATTAGAACAGATATTGCTGGATGCTTTTTCTCTGCGGATATGCTGTTCTCTTGCCTGTAGAGTCAGTACATATCCAACTTTTCCATTATGATCCGTTGTCTGTCCTACGATTCTTCCCGGAAGCTTTCTTGTCATGGCTGATACACATGCCATAAATCCAACATACGGGCCGCCAAATGCAAGTGGAAGACCCAGAGGCTGTCCCTCTCCGACTGCCACATCTGCTCCATATTCTTTTGGTGTCTTGATGATTCCAAGAGAGATTGGATTCACACCCATGATATATTTTGCTCCTGCTTCATGTACAATCTCACCGATAGCCTGTGCGTCTTCCAGACTTCCATAGTAGTTTGGATGCTGAATATATACACAGGCCGTAGTGTCATCGATCAGTTCACGAAGTGCATCTACATCTGTAAGACCATCCTTCGAAGGGATCATAACCAGATCCATACCATTTCCAAAGCAATAGGTCTTCACTGTTTCTAATACCTTCGGATCTGTAGTCTCAGAAATAAGTGCTTTCTTTCTCTTTCTTTCCCGACACATTGCAATTCCTTCTGCCGCTGCAGTTGCGCCGTCATAGACAGATGCGTTCGAAGTATCCATTCCTGTAAGTTCACAGATCATCGTCTGATATTCGAAGATAGACTGCAGGATTCCCTGACTGATCTCTGCCTGATATGGCGTATATGCCGTCAACAGATTTTCCTTTGATATCACGCTTTTTACAACCGATGGTATAAAATGTCTGTATGCTCCTGCGCCACGGAAAATCACAGGAAATACTTTATTTTTCTCTGCCATCTGCGTTACTTTTTTACGGACTTCCAGTTCAGACATTCCTTCCGGAATCTTAAGTCCACCTTTTACTTTTACTTCATCTGGAATATGCCCAAACAATTCTTCCATAGATCCAAAGCCAATCTCCGCAAGCATCTCTTTCTGTTCCTGCTTTGTACCCGGAATATAATTTCCCATAAAGCGTCACCGCCTTTCCTTAATCTGTTCTATTATGCCTGTTCACTCTCTACAAATGCCTTGTATTCTTCTGCAGATAAGAGTTCTTCCTTTTCTGTAATATCTTTCACTTTTACAAACCATGCTTCATATGGTGCCTCATTAATCTTTTCTGGAGCATCCATGAGTTCTTCGTTAATCTCACATACAGTTCCGGAAACCGGTGCATACACATCAGATACTGCTTTAACAGATTCAACATCTGAAAATGCTTCGCCTATAGAGATCTCGTCTCCCTCTTCCGGAAGATTGACAAATACCAAGTCTCCAAGTTCAGACTGTGCATAGTCTGTAAGACCAATCACAGCAACATCTCCTTCTTCCTTTACCCATTCGTGTGACTTTGAATACAATAATCCTTCTCTTAATTCCATCGTTTTATCTCCTTTTTTCTTTATATTGGCTTTTTATTTATTATTTACTTCTTTTATAGAATGGAAGTGCCACCACTTCTGCTTCTACTTTTCGGCCTCTTACTTCGACCTCTACCTTATCACCCAATTCTGCACTGCCTTCTGCAACCAGTGCCATTGCGATTGGATATCCAAGATATGGACAGTGCGTTCCGGAAGTAGTAAGACCAATCTTTTCTCCATCTTTAAATACTTCCTGATGCTCTCTGATAATTCCACGTCCGGTTACTTTCAGGCCGATACGTGTTCTCTGAGGTGCTTCCTTCTCTTCTAATGCCGCTTTCCCGATAAAGTCATCTTTCTTCATCTTTACTGCAAAACCAAGTCCTGTCTCTAATGGAGATACTGTATCGTCCATCTCATGACCATAGAGAGGCATTGCTGCTTCCATGCGAAGGGTATCTCTTGCTCCCAGTCCACATGGAATCAAACCGTCTTCTTTTCCGGCTTCCAGAAGAGCATCCCACATTTTCTCAGCATTGCTGCTGTCAAGATAAAGCTCTACTCCATCTTCTCCTGTGTATCCAGTCTTAGAAATAATACAAGGAATTCCGGCAACTTCTGTATCAAACACAGCATGATAATACTTCTTTGGAATATTCTCTTCCGCCGTAAGCTTTTTTAAGATCTCCATTGCTTTTGGTCCCTGCAATGCCAGCTGTGCATACTGCTCTGACACATCAGTAAATATCACTTCTCCAAACTGGTGATCCAACATCCACTGATAATCCTTATCTTTATTTGCTGCATTTACTACGATAAAGTAATGGTTATCTGATTTCTTATATACAATCAGATCATCCACTGTACCGCCATTCTCATTGCACATCGGGCTATATCTTGCCTGACCGTCTACCATATTGTCAAAATTGTTCGTCAGAATCATCTGAAGATTCTGGAGTGCATCTTTTCCTTCACACAGCACTTCACCCATGTGAGATACATCAAATAATCCGGCTTGTGTGCGGACAGCCATATGTTCTTTGATCACTCCGGTTCCATACTGTACCGGCAGTAAATATCCGCCAAATGGTACGATCTTTCCTCCGGCTTTCACATGTGCATCATATAATGGGGTTTTCAATTCCATTTTTGCTCCTCCTTCTTTAACAGCCTTCTTCTGTCAAACAAGAGAAAAAGGACTGCATGATCCATCTGGATCACACAGTCCCCTGTCGTTTGTCCTTCAGAGTATTGTCCGGATTCGATTCCTTTTGCCTGAGAGTTTCAATTTCCCTCTTGCCCCTTCGGCGTTCTGATAACAAGAACCAGAATCTCTCTCGAATCCATCAGCCAACTTCTTGTTTTTTATTTTTCCTCATTATATCTGTCGTTTTTTTCTTTGTCAACGCGCTTTTTTGTGTGTATTTTGCAACAATCCAGTTATAATATTCACAATTTTGTTGCTTTTTTCACGTTTTTGGAAACAATCCCCATAAACTCTGGGTTTTCAACAAGTCTCTCTGATGGTTGATTATTTACTTTTTCAATGAATACATTATAATTTTTTATATTCCATCTTCACGAAATCTCTTCAATTCACGAACAGAATATCCGATTGCAACAATTGCCGCAGCTCCATCTGCAATCGGTCCCGCATACATTACTCCATCAATTCCCATAAAGAGCGGGAAGATCAGAATCAACGGAAGCAGGAAGATAATCTGCCTCGTCAGTGATACTACAATCCCCAGTTTCGCCTTCCCGATGGACGTAAAGAATCCGGAAGACATGGGCTGAATTCCATTGATAAATGTCATGAACATAAAGATGCGGAAATATCTTTCTGCAAACCGGAAGTATTCTTCACTTCCGGTACCAAATATGCTGACCAGCTGCCGCGGAAAGAGCTGAAAGCATAAAAAGAAAATGATGCCTATTGTCAAAGATATCTGAAATGCTTTCTTGTAAGTCTGTTTTACCCGGTCATACTGTCCTGCTCCATAATTAAATCCCCAGATTGGCTGACATCCCTGAGAGATTCCGATACAGATGGCCATAAAGACCATATTTACCTTTGAAATAACTCCTACACAGGCAAGTGGAATATCGGTTCCATACATAGACTCTGCGCCATAATACCGCAAAGTATTATTCATCACGATCTGAACAATCGCCATAGCAATCTGATTAATGCAGGACGCCATTCCCAGGGAGACAATGGCTCTCAGGTACTTCCCTTTTGGACGGAGCATTGACCAATTTAATTCTAATTTTCGAAACCGTAGGAAATACACGATTACCAGAATCCCTGATATAATCTGGCCAATAATAGTGGCCCAGGCTGCTCCTTTAATTCCCCAGTGAAATCCAAAGATAAACAGAGGATCCAATATCGTATTGATAATTGCCCCAGTCAACATGCATGCCATGGAATAAGTCGGACTTCTGTCTGCCCGGATCAGATGATTGCCACCTGTTGTCAGAATCAGAAACGGGATTCCAAACGCTGTAATTCCTGTATAATCCTGTGCATATGGCAATACATCCGGTGTCACTCCGAATAACTGTAGAAGAGGATCCAAAAAAAATAATACAACCACAGCAATGATCACACCGCAGATAACCAGCATTGCAAGGCCAGTCCCGACAATCTTGCTTGCTTCTTCTGATTCACCGGCTCCTGACTTTAGATTAAAATTAGATGCGCTTCCGATCCCCAACAAAAGAGCCGTTGCCGTACAGATAATAGAAATCGGAAATGCAATATTAGTGGCCGCATTTCCCAGCATTCCAACTCCCTGTCCGATAAAAATCTGGTCCACGATATTATATAGGGAACTCACCAGCATACTGATGATGGCGGGGATTGCAAATTTTGCAATTAATTTGTCAATACGCTCTGTTGCCAGCGGATTCATTATATTTCTTCTTTCATTCATAATTCCTAGTATTCCCTGATCACACTGCTGATTTCACGAGTAGTCTCCATATCTTTGAGATACTCCAGAGCATCCTCCATATGATATTCCTTTACTGCTTCTGTCACGATAACCAGTTCAGCGACCCCGTCCGTAATGATTTTCTGGATTACTTTCGAGATACTGACCTGATGCACGCCAAATACACTGGCGATTGCTGCCAGAACCCCCGGTTTATTATCCACCTGCATGCGCAGGAAAAACTTATTCTTTACCTCACGAAATTCCTTCACCTTAGTCTCACGGTAACAAGTACAGCTGATTCTTCCGGTGCAGTGATACTGAATATCTCTTACCACATCAATGACATCTCCCATAATGGCACTGGCCGTTGGAAATTCTCCGGCACCACGTCCGTAGAACATGACATCATCCACTGCATCTCCATGTACGAATACTGCATTGAAGGAATCTCTTACTGATGCAAGAGGATGCTCCTGAGGAATCATCATCGGATGTACAGATACCTCAATACCATCTTCTGTATTATGTGCAACCCCCAGTAACTTGATCACATTGCCAAATTCCTTTGCATAATTGATATCCCTTGCAGAGATCTTCGTAATCCCTTCCGTATATACATCGGAAAATGTCACTCTGGAATGGAACGCGATGGAAGCCATAATCGCAACTTTTCTTCCTGCATCCAGTCCCTCGATATCTGCAGTCGGATCTGCCTCTGCATAACCAAGTTCCGTCGCTTTTTCCAGTGCTTCATCAAAATCCATTCCTTCTTCAAACATCTTTGTCAGGATATAATTGGTCGTTCCATTGACAATTCCGATCACTTCATCCATTTCATTTGCAGCCAGACACTGCTTCAATGGACGAATGATCGGGATACCTCCGGCCACCGCTGCTTCAAAAAGGAAATCCACGCCATTATTCTCTGCCGCATCCAGAAGTTCTCTTCCATACTCTGCGACCAGATCTTTGTTCGCCGTCACCACATTCTTTCCGGAATTTAATGCCTCCAGAATCATCGTCTTCGCAGGTTCAATTCCACCCATCACCTCAATGACAATGGAAATCTCATCATTATTAATGATATCTTCCCATCGATCCGTCAAAAGAGATGTATCCACACCGTCTCTTACTTTATTCAGATTATGAACCAAAATACCTGCTATTTCCAGACGGGCACCTGTTTTCTTGACCATCTCTTCTTTCTGGCGCTCTATAATCTTATAAACTCCGCTGCCAACTGTACCGAGTCCCAGTAAGCCTATTTTAATTGTCTGCTGTTCGTTCATCTCTCCACTTCCTTTATCTGTTTTCACTTTCATACTGCACCAGTATACCATAATATATATTATTTTTTCAAATTTTAGATTTTCGAAATTTTTTCAATATTTTTGAAAAAAGGTGTTGACAGATAAACATTCTTGTAGTATATTATTTATTGTTCTGAGGAACACAAAACATAAAAAATGCGACAGTGGCTCAGTTGGTAGAGTACGACCTTGCCAAGGTCGGGGTCGCGGGTTCGAACCCCGTCTGTCGCTCTAAAAAAACTTGAAATTCTAACGAATTTCAAGTTTTTTTGTTATTTGAAAAAGGTATAAACTCTTTTTAGAGATTAAGATGGGAGGTTGTGATCCTCCCATCTTTATATGAAAATACAACATTACTATTCCGTTTCCACAATCTGAAGGCCCAGTTCATCCAACTGCTCCTGTGCAACTGTTGTCGGGGCCTCTGTCATCAGATCAGATGCGTCCTTTACCTTCGGGAATGCAATGACATCACGGATGCTGTCCTGCTTAGCCATCAGCATGACCAGTCTGTCAAGACCATAAGCCAGCCCTGCATGTGGCGGAACACCGTATTTGAACGCAGTTAACAGGAAGCCAAACTGCTCCTGAGCCTGCTCCGGTGTAAATCCAAGCACTTCGAACATCTTGCTCTGAATCTCAGGATTGAAGATTCTAACACTTCCACCGCCGATCTCATTTCCATTCAGGGTAATATCATAAGCTTTTGCACGTACACGTCCCGGATCAGTGTCAATGTATGGAAGGTCTTCTTCCATCGGCATTGTAAATGGGTGGTGCATTGCCGTATAGCGATTCTGTTCTTCGTTCCACTCTAACAATGGGAACTCTGTGATCCACAGGAATTTGTACTCATTCTTGTCTAACAGATCCATCTGACGTGCAAGCTCCAGACGAAGAGCACCAAGGACATCCCATACGACTTTATTTTTATCTGCCGCAAAGAGTAATAAATCTCCATTTTCTCCGTCCATAGCATTGATCAGAGCTGTCATCTCTTCTTCTTTCATGAATTTGGCAAAAGATGATTTGACTGTTCCATCTGACTGAATTGCAATATAAGCAAGTCCTTTTGCGCCATAATCCTTCGCAAAGGATACCAGTTTATCAATCTTCTTACGCGGCATCTCGCCTTGTCCTTTAGCGTTAATACCACGGACTGTTCCGCCATTTTCAATAGCACCTTTGAATACAACAAATTCACAGTCCTTTACCACCTCTGTGACGTTGGTAAGTTCCATGCCAAAGCGGACGTCCGGCTTATCAGAACCATAGCGGTCCATCGCTTCCTGCCAAGTCATTCGTGGAATCGGAAGAGATACTTCTATCCCAAGTACTTCTTTGAACAACTTTGCAAGCAGTCTTTCATTGACATCGATAACATCATCCACATCCACAAAAGACAGCTCCATATCAATCTGCGTAAATTCCGGCTGGCGGTCTGCACGTAAGTCCTCATCACGGAAACACTTTGCCAGCTGGAAGTAACGGTCATATCCAGAACACATCAGCAGCTGCTTAAAAAGCTGCGGTGACTGTGGCAGCGCATAAAAATGTCCCTGATGTACACGGCTTGGCACCAGATAATCTCTGGCTCCTTCCGGAGTACTTCCGATCAGTACCGGGGTCTCGATCTCTAAGAAGCCTTCATCTGCCAGGAACTGACGAGTCAGTGTTGCAACTTTACTTCTCATCATTAAGTTGCGCTGAAGATCCGGCCTTCTCAAATCCAGATATCTGTATTTCAGACGTACTTCTTCTTTTGTCTTGGAATTCTCTTCAATTGGAAACGGCGGCGTCTCAGACTCCGAAAGAATCCGAAGCTCTTCCGGAATGATCTCAATCTCTCCGGTTGCCAGGTTCTCATTTACTGCACCAGAACGTTTTTCTACTTTACCAACAACAGCTACAACGAACTCAGCACGAAGCTTTGCTGCTTTTTCGATCAGCGCAGCTTCTGCCTTTCCTTCTTCGAATACCACCTGAATAATTCCAGAACGGTCTCTTACATCTACAAATACCAGCCCGCCTTTGTTACGGTTCTTCTGTACCCATCCCATAATAGTGACTGTCTCACCAATATTGGCGCTGGATAATTCTCCACATCTATGGGTTCTCTTTAACCCTTGCATTGACTCTGCCATAGTCTTTATCTCCTTTTTCATCCTTCAGGATATATTTATATATTTTCCACGGAATCAGCATAACAGTCGATGATCTCTTCATAACCGTCTGCCGTCAGCTGTTCTTTCTGAAATTTCTTATTCTTCTTCATGTTCACGATCAGCACCTGTCTGCCTGCTTCTCTGTCTGCTTTTGCAAGTGATAATACCTTTAACAAGCCTTCTTTTGGCATATTTTTCTCCAGAAGATAAGCCTTCTTACTTCCTTTTTTCGGAACTTCATATCCATTTTCCAGAAGCAGCATCACGATTCTCTCAAATCCAATCGAGAAACCACAGGCCGGTGTATCCTGACCGGTGAATTTACCGATCATTTTATCATACCGTCCTCCGCCTGCAACAGAACCTCCGAAGTCGTCCATCGTTACTTCAAAAATAGTACCGGTATAATAGGATTGACCTCTTACCAGGGTCGGGTCGAACTTAATGTTAAATTCACATTCTTTTGCAGCTTCTACACTTGAGATGATCATTTCCATGCCGTCTGCTGTCTGATCAGAAAGAACATCCCCTAACTTCTCTTTCAGATAACGGATTCCTTCCACATTTGGAGCCACTTCATCAAAAAGCTGAAGATAGGTCTCTACATTTTCCTTCGTATATCCCATCTCCTGAAGTTCTGCGGCCACCCCTTCTGCACCGATCTTATCCATCTTATCCAGAATAATGAAAACTTCATCGTAATCTTCTTCTTTAAATCCACTGTATGCAGCCATTGCTTTTAAGATGTTACGGTCATTGATACATACGGTAAAATTATGGAAATTCAATTTGCCAAGCATCGCTGTTGTCGCCAGAATCAACTCGATTTCTGCAAGATTGCCCGGCTCTCCCAAAATATCTATATCACATTGCATGAACTGACGAAAACGTCCCTTTTGCGGACGGTCTGCTCTCCATACGTTACCAATCTGTAAGGCTTTGAATGGAGCCGGCAGCTCGTTCGAATGGTTGGCATAATATCTTGCAAGAGGCACCGTCAGGTCATAACGCAGTCCGCCATCTACCAGATCATTCTCCTCTTTAGCCTCATCGATCTTCAGCTTCTCGCCGCGCTTCAGAATCTTAAAAATCAACTTCTCATTATCTCCGCCCTGCTTACTGCACAGGTTTTCAATATGCTCCACGCATGGAGTCTCCATAGAGGTAAACCCATAGGTCTTATAAGTATCCTTGATCAGCTGAATCACATAATCACGGATCTCCATCTCCTTGGGAAGCATGTCCTTCATCCCGGTGACCGGTTTCTTCTTTAATGCCATAACCATTCTCCTTTTCGCTCTATCATCTCGTCGATACGTTCAATGTAAGCATCGATCGCTTTCACATTCTCTACCCTTATCAGTCGGGTCATCTTCTTCTTTTTGCTGCCCGGGACCAGAATCGCCTCCGGTAATACAATCTTCGTCGATGCACCTGCACCTGCAGCAATTATGGATTGTTTTTCCTCCATAATAAGTATATTGTATATTCCGGCTTTGTCAACCTTTGCATAACCAACATTTTCGAAATTTCCTGCAATATTCTTCTGCCGGTACAGATAATATGGCACCAGATCCATTCGTTTTGCTGCCTCCGAAGCTTCTAAGATCATACCAGAAAGTGTCCGGGATATCTTCTGTGTATCCTGTTCCAGATCTTTTAATTTCATCTTGGCCGCACGTTTGATCGCAAGTGAATGGACGGTCAGGCTGTCTGGGGCAAGGCGTTCAATCTGCCTCAGAGTATCTTGCATATCTTCCATATCTTCTCCCGGCAGTCCGGCAATAATGTCCATATTAATATTGTCGAAGCCAATTTCCCTTGCCAGGTGATATGCTTCTATAATCTCTTCTACACTGTGCTTTCTGCCGATCGCTTCCAGCGTCTTTTGCTGCATACTCTGCGGATTAATTGAGATACGGGTAATTCCATGTTTTTTAATCACTTCTAATTTTTCGCGAGTAATACTATCCGGTCTTCCGGCTTCTACCGTATATTCCAGCAGATATTCTCTGGGAAAATATTCTTCGATACAATCAAGTAAACGATCCATCTGTGAAGCACTCAGCGTTGTTGGCGTTCCACCACCTATGTAAATACTATTCAGCTTTTTGCCTGCCGATCTTTTTCCAATAAAACAAAGCTCTTTGCACAGTGCCTGCAGATAATCTTCTACCCGGTGTTCCCACTCTGCCAATGCACCAGAACTGAAAGAACAATAGGTACAGACAGACGGACAAAATGGAATCCCTACATAAAGGCTATATCCATCTTGATAGTCCAGTCTTTGCAACAGTTCTCTCTCCCTCTCTGCAATCTTCCAAGACAATTCTGCCTTCTGGCGGCTTACTTTACAATCATCCATGAACCATGGTACAAAAGTCTCCTGATTCCAGCCTTCTTCCAGTTTATTCATTGCTATCTTCGTAGGGCGCACTCCAGTCAGAATTCCCCATGCAAGTGTATGTCCCGTTACATCTGCCAATTTTTGATAAATAAAGGTATCGATCCGATATTTCACTTCTTTTTCCGATAGTTCTTCTGATATATAATCTGCATCCACAACAATCATACTACCATCCTGAAGCAATACCGTTACATAATTAGAGGCTTTTTCCTCCACCTGACTGACAACATCTTCAGACGGATAAAAAGCCTTTATCATATGATACACATTATAAATATACGCTTCACTTCTACATATAATCTGAATCATTCCAATACTCCAATCTATATATATGGATTATATTTTCTTTCATGACCAATCGTTGTCTCTCCCATATGTCCCGGATATACATGTGTATCATCTGGAAGGAGCATCAACTTTTCGCGAATAGATCGAATCAGATCCGAAGTACTGCTATTCTGAAAATCTGTACGTCCCACTGAATTCTGGAACAACGTATCTCCACTGAACAATACGCCTTCTGATTCTACATAATAACAACATCCGCCTCTGGTATGCCCCGGAGTATGAATTACCTGAAAATCATATCCCGCATACGTAAGCACCTGATTATCTTTCATATAATGCGCTCCAGAAAATGTGTAACCGGATGTATAGGTGGATGACAGATTCAACTCTGGCTGATTCATCACATCCTCATCGTCTTCATGAACATACACCGGGACGTCATATTCAGCCAAGAATCCATCAATTCCCATCATATGATCAAAATGTCCATGAGTCAAAAGAATCGCTTCAATCTTAAGCCCTTCTGATCTGATATGTTTCATCAGATAGGACGGACTGGCAGCCGGATCAATTACAACTGCCTGTCGTGTCTCTTCATTGATTGCCAAATAACAATTAGTGCTAATAATTCCTGTAACAAATCTCTCAACTTTCATCTTATGATTAACCTGTCGCCCTTTCAATATCAATAATTCCTTCTATCTGACGGAGTTTCTTCACGACTCTTTCCAATTCTTCTCTGCTGTGCACGATAAAGCCGGTTTCAATCGTTGCAGTTCCCTGCTTACTGGTCCGTACATTCAAGGACTTCACATCTACATTATTCTCTGTAAAGATTTTGGACATCTCCATCAACAGTCCTTGTCTGTCACGGGCATACATCTTGATATCTGCCAGATACTGTCCTCCATCTTTCTCTGCTACATCACTTTCCCATTCTGCATCAATCAATCTGGCACGCTCTGCTTCTGTCAGATGAATCATATTGACACAATCTGTTCGATGAATGGAAAGTCCTCTTCCTCGTGTGACAAATCCTACGATTTCATCTCCCGGCACCGGATTACAGCATCTGGAGAAACGCACAGCCACATCATCAATTCCTTTGACGACAATTCCGCTCTTAGACTTGGCAATATGGACCTTATTTTTTGCTGCCTCAGCAACTTTTTCCATAACAACCTCATCCGTGAGCTCTTGCTTATGCTCTTTACTGTATTCTTCTACCAGTCGATTAACGACCTGACCTTCTTTTAACCCCCCATGACCAATTGCTGCCAAAACAGAGTCCCAATCCTTAAAACCATATTTTTTCTGCACAATCTCTTGATATCTTGGATTGAGAATATTGCTCGGATTGATCGTTTTCGCCTTACAGTAGGCCGCAATCATTTCTTTTCCCTTTATAATATTACTTTCTTTGAATTCCTTTTTAAACCACTGATTAATTTTATTTTTCGCTTGTGTACTCTTAACAACATTCAGCCAATCACGGCTTGGTCCTTTAGAATTCTGAGAAGTCAGTATCTCTATTCTGTCTCCGTTCTGTATCTTGTAATCGATATTTACAAGCTTCCCGTTCACTCTGGCGCCAACCATCTTATTGCCGACAGCACTATGAATCGCGTATGCGAAATCAATCGGTGTAGAACCATTCGGCAAGTTCTTCACATCTCCCTGTGGAGTGAAACAATAGACATCTTCTGCAAACAGATCCAGGTCACCTTTGATCAGATTCATGAATTCCCGATTATCCGACATATCGCGCTGCCATTCCAGAATCTGTCTGAGCCAGCTTAGTTTTTCTTCTTCCTGCGCCTCAACACTCTTCTTACCATCATTAGATTCCTTATATTTCCAGTGGGCCGCAATACCATATTCAGCGGTCTTATGCATTTCTTCCGTACGAATCTGAATCTCAAAAGGCTGACCGACCGAACTCATTAATGTTGTATGCAAAGACTGATACATATTCGGCTTCGGCATCGCAATATAGTCTTTAAAGCGTCCTGGAATCGGCGTATACATCTCATGGATCACACCCAGGGCTGCATAACAATCCTTTACAGACTCAACAATAATACGGACTGCGAACAGATCATAGATCTGATCCACCGTTTTATCCTGATTCACCATTTTTTTATAGATGCTGAAGAAATGCTTTACCCTGCCATTTACTTCCGCCTTAATATTAGCATTCTTCATATGTTCAGATACTTCATCAACAATCTGCTGAACGAACTCTTCTCGTTCTGTCTTTCTGGCATTAATCTGCTTTACGAGATCAAAAAACACCTCTGGTTGGGAATATTTCAGTGCCAGATCATCCAATTCTGTCTTTATCTTAGATATACCAAGACGCTGGGCAATAGGCGCATAGATATCCATCGTCTCTTTGGCTTTCTCTTTCTGCTTTTCAGGCTTCATGAATTGCAATGTCCGCATATTATGAAGACGGTCGGCCAGTTTAATAATAATGACACGAATATCCTTTGCCATAGCAAGGAACATCTTGCGCAGATTTTCAGCTTGTACATCCAGTTTATCAGAAGAATAAGACAAACGTCCTAACTTTGTGACACCATCCACCAAAAGCGCTACTTCATCTCCGAATTCTCTTCTGATATCTTCTTCACTAACATCCGTATCTTCCACCACATCATGAAGCATTCCTGATGCAATCGTCTCTTTATCCATCTCCAGATCTGCCAGAATAATAGCGACCCAAAGTGGATGTACGATATAAGGTTCTCCCGACTTACGTCGCTGACTGCCATGTGCCTTAGATGCCAGACGGTAAGCCTTCTCAATCATTGAGACATCTGTTGACGGGTGATACTTACGGATACGGGCAATTAACATGTCATACAAACGATCCGGATCTTCGTAATCGCCTGGTGCTTTTACCGCATGACCATCAACAATCTCAAGCCCTTTCGCATTATCCCCCATAACAGATTCTGTCGCGATTCGACCATCGATAGCCTCATAGGTTGTTGTCTTTGACATATTAACGCCTCCTTCCTGTCTTATATTTTTCGTTCGTATTATTTTCCTGGATATGCAATTACAGATTCAACATCATATCCTTTTAATCTTTCCCGGCCTTTTAGACCCTTTAATTCCATCAAAAATACCGTTTTGACAACTTCTCCGCCAAGACCTTCCACCAACTTTACCATAGCCTCATTGGTACCGCCTGTCGCAATCAAATCATCAATGATGACTACTTTCTGTCCTGGCTTGATTGCATCGCGATGCATCTCAAGTTCCGCCGTGCCATATTCCAGGTCATATCTGATTGAAACCGTCTCACATGGAAGTTTTCCCTTTTTTCGAATCGGAATAAATGGTTTATGCAGATTATATGCAATCGGCACTCCGAAAATAAATCCTCTGGATTCAGGCCCAACAATCACGTCAAACTCTACATCCTTCAACTTCTCCTGCATAAGATCTATCGCAAGATGAAGCCCGTCAGCATCCTGAAGCACACTGGTCACATCTCTAAATATAATTCCCGGTTCTGGAAAATCCGGAATACTTCTTACGTACTCTTCAATCGGTTTCATAACAATCTCTCCATTCTATTAAAATACAATCCTAAGTATAGCATTAGTTTATGCGATTTTCAAATAAATCTGCTGTTTTCCTGCTATTTCTTAGGGTTTTTCAATGTTATTTGACAACGAAAATGCGTAATAACAATCTGAGGTGTCTTCTTCCCCATATATTCATTCATTCCAGGATAATAGGTAAGCATCAGAATGATATGATTCTTTTTGCCAGCCAACATCGACTCAACTTCAAAAACACCATAGTTTTCCTCAAGTTCTGATAAGAACTGATCTATATTCTGAAAATACATAGCTTCTATTTGAGTACCGGCAGAATCTTGTACCTGAAGTTTTAGTACATTTTTATTTTTTCCAAGAATTTTCCCACTTAGAATTTCTACACTCTTTGCCGCAAATACTGGTTTTGTATTCCCTTTTCCAAATGGTTCCAACAATGACAGTTCCTGGACTAGCTCTTCTGTCACACAGGAAAACGGCATCTCCATGTCAATCACTACTTTTTCTGCCAGATCCTCTTCTTGAAGTGTACAGTTAGCATTTAACATATACCGTAATCTTTCAATATTTTCTTTTTCCAATGACAGACCTGCTGCCAGTTTATGTCCTCCATATCTGGTCAGCAGCTTCTGACATTTACTTAACTCCTCATACATAGAATAAGCTTCGATCGATCTTCCCGAACCTTTGATTCCTTCTTCCGCATCAGTCAATACAAACACTGGTTTATAGTAAATCTCACGAATACGTCCAGCCACAATTCCAGCAATACTTTCATGGCATCCCGGCAGATAGATGACTAGAACTTTATCCTGTCCCACAGCCGTTGTCTCTACCAGCTCTATCGCCTGCTTTACCGCCGCATCCGTCAGATCTTTTCGGCTGTCATTCAATGCTTTTAATTCTCCTGCCAGTATGTCCGCTTCTTTTTTATCTTTTGCACGCAAGAGTTTTAACGCCCGCTTTGCCGTATCTAGCCTGCCGCTTGCATTCAGGCATGGCCCCAGAACAAATCCAATATGATAAGCCCGAATCTGATCTTTTTGAACACCAGTACACTCCATCAAAGAGCGCAGTCCCTGGTTACGAGTTCTTCCCAACATTTGCAGCCCTTCTTTTACCAGAATACGATTTTCTCCTTCCAGATCCATAACATCACCTACTGTTGCAATAGCAGCATTTTCAATCAGATCATCCAGATCATCTACATCTCTTCCCATAGATTCGCAAAGCGCCTCCACAAGCTTGTAAGCAATCGCCGCTCCACACAAGCCCTTAAAAGGATATTCACAGCCCGGTTGCTTGGGATCAATGACCGCATCTGCCAACGGAAGACGATACGTTTTCTTTCCATCATCCTCACAATATGGCACCTCATGGTGATCCGTCACTATAATGGTCATTCCCAACTGCTTCCCATATGCGATTTCATCCGCTGCCGCAATTCCGTTATCACAGGTAACGATGGTATCTATCCCATCATCATACGCACGTTCGATCAGATCAATATTCAGCCCATACCCGTCTGTTATTCGATTTGGAATATCGCAATCCACATCCGCCCCCAGACGCTCCAGACCTTCCAACAGAATATAAGAAGCATTGATTCCATCAATATCATAATCTCCTATGACGCGAAGCTTCTGTTGTCCTGCAATCTTTTCTCTCAGGATATCCAAAGCTTTATCCATATCTTTCATCAGCATACCGTCATACAGATCCGTAATCGTTCCATTAAGATATTGATGGATTTCTTCTTCACCTATAATATCTCTGTTCCGGATCAGACAGGCAAGCCTTGGACTAATATGGTATTTTTTTCCAATTGCTTCAAAATCTGCACCTTTTCTCAAAAGTACCCATCTTTCCATCTTTCATCCCACTCCAAATAAAACTTCTTATAGAAAAAAGCAGCCATGTCATCTCTGATTCTACAAATCAGATAACAATGGCTGCTTCATCATCTCATACTATTTTTTCTTATTGCTATTCTTGGAAGTCTGTTTTTTGCCCAACTTCGTTCTCATTACATACCAGAGTGCTCCTGTAATACATACAGAAGAATATGCTCCACAGATAATACCAACCATCAGCGGTGCTGCAAACTCACGAATAGAACTTACTCCCATAACAAACAGAATCGCTACCATTACGAAAGTTGTCAAAGAAGTATAAATACTTCTTGTAAGTGTCTGGGTAATACTCTTATTAACAACTTCTGAAAGCTCTGTCGTCTTGGACTGATAATGAAGTTCCTCACGAATACGGTCGAATATAACGATTGTTGCATTGATAGAGTAACCTACGATCGTCAGCATACATGCAATAAATGTATTACCTACAGAGATTCTTGCCACTGCATAGAATCCAAGAACAATCAAAACGTCATGAAGCAATGCAAAAATTGCACTGGCCGCAAATCGAATATCCTTAAATCTGAACCAGATATACAGAAGCATACAGATCGTAGCAACGATTACTGCTATGATCGCATCCTGACGCATCTCATTACTTACAGTAGAACTAATATTCTCAGCAGAGATCTTCGACTCATCAACCTGGAAATTATCTACCATTGCCTGATTCAAAGCTTCACGCTGATCCAATTCCAAAGTCACGGTCTTGATCACAACCTGATTGGTACCGGCTACCTTCTGAGTCTGTACATTGTGATCTCCAGTAACCTCTTCTACAATTGGAACGATCTTCTCATCAATCTCTTCAATCGAATAATCTTCGTTAAATGTTACATTCGTAGAAGTACCACCTTCGAATTCCAGACTATATGCAAATGCTCCATTTCCTCTGGATGAATTAACACCCATGACTGCAAATCCACCAATGATCAGTACCAAAGAGATTACAAAGAACACTTTCTTCTTACCCAGGAAATTGATTGGCGTTCTTTCTTTCTTCGGACGATAATACAATTTTTCATTGCGAAGTCCAACAGCATAGAATGCATATACGATCATTCTTGTAATCACTAATGCAGTGAACATAGATACAATAATACCGATCGCCAGAGTCTGTGCAAATCCTTTTACTGTACCAGAACCTTTTAACCACAGAACCGCTGCTGCAATCAATGTAGTCACGTTACCATCCACAATTGCAGACATCGCTTTCTGGAATCCGGTCTTCAGAGAATTCTTCACACTCTTTCCGCGTGTCATCTCCTCACGCACACGGGCAAATATAATAACATTTGCATCCACAGCCATACCAATACCAAGGATGATACCTGCAATACCTGGTAAAGTCAACGTAATGTTAAATGCATTTAATATAAGTAATACAAGTTCTGTATAAATGATCAGTGCCAGACCAGCAGCAAGACCTGGAAGATAATATACAAAGATCATGAATATGAATACAATTGCCAGACCAATCGCTCCTGCCTTCAAGCTTGTGCTGATTGCCTGTTCTCCTAACTGCGCTCCGACTACGTTGGAACGTAATTCTTCCAGTTCCAGCTTCAGTCCACCGATACGAATCGTAGAAGCAAGATTATCTGCCTCTTCGTATGTGAAGTTTCCTGTGATATATGCCTGTCCTCCAGTGATTGCTTCATTGACTCTCGGGCTGCTGATAACTTCACCATCATAAATGATGGAAATCTGCTTTCCAACATTTGCCTCCGTAGCTTCCGCAAACTTTTCTGCACCTTCATCTGTCAGATCCAGTTCTACAGAGTACTCTTTATTCCCCATATCATCCTGTCCTGACTGCGCAGACGCTGTCTTTACATCAGAACCTGTAATAACCGTCTCTCCATCCTGTGTCTGAAATTCCAGTGACCCCGGTTTTCCCAGCTCATCCAGAATCGCGTTGGCGTCTGTAACTCCAGGAATCTCGACATTAATTCTGTCATCACCTTCCTGATATACGCTTACCTCTGTACTATACTGCTCTACACGTTTTTGAAGTTTATAGATGGTATCACTCATCTCTTCTTCTGTCGGATTGTCATCTTTTACCTGATAAGTAATGCTGACACCACCTTTAAGGTCCAGACCAAGCTTAATATTCTTCATTGCACCCGTTCCGGTCTCTCCGAGACCAACCAGCACTGTGAATCCAAGCAATACGACCAATACAGCGGTCAGAATCAGGCTCAGTATGCCTTTGTTCTTCTTCATGATTTACTTCCTTTCTGCTTCTTCTGCCTTGATTTCTACTATTCTTCTGCCAACGCTGCTTTTATCATAATCGCGCATTCTACACGTTTCCGCTGCATCTCGCACCCGATATCATATGTATCGTGGATCGTACCGTGGAAATTATAAGAATTCGCCATACAGCCACCGCTGCAATAGAATTTTGCGAAACAATCTCTGCACTTATCTTTGGAATATACGTTACAACTACGAAAATCATCTGCAATTTCCGGCCTGACAATGCCATCATCCACATTTCCCATCAAGAACTCTTCCTGTCCTACAAATTGATGGCAAGGATACAGATCTCCCCACGGAGTAACGGCAAGATATTCCGTTCCCGAACCACATCCTGACAGTCTCTTTGCCACACATGGTCCACCGTCTAAGTCTATCATAAAATGAAAGAAATTAAAACCTTTTCCTTCCTTTTCACGTTCAATCATGATCTTTGCAAGTTTATCATATTCTTCTTTAATAATCGGAACATCCTCTTCGCGGATTGCATAAGGATCACTTTCCTCTCCGACAACAGGTTCAATAGACATCTGCTTAAATCCAAGATCTGCAAAATGGAGAATATCCTTGGAGAAGTCCAGATTATTCCGGGTAAATGTTCCTCGTATGTAATATTTTTCCTGATTCCTGCTTTCTGCCAGCTTTTGAAACTTCGGAACAATAAGATCATAGCTTCCGGTTCCATTGCGGAATGGACGCATCTGATCATTGATCTCTTTTCTTCCATCCAGACTTAAGACCACATTATCCATCTCTTTATTTACAAAATCCTGTACTTCGTCATTCAGTAATACCCCATTCGTAGTCAATGTGAAACGAAAATGCTTGTTATGAATCTTCTCCTGCTCTCTTCCATAGGCGACCAGATCTTTGACCACCTGCCAGTTCATAAGTGGTTCTCCACCGAAGAAATCTACTTCCAGATTATGTCGGTTACCTGAATTGGCGATTAAAAAGTCTAATGCCTTTTTCCCGACTTCATAGGACATCAGAGCACGCCTGCCATGATACTCTCCTTCTTCTGCAAAGCAATACTTGCAGGCCAGATTACAGTCATGTGCAATGTGAAGACAAAGTGCTTTTACGACCGTTTTCCGCTTCTTGACTTCCTCAATCATACATTCATAGGTGTCTTTTACAAATAGCTGTCCCGCTTCCGTCAATTCAATGACATCTTCCAGTGCATCACCAATCTCTTTTTCTTCATATTTGTCTCCAAGCTTTTGATGCAGCATGGACAAAACAGAATCCTCTTTTAACGTCTCTACTGTATGATCTTTATTGATTTCGTTTAATTCTGCAATCACATCATAACATAGATCATCTACTACATGAACTGCGCCACTGTAGACATCCATCACGATATTATAGCCATTATTCTTATACTGATGAATCAAGGCTGTATACCCCTTTCACTTTTTTGTATACAACGAAAAACAGCGACCCTAAAGACCGCTGTCTCGAGCATTCCATATACTTCAAAATTATTTTTTCTGTTCGCAAGTCTGATTTCCTACGGTACAGGAAGTCTTACATGCTGACTGGCAAGATGTCTGGCATTCGCCACATCCGCTCTTCTTCATGTTATTGTTCATAGTCTGTTTATTTAATGTCTTTACATGTTTCATGTTTACATTCCTCCTTAAACTTTGCTTAACTTATATTATTATAGCATTTCATCTTTATTTTCGCAATCATTTTATCTGACTGTTAAGGCTTTAATTTCGTTATTACGATATCATGCCTCCAACCATTCCGCCACCAGCGCATAAGATAAATGTAGTAATCAGGTTATCGCCATTCCCATTCAAGCTATGATACACACCTAATGTAATCAACAGAAGAAGTGCAAAATATCCAATTCCCAGTCCCAAGCCCCACACAAATCGCCTTGTCTTGGCATACTTTCCGATCATGATTCCTCCGATCAAAGTCGCCACAACATAAATTGCTATAATAGCTGCTGATACCATCTTCTCATTTAATTCAAACTTATAAAGTGCCGCTGCAAGCAATACAAGAAGTATACCTGTAATAACGTATGAAGCCAGCAATGACTTCAGCACCCACATAACTTTAGAATCTTTTTGAAACTGTCTCTCCATTCCATCCCTCCTTGTCTAACACAAGGTATGATGGAAAGCTTACGTTTATTCCTCTATTGTTCCATCTGACTTCCCAAAAAACCAGCCGCACAGGATGCCAGCTTCTGCTCTAACTCCTGCAGCTTTTTCTTCACATCTTTTGACAGAAGAATCACTCCTCCAATAATATCTCCTTCACAGATAATCGGACTGATAATTTCATAGATGAATTCTTCCTCAGGGTTATCTGTAATGGGAATATATTTTTTATCTCCAGCTGTTGCTGTCAATTGTGTTCTCGCACTTAATTGCTTCTCCAGCTGGTGGCTGATATATTTATCCTGTAATTCTTTCTTGCCGGCACCGGATGCTGCAATAATCTGATCCATATCACAGACACAGACCAGACATCCCACCGTCTGCGCCAGACTCTCCGCATACTGTCTGGCAAATGTAGACAACTCACCTATCGGAGAATATTTTTTCAGAATAATCTCACCCTCTCGATCCGTAAAAATCTCCAGCGGATCTCCTTCACGGATTCTTAAAGTTCTTCGTATTTCTTTGGGAATGACCACTCTTCCAAGGTCATCGATTCTTCGTACGATTCCTGTAGCTTTCATATAATAAATTCCTCCATTTACTGTACTGACGATTTCCAGAATTAGTATCTGTAAATGGAAGAATTTTATACTACGTTTATACAACCACTCTCATACAGATATATCTCTTTTCATTGATATTCTCCATACTTACAAAAATATCTCCTTGATATTTTTTAATGAGCATCTTGGCATTATATAATCCCAGTCCATGCCTTCTATCACCACTTTTGGTTGAATAACCTTTCTCAAAAAAGCGGTCGATATTCTTCATCCTGATATCATTAATCTGATTTTTGATAATAAAAACCAGCCGGTCATCTTCGGAATCCAGTTCCATCATAACCTGATTCAATTCTTCTGTGCAGGCTTCATAAGCATTGTCTACTAATGTGCCTACTATTTCAATCAAATGATGCTCTGAAATCCCTGAAATAATCTCCAGGCTCTTGACTTCTACTTCCGTCTTTACATAAGAAGGAGACCGAACAATCTTGCTGTACAAAAATCCCGCAAGCACTTTATCACTGATTCTTAAAAGTGGAAGATACCGCCGGCTGTCATCATCCTTAATCACTTCTGTAATATATTCCGACTGCCGTTCTACCAGTTCTTCATAATTATCGACTGTCAGATGCATATTCAATATCGCATTCAGATGATTATCAAATTCATGCTGCTTTGCCCGGATCTCTTTCACCAGTTCCTCCAGAGGCTGTACATAATGTTGATACAGCTTAAGCTCTGTCTCCTTCTTCTGCATAAGAATATAATTCTTACGCCAGTCAGCAATTCCCCAGAACACAATCACTACCATCAGAAGAAACATAATAAAGATTCGGTAGTCAAAGGTTCCGCTGATTAAAAAATCTACCACCAGATATACGGACACCAACAATGCAAGCACACAAAAAATCCTATATAAAAACTTTTTTATCCAATCAACCACTGATCAGCCTCCCAATCTCCGACTTATACGTCACTCCTATCTCCACGATATCTTCGCAGTCTTTTATCTTGACAATTCGATTGACCGTGTCAAAATACTCCACCTTTCTTCGATTCACCGCAAACATCCGATGACACTGCAGAAACATATCCGCCGGAACTTTTTGTAAGATTTGTTTTAAAGTAACATATGGTACATTCCAGTTCTCATTCTTCATGTGAAGACAGATTCCCCTTGGAATCGCTTCTATATAACAGATATCTTCGCATAGGACCTGATAATTGATGCCGTCTTTTTTCACGACAACCATCGGACGCTCCTCATGCTTCTCTCTTTCCAGCACCTTTTGAACCACTTCTTTGACCTGTTCCGGCCGAAACGGCTTCATAATGTACTGATAACAATGTAATTCCCGATAAGCCTGCATCTCCATGGCTCCTATTGCTGTGACCATCACAACCGGGGTAAAGGTATAACGGAACTGCTCTCGCAATTCCCTGGCAAAGAGGATACCGCCGATATCTTCATGAGCATTGCCATTTAGATTCACATCCAACAAAAACAACCTATATGTCCAATCCATATCTAACAGTTTTTTCGCTTCCCGATAAGAGGAGGCAGTATGTACACAAAGATCTTCCGAGTACTCTGTAAGAATCCTTTTCAAAGCTTCCAGTGAAGCCTTGTCATCTTCCAGAATTAATACATGCGTCATTGCACTGCCTCCTCTCTCTTTTCCATATCTGTATATATTCTGCTTTATTCTGCTATAATCTCTTTGGCACTTTTCGCCAGTCCCGCAAGACTTTGAATCTCAGACGGAATAATGATCTTTGTTGATTTTCCATCTGCAGCCTTTTCAAAAGCTTCCAGACTCTTCATCGTAAGAACCGCTTCATCTGCTCCTGCTTCCTTCAGGAAACGAATACCATCTGCATTAGCCTGCTGCACTTTCAGGATTGCTTCTGCCTCACCTTCTGCCTGACGGATCATGGCTTCCTTCTGTGCTTCCGCACGTAAGATAGCAGCCTGCTTCTCTGCCTCTGCATCCAGAATTGCAGATTCCTTATGTCCTTCTGCTACCAGAATCGTAGACTTCTTCTCACCTTCAGCACGAAGGATTGCCTCCCGTCGTTCACGTTCTGCTTTCATCTGCTTCTCCATCGCATCCTGAATTGCTGCCGGAGGAATGATATTCTTCAATTCTACGCGGTTCACCTTGATTCCCCACGGATCTGTCGCTTCATCAAGAGATGCCCTCATCTTCGTATTGATCGTCTCTCTTGAGGTCAGCGTCTGATCCAGCTCCAGATCCCCAATAATATTACGCAACGTAGTTGCCGTCAGATTCTCGATCGCCATAATCGGATTCGCCACTCCATAGCAGAACATCTTCGGATCTGTAATCTGATAGAATACGACCGTATCGATCCGCATTGTTACATTATCTTTTGTAATCACTGGCTGCGGAGCAAAATCAACAACCTGCTCCTTCAGATCTACCTTTCTTGCCACCCGGTCAATGATCGGAACTTTAAAGTGAAGGCCTGTACTCCACGTTGCCTGATAAGCTCCCAGACGTTCCACTACCACCGCTCTTGCCTGCGGCACAATCTTGATACAGGAAATCAGCAAAATCAAAAAAACTAAAATAATAACTACTGCCGCAATAAACCCCAAAGTCAACATATTCTATTCCTCCTCATACTTTTTTACAATTAATTTTACTCCTGAAATATTGATCACTTTTGCCAGCGTCTCCGGCTCCAGAATCTGTGCATCATCATCCGCACGAACCGTCCACTCCTGTCCATTCACCGTTGCCTTTCCGGTCTGATGGAGATTATCTACTCTCTCCGTAATCCGGATCGTCTTACCAATGATTCCTTCATAATTCGTCTTCTCATGCTGCGTGTTGATAAACTTCATTGCAAACGGCCTTGTAAAATATAACAGTACAAAGGTTACCACGAAGAATATTACGATCTGCCACACCAGGGAAATACCAAGAATACTGAATATAAGTGCAACCAATGCACCTCCAGCCGCCCAGATACTGGTCAGTCCCACCGTGATGATCTCAACAATCAGCAAAAGAATCAGAAGTCCCAGCCAGGCAATCGTCACATAATTGTCCTGTATGAACATATACTCCTCACTTCCTTTCTTGTTGACTACATCCTACCAAAATGCGGCAGTCTCAGCAATAGTTCCTGCGTGAATGAAGTGATTTCATGTCTGAATGATTACTTAGCGAGCTGAATCGTCTTAAAACAATACACACTCACATGAATTCCCCATAAGATTGAGATCATCACACAGGCAAAGACACCCGTCCCCGCAAATTCAATTGCAAGAAATGCAAACAGCCACACAATCATAAATGCAATATTAGTCACTTTAAATGCTGAATATGCCGCCTGATATACCTGCATCTTCTCTGCCTCATCGCAGCTGTCCATCCATTTACTCTGAAAACGGATATCATAAACACTTCCCTTTTTCTCCGGATTCATCTCTTTGGACAGATCCACCACCTTCTGTTGTATCCATATACTTATGAATACATTTGCCATGAATACAACCGCCAGTATTAATTCATTCCGTACCCCTGTCATATCTTCCGGTCTCAGATCCACTCCCAAAGCAAACAAAAGAAAGCTGATGACCTGATTCAGGCTGAGTGCCCACAATGCATAATTCAGCTTAATATCTATCTGATTCGGAATCTCCTCCTCTTCTCCATCCCATTCTCGAAGCAACACACGGCTCTTTCGATACATGGCAAACGCCAAGATATTGAATATCACAGCCTCCGCCGCCAGAAGATACGGTGCCAACATCGTTACCTTCTGCGTCATTGCCCCAGCTGCCCGTTGAATTCCTGTTGTCCCCAGGAAAACCATCAATATCCCGAGTATGGCGCCCACCACCCCGCTGACAATAACAATCGGAATAAACCACTTTCTCGCTCTTCTATTCTCCTGACTGATCTCTTCTTTTCTACTCATCATCTTAATCTTCCTCCTCATACCAGAAAATATCTTCTACCTGTACTTCAAATACCTTTGCAATCTTTAATGCCAGCGTCACTGATGGAGAATAATCCCCTCGTTCGATCTGGCTGATAGTCTGTCTGGAAACTCCAGACAGGCGTCCCATCTCCTGCTGGTTCACACCAATTCTGGCCCTGTATTCTTTTAAACGATTATATAAAGGCACATAATCACCTCCATGCATTATATTGAAAGCTTTCTTTGTCATTTTGACAATTATCCTTGTCACCAAGAGCATAGCATATGACAACTATACTTGTCAACAAGAAATAACTGAATTTTGCTGAATTTAAAAAAGGCCGAGTCAGTTTATCACTGATTCGACCTTCTATCTCTCATTATATTCTAGTATTCCATAATCTTGTCCGTATACTCCCGGATAATTTTTGCCGACTCTTTAAACCGAGTCAATTCCTGACTGCTCATGTGGATTTCCAGCACATCCGAAGCCCCTGTGCGATTCAGGACAACCGGCACTCCACAATAGACATCTTTTTCTCCATATTCTCCTTCCAGTAATGTTGAGACCGGAATAATTCTGTTCTCATCGTGTAAGATTGCCTTGATCACTCCAACTGCGGTAGTTGCCACTCCATAATAAGTTGTTCCTTTTCTGTTCAGGATCTCCCAGCCTTCCTGTGCAGTCTTAACTACCAGATTGTCCAGATCCACATCACCAACCAGATCTGGATTATCACGGATAATATCATAGAATGGTTTCCCTGCGACCATAACAGCTGACCACGGTACCATCTGTGAATCTCCATGCTCTCCCATCGAAAATGCATGGACACTTCTTGGATCTACATGAATCAGCTCTCCGATAAAGTTCTTAAGCCTCGAAGAATCCAATGCTGTTCCTGTTCCAATGACTTGATTCTTTGGAAGACCTGACAGACGCTGTACATAATGTGCTATGATATCTACCGGATTAGAGATGATCAGGAAGATCCCGTCAAATCCACTTTCCATAATCGGACTTACGATAGACTTTGTAATCTTCGCCGACGCTTCCAACGTATCCAGCCTTGTCTGCCCCTGTCTTGGCGGCGCACCTGCCGTAATCACAATAATATCCGCATCTTTGCAATCTTTATAATCACCTACATACACTTTGGTATTCCGGTTCAGATATTCCACACAATCTTTTAGATCCAGTACCTCTCCAAGAGCCTTTTCCTTATTAATGTCCACCATCATAATCTCATCGCAGACACCCTGCGTCAAAAGACTGAACGCCGTGGACGAGCCGACCAGACCAGTCCCTACTATTACCACTTTACTTTTGTTTGTTGTCATTTAAAAAACCCCCATTTCATATAATATCGTTTCCATTTGTGTCCCAAAAATACCACCAGAATCTGTCCACTGACAGCTTCTTCAATACACAGGCACAAAAAAAGCAAAGTGCTCTCATTGAGACTCCTTTGCCTTTACTTAAATTCATGATAGTCTTTTCGGCCATCACTGTCAATATCCAATTCCATTCCAGACGGTTCTGAATTAAGTATGGAAAAGGCTGGATATTTATAATAGAATTCTGTATAATAATTGCAGACAATGATAGGAGGAATGAAAACATGAGTAAAATCGAAGAAGTTCGTGCCGATATGGTCAAAGCCATGAAGGCCGGTGACAAAGAAACCAAGGAAACGCTGTCCATGCTGTTGGCTGCTCTTAAGAATAAAGCAATTGACAAACGCGCTGATCTGACTCCCGAAGAAGAGACACAGGTTATCATGAAAGAGATCAAGCAGACCAAAGAGACTCTGGAAATGACTCCTTCCGACCGCACAGAGATTATTGATGAATGCACCAAACGTCTGGCTGTATTAGAACAATATGCCCCTAAGATGATGGATGAAGCCGAGATCAAGGAGATCGTCGCTTCCGTTCTTGCCGAGATGGGTCTGGATGCTCCGACTGCAAAAGACAAAGGAAAGATCATGAAAAATCTAATGCCAAAGGTAAAAGGCAAAGCCGACGGCAAGCTGGTCAATGAGATTGTATCTTCTTTTATGAGCTAAGCTGATGGCAATAAAAAACCGATCTTGAAATCACAATTTCAGATCGGTTTTTTTGTTCTTCTTTTTATTCTGCTTCTGTGCCGGAATCTTCTGACTCATCAACATCATCTGTCTGAATAGAATCTGCATATGGTTCTTCGGATTCTTCCTTAATCGTAACACTCAAATCATTAAAATCAATCTTCTTCCATACCTTTTTATCGACATTAATATCTGCATCATCCATCCACCCATCACAGGTCTCTGTATATTTCTCCTGCTGTCTCTGGCTGATGATTTCCTGCTTCTTACTATTCGTTGCATCCTGATCAAAAAGACTGGTCACTTTTGCAACATAACATCCGCTATCCGTATCTATAACCCCTGTTATCTCTCCTTCATTCAAAGCATCCGCTGCTGCAACCAGATCTGCGGAAGGTGATGTACTGTCTTTATCAAAAGTCGCCGTAGATGTCTCAAGTCCCTGTTCCTGGGCATATACATTGAAATCTTCTGCCGCTGCAGCCCCTTCTGCAAAACCTTCTGCCTGCGCCTTCACATCTGCCTTTTCATCATCAGTCATATCCTGAGTGGTTCCATCTTCTGCCGTGGTAGTATAAGAGAAGTATACATATTGCATGCTCTTCTGTGCTGCTTCTTCATCTGAAACCTCTGTATCTGCAGTTGCCTGAATCGCATCTGACATCTTCTGCTGAATAGCCAAAAGCGTCATCACACGCTTTACAGCCTTCTCTGTACCAGATACCTTCTCCTTGTCCTCCAATGCATTTGCCTCATCAAATTCCTTGGCTGCATCTTCAATTACTTGCTTCTCTTCATCAGAAAGAGACACATCATATTCTTCCATATGTTCTTCAAGAAGAACCATCTTTTCCAGTTCTTCCAAGACACTGTCCTTGACAGATTCTTCGTACGTCTTACCTTCTTCTGCTTCTGAACTCCACATATCGTCTCCCAGATAAGCTGAATAATAAGTCTCATACTGAGCCTGCATGTATCTCGCATAAAAATTAGCAACATCTGCCGTAATCTCTGTATCGTTCACGGTGACAACCACATCATCATCATTGAATGAGCTGCATCCGGTAAGAGATGTCAACGCCAACACCCCCGCCATTGCAAGCATCAATATTCTTCTTTTCATATCTGTATATACCCTCCTTAGTACCATTAACTTATTTATTATATCCTTTTTTTACGTTTCAATCAATGCTTTCATTTCAATTAACACTTTTTTCACAACCGATAGTGCATCTGGCGCTTTTTCTTTTTTATTGCGCTTCTTTTTCTCATAGATAAAGCAAGGATTGACCGCATCAGCTTTTATGATCAGCTCTCCTTTGAATTTTTCCAGGAATTCCGGAATCTTCTGGGTCTGAATTTTTGCTTTTTCATACATGGTAAATGTATAGATCTCTCCCTTTTGCTCTACAGCGGTGACATATACATTGTGCGCCATTGCTTTTAAACTTGCCACATCCAATAATTTTTCCACTTTCTTCGGAATATCTCCAAAACGATCTATCAACTCTTCCATCATGTCTTCTTTTTCTTCCTCGTTTTCTATGGCCGCTATCCGCTTATAAATATCTAGCTTCTGGTACTCATTCGGAATATATGAATCCGGAATATAAGCATCCACATTCAGATCCATCGTTGTCACAAAGGTATCTTCATCCATCTCACCTTTCAGATGTTTCACAGCCTCATTTAACATCTTACAATACAGATCATATCCTACTGCTTCCATATGACCGTGCTGCTCTGCGCCAAGAAGATTCCCTGCTCCTCGAATCTCCAGATCTCGCATTGCAATTTTAAATCCTGATCCCAGATCGGTAAATTCCCGAATTGCAGATAATCTCTTTTCCGCCACTTCTTTCAGCAACTTATCCTTACGATACAGGAGGAATGCATAAGCCATTCGATTCGAACGTCCGACTCTTCCGCGAAGCTGGTACAGTTGTGACAATCCCAGGCGATCTGCGTCATGAATAATCATCGTATTAACATTGGAAATATCCAGACCTGTCTCGATGATTGTCGTCGATACCAGCACATCAATCTCTCCATTGATAAACTCATACATAATCTTCTCCAGCTGATGTTCCCGCATCTGTCCATGTGCATATTCCACCGTAACATCTGGCACAAGCTTCTGAATTCTGGCTGCAACTTCCGCAATATCCTCGACCCGGTTATACACATAGTAGACCTGTCCTTGTCTGGAACATTCCCTTTCAATAGCTTCTCTTACCATCTCATCATTATATTCCATTACATAAGTCTGAATCGGCATACGATCGTTCGGGGCTTCTTCCAACACACTCATATCACGAATTCCTATCAGGCTCATATGAAGTGTTCTGGGGATTGGCGTTGCTGTCAACGTCAGTACATCTATATTCTCTTTTAATTTTTTAATCTTCTCTTTATGCTGTACACCAAAGCGCTGCTCTTCATCAATGATCAGAAGACCCAAGTCTTTGAATTTCAAGTCATCTCCCAATACCCGATGAGTACCGACAATGATATCTACCAGTCCTTTCTTCGTGTCCTCAATCGTCTTTTTCTGCTGAGCAGGAGTGCGAAATCTGCACATCAAATCTACTCTGACCGGGAAATTCTTCATTCGCTGTGTAAATGTATTATAATGCTGCTGTGCCAATATTGTAGTTGGTACCAGATAGACTACTTGCTTATTCTCCTGAACCGCTTTAAATGCAGCACGGATCGCAATCTCTGTCTTACCATACCCTACATCCCCGCAAATCAGACGGTCCATAATCTTATGACTCTGCATATCTCGTTTTACAGCTTCAATCGCCAGTAACTGGTCTTCTGTTTCCTCAAATGGAAACATTTCTTCAAATTCCCTCTGCCAGACGGTATCTTCCCCATACACATAACCGTCCTGATTCTGTCTGGCTGCATAGAGTTCAACCAGATCCTTTGCAATTTCTTTTACCGCTCCCCGTACTCTCGTCTTCGTCTTATTCCAATCCTGGGTTCCCAGACGGTTCAGTCTTGGTTTCTTTGCATCCGCACTGGCATACTTCTGAATAAGATCCAATTGAGTTGCCGGAATATAGAGATTCCCACCTTGCGCATAAGAAATCTTCATATAATCTTTTGAGATCTTGTCTACTTCAATCTTCTCAATTCCCTGATAGATTCCCAGTCCATGGTTCTCATGTACCACATAGTCTCCCGGTTTTAATTCCGCAAAGCTCTGAATCTTACGGCCTTCGTAGACCTTTCTCTTCTTCTTTTTTCTAGTCTTACCAAATATATCCGTCTCTGAGATGACAGTAAACTTAAGGAGTGGATATTCATAACCTTCTGCTACATATCCATATGCCGTCATAATCTCCCCCGGCATGACTTCCCGATTCATCTCTTCGCTGTAATAACTACTAAGATTATAATCTCTCAGATCTTCTGCCAACCTCTTTGCCCGGGTTCTGGAACCCGACAACAGAATGACTCTATATCCATTTCGCTTCAATCGCTTCAGATCCTGTGTCAGCGCATCAAAACTACTATTATAGGGATTCACACTCTTAGTCTGAAGACTGTAAGATGCCCGAACTTCCAAACCTTTGCAACGCATATCTAACGAAAAAAAACCGATGCTGCTGTAACCGTTCATTTTCTTCAGAACTGCTTCCGTCTGATACAGCTTGACTTCTCCTTCTTCCAGCTGATATCCGCTTTCCAGCCTGTTTTTCTGTGCCTCCATAAATTCTTCTTCTACACCTTGTCCTTTTTCCAGAAGGCGGACGGGTTCGTTTAAGAAAAGAATCGTCTGATCTGTCGGAAAATAATCTAAAAAAGATACTCCTTTTTCCCCCTCCTGTGGAAATTCCAATGCAGGGCAGATGGTTACTTCTGTCAAATTCTCAATGGATCTCTGGCTCTCTACATCAAATGTACGAATCGAGTCCACTTCATCTCCCCACAATTCAATACGAACCGGAAGCTCCTCAGTCAATGGATAGACGTCCAGAATTCCTCCCCGAACTGCAAACTGCCCTGGCCCTTCAATCTGAATTTCCCGATCATATCCAAGTGCTACAAGCTTCTTCTGCATTTCTTCCAGGTCAATCACACTGTCATTGGAAATATGGAGCATCCTCTCTCTAATAACCTCTTTTGGGAGCAAGGAATCCATAAAAGCATCGAAACTGGTCACAACAGTCATCGGTCCTCCCGCAACGATCGCCTGAAGCACCTCCATTCTCTGTCTAATCAACTCCTTGCTTCGAATATCCGCCTGATAAAACAACAGATCTTTCGCTGGATACAGATAAGTCTCTGCATCTATGAACCGATACTCCTCATAGACTTGCTTCGCCTTAGATTCACTGGAACAAGCGATGACTTTGTAATGACAGCCATCGCTCAGCGCATACATCATATGGGATTTCTGAGAATTGACACAGCCACATACTCGTATCATTCCCGGTGCTTTCATCCTTTTTTTACTAATCTCTTCAAACTCTGCTAATTCATTCAATGGCCTGATTAAGGCTTGCATATCTATGCCTCCTTAGGCTTTACTTTTCTGTTATATTCATTCATAGCAGCTTCCATCTCTCCGTCAAGGAGCATCTCCACCGCCTTTACTGCTTTCTGGTAACCTTCTTCCATCAGCTCACGCTCTGCTTTTGAAAAATGACTGAGTACATAATCTGCAAGATCATACTTCTTCGGTTTCTCACCAACCCCCACTTTAATTCTCGGAAAATTCTGTGTACCCAGATTCGCAATAATATTTTTAATTCCGTTATGTCCGCCGGCGCTTCCTTTTTTACGAATTCGCAGCTGACCGACATCCAGACTGATGTCATCATAGATTACCAGCAGTTCATGTTCCACATCAATCTTATAATAATCCACGAGCCCCCGTATACTCTCTCCACTTAGGTTCATATAAGTCTGAGGTTTAACCAGAATAACCTTCTGCCCTTCAATCATTCCTTTTCCAATGAAAGCACGGCTCTTTCTCGCATCTACCGATATATTATATTTTTCCGCCAATGTATCTATGACATCAAACCCGACATTATGTCGTGTTCCTTCATACTGTAATGTGGGATTTCCAAGTCCTGCAATAATATACATCTGTTTGTCACCTCGTAATTTTATAGAATTTTAATAGAAATCGTAGTTTTTTATTATACAAGAAGCCATGAATAATTTCCACTCTTTTCTCATACATTATAGAAAGTAACAATTTATCCATAATACAGGAGGTCTCTATGAGTTCCAAAACCAAAATCGTCGTATTGCATATGAAGGAAATCATCTATACCTTGATTTTTGCTGCGCTTGCAGTCATATTAATTCTACTTTTGGTATTTATGTTCCTTCCCAAACATAAAGAAGCAAAATCAAACGAAGCAAAATATATGCCAGGAGTCTATACGTCCACACTGTCATTAAACAATACTGCACTTGAAGTAGAGGTAACCGTCGACGAATCCCATATTAACTCTATTCGTTTCTCCAATCTTGACGAAAGTATTTCTGCAATGTATCCTTTGATTCAACCTACGATAGAAGATATCGCAGAACAGATATACAACAATCAATCACTAGATAATATCCAATATTCTGAAGATAATCCATATACTTCCCAGATGATTGTAAATGCAATCGAAGAAGCATTGAAAAAAGCCGAAACTTCTGAATAGCTTCGGCTTTTTCAATGTAATCTTCATTCTATTATCCTTCTACGATCAGATATCTTCCACCCGGAATAGAAAATACCTCCGACGCTTCTTCCAGCTCTTCTTCCGACATTCCATCCACATCCATGCCTTCTTCTTCAAGAAATTCTCTGACTTCTTCAATACTATCGACTACAACCGCCATACAGTCTTCCAGAAACGCTTCCGCTTCTTCCAGCGTCTCCGCAACCGGCTCATCAAATAACTGTGCCTGATTCTTAAGAAATGTCTTCAGGCAATCTTCATCGTACTCATACATTTTCACAAAATCCTCCCTTATTCCGTTTTTTCTTTAAACGAACTGCAATAATTCTTCCGGGCTGCCAATAATAGTATTGGCTCCTGCAGTTTCTAACACTTCCTTCGACCGGAACCCCCACGCCACGCTGATAGTACGCAGTCCCGCATTCTTTCCCGTTCGGATATCTACTTCAGAATCTCCCACATAGAGGCATTCCTCCTGTGACACGCCCATCTGCTCCATCAGATAATTAACACCTGCCGGATCCGGCTTTCTCGCGATCTCTTCCTTCTGCCCTTGTGCAAAATCAAACATCTCCTCGCCAAAAACCTCACGAACCACCTTCACCGTCTGCTGATGCGGCTTATTCGACAAAACCGCCAACTTAATCCCCTTATCCTTCATACTCTTCAGCATCTGGACGATTCCTTCATATGGTGTTACATGATATGTACAATTCTCATCAAATATACGTCCGTATATCTCCATAGCTTCTTCAATTCTTTTTACATTCTCTTCTCCCGTTGCCCGAAGCGAGCGCTCCATCAGACATCTTGCTCCATCACCTACAAACCGGCGACATTCATCCGTCGTAATCTCCGGAAGATCCATTTCCCTTAAAGTTGCTTTTACAGAATACGCCAGAGATTCCAATGTATCTGTCAATGTTCCGTCTAAATCAAATATACAAGCCTTCATAATACAAATCCCTCCATGCACTAATCATAGTATGTGAGGGGTAAAAATGCAAGTGGGGACGTAGACTTTTGAAAAAAGTCTACGTCCCCACTTGCAAAATGTGGTGTACCTAATCGACAAACAGGGTGTACCTAAGTGAGGTACTGTCTCATAATCCTCAATGCATTTTTTTCCAGACGGCTGACTTGTGCCTGCGAGATTTGTATCTCTTCTGCTACTTCCATCTGTGTTTTTCCTTCAAAAAAACGCAGTTTTATAATGTACCGTTCCCGTTCTCCTAAGTGTTCCATGGCGGCTTCCAGGGACAGATCTTCGACCCATTTATCTTCTTTGTTCTTGGTGTCACTAATCTGATCCATAACATATAGCGCATCTCCTCCATCATTGTATACTGGTTCCTGAAGACTCATTGGCACTTGTATGGCGTCCAGCGCAAAAACTATGTCTTCTTTAGAGATTCCAATCTCTTCCGCGATCTCCTGGACAGTTGGCTCTTTGAGATTGCGTTTGACATAATTTTCTTTTGCATAAATAGCTTTGTACGCAGTATCACGAAGCGAGCGGCTGACGCGGATAGAATTATTATCTCTCATATATCTGCGAATTTCCCCAATGATCATTGGCACAGCATAGGTGGAGAATTTGACGTCTAATTCTGTATTAAAATTATTGATTGCTTTAATCAGACCTATGCAGCCAATCTGAAACAAGTCATCTGGATTCTCATTACTTCCTCCAAAACGTTTGATTACACTCAATACCAGTCTTAAATTCCCTTTGATATATTCTTCTTTTGCCTCTGCATCCCCTGCTTTGATGCGCGCAATTAAAGCTTCCTTCTCCTCTTCATTCAGGATTGGAAGCTTTGCCGTATTCACACCGCATATTTCAACTTTTCCCTGTGCCATAATTGAGCCCTCCTACTAGATGAATAAAGTAATTTTTCTCTAGTAAAATGATTCTCATTATGCACTTTCGTTATTCTCCATCATAGGAAAATAAAAAAAGTTTTACTCCTTGACAAATATGTATCTCATAATATATCCCATTATAACAGGGGCGCATATCATCTATGCGCCCCTGTTCCCGCTTATCATCCACTCACTATGGCAACTTATTCTTCTCGATCCCATTTATCTGCCAGATTCATAATCTGACTCTCAAATTTTGCCAGATCTTTATTCGCAAGACCTTCATTCTTATATACAACTTCAAGCAATCTCTTCGCAGCAGCAACAACACGATTAAAAGCAGAAACAGCCTTTGCCCTGGCCGGCTTCTCCACAGCCTTCTTCGGAACCTTCACTCCTTCTGTAAGGATCTCGTTGGCTGCCAGATCTACCGCACCGCCAGAATACGGAGCAAATGCCGGACATCCAATGGTCTCCTCCACCAGACTTGCAAAATGATCCGTAACCGTATCCTCACCATGTACAACAATGACACGCTGTGGCTTCTTCTCAAATTCTTTCAGCCAGTCCAGAAGGCCATTCATATCTGCATGACCACTGATTCCCTTCAAAGATTCAATGCGGGCATTCACCGTAATATTCTCTCCGAACAGCTTGACACATTCCGCTCCCTCAATCAATTTTCTGCCCAAAGTTCCAATCGCCTGATATCCCACAAAACATATCGTACATTCAGATCGCCACAGATTATGCTTCAAATGATGCCTGATTCTTCCAGCCTCACACATACCAGATGCCGACAAGATAACTTTTGGCTTGTCATCAAAATTGATCATCTTCGATTCTTCACTGGTAATCGTTGTCTTAAGCCCTGGGAAAACCAATGGATTAATCCCTTGTTCTACCAATGCCATAGCATCCTCATCAAAGCATGACTTTACATTTTTATTAAATACGTTAGTCGCTTCAATTGCCAATGGACTATCCACATACACTTCAAAGCCAGGATATTCCGGAAGGAGATTCTTTTCTTTAATCTCACGGATAAAGTATAATATCTCTTGCGTCCGCCCCACTGCAAAGGACGGAATCACCACATTACCGCCTTTTGCAAATGTTTCTCGAAGAATCCTGGTAAATTCTCCCACATAATCCGGGATCTCATCCCCATGTGTACGATCCCCATAAGTTGATTCAATGACCACATAATCAGCCTCTGCAACTTTTTGTGGATCTTTGATAATAGGTTGATTTCGATTTCCCACATCGCCGGAAAAAACAATTTTCTTAGAAATATCCCCTTCTGTAATCCACACTTCGATACTTGCAGACCCCAGCAAATGGCCTACGTCACAAAAGCGGACTTCAATCCCTTCACACAAAGTAATCTTCTGGTCATAATCACAAGGTGATAACAACTGAATTGCAGCATCTGCATCTGCCATGGTATACAACGGTTCATACACTTCCGCGCCGCTCCTCTTGGCCTTACGGTTTCGCCATTCAGCTTCAAACTCCTGAATATGTGCACTGTCACGAAGCATAATATTACATAAATCTGCCGTAGCAAACGTTGTTACGATCTCTCCTTTAAATCCTTCTTTACACAAGAGCGGAATTTTACCAGAATGATCGATATGTGCATGAGTCAGAAGTATATAATCGATCTCTCCCGCTGTGACAGGAAGTTCCTGATTCTCATAGAGATCTGGCCCTTGTTCCATACCACAGTCAATCAGAATATTCTTTCCACACGCCTCTAGCAAATGACAACTACCGGTTACTTCATGGGCTGCTCCGATAAAGCTAAGTCTCATAAAACCAACCCCTTTTTGTTTTCATTATACACCTTTTCTGTAAGAGTTGCTATGAATACTTTACCATTTCGCGTCTTAATCTCTGCATGATCTTTTTCTCTAATCTTGATATATATGACTGAGAGATACCGAGCATATCCGCCACTTCTTTCTGCGTTCTCTCTTCGCCATCCGGCGTCCCCAGGCCAAAACGCATCTGAATGATCGTACGTTCTCTTCCTGACAGTCGGTTAATTGCCCGGATTAGAAGTTTTCTCTCCACTTCATTCTCCAGGTCCTTATATATTGTATCCTCTTCCGTTCCCAGAATATCGGACAACAATAATTCATTACCATCCCAGTCTACATTCAAAGGCTCATCAATTGAGACTTCCATCTTCGTCTTATTATTCCTTCTAAGATACATCAGAATCTCATTTTCGATACATCGAGAGGCATATGTCGCAAGCTTAATATTCTTATCCGGATTAAACGTATTAATTGCTTTTATTAATCCAATTGTACCAATAGAAATTAAATCCTCTACACCCACTCCTGTATTATCAAATTTTTTTGCAATATACACTACCAGCCTCAAATTGTGTTCAATCAGAACCTTTCTCGCCTGTTCATCATCTTCAGATCCCAGATCATTGATTGCAGCCATCTCCTCATTACTGTCCAAGGGAGCCGGCAGAATGTCCGATCCTCCAATATAATGAATATCTTTTTTATCCGGGAAAAAGAATGTACGAAAGTCCGGAACTACCTTCAGCTTAAATTGATGCGGCACTGCCACTTTTATCACCATAATCGATTCCTCCTATTAATATATCAGGATTCAGAATCATCTGATAATCATCCGCTGTCAGATCTTCTTCGGAAACTGCGACCAGCGGTTCTGCAATCCAGAATCTTCTTTCTTGGCAGACATACATCCCATCCAGACGGATCAGCGGCATAACTCCTTCGGAACGTCCAATCGAATGATACGGAATATAGCGAAGTTTTGTCAGATTTTCTTTCCCATACAAAACACGGATTACTTTCTGGTCAACAATACTGACCGGACCTCCTGTAATCTCATCTCTTAGACAATTCCCGGTATCTATCAGCGCCTCTACCTGACATTGTCTTTTGCCATTACAGAGAATTACTTTTACGCGACTTTGCTTTCTCCGTGCCAGATAGCTGATCAGGCTCCAGATTCCTGACACTACATAATAACTAACAATAGCCAGAACAAAGAAAAGGCTTCCTATTCGTACATATTGTCGAACGCACAGTAACACTCCTCCGATCAGGAAACCGCTAACATAGATCAGAATCCAAGTTCTTATCAATTCACGCCACTGCCTGATTCCAAATCCTGTTTTTATCATTGCAACACTTACCAAACCATGGAACAGTATGAATTTCATGAATGTATTGTTCAATGGAACCACTACGATCAGACACGTAAGAAATGCACCTGCCACAGCCGCCAGACAGACACGCCAGGCAGGGACAGAACATCTTATCATCTTACGAGTAATCATCAGTACAAGATAATCCATCATAAAATTCACCATAAAGAATACATCTATGTATAATTCATAGTACACGCTCCACCTTCTTTCATTTTCATCACCGGTTTGGTACATCAGCAAAATTTATTATACGAGTCATCTCGAAAAGATTTTGTCAGATGATGGAGTGGATTTTGATTTTCGTTCGACAGTTCCTGTGAACCACAAGATATAGATTCAGAAAAGTCATTTTGGGGAATTCTATTTGTAGAAATACTATATTTGGTATACTTTTTTGGCACAAAAGAAAGAATTTTGAAAAGAAAAAGAGGATTTTTTGGCGTTTATTGTCATTTCTTCCCGAATATTTTTCCTGGTGGAAATGATACTTTCCACAACCGTAAAACTTCTGCATCAGCTGATTCTTCAAGCTATACAGCAATAAAAAAAGAATGTGCCAAAGCACATTCTTTTTTTATAATCTAATGAATTACTTCTTAATAATAAATTACTTCTTAAAGAAATCTGGTATCTTAATAGACTGTTCTTTCACTTTGCTGGTTGGTGTTCTTGGTGTATCCAAAGTAGGAGTTGTACCTCCTACTGGTCTTCTCGGAGCAGACGTTGTTCCACCGCCCTGTGTAGGAGCTGCACCAAAATCTAATCTTGGAGAAGCCTGAGAGCTGCGTGGCGCAGTCTGACCAGCTCTTTCATATACCTGTGATGCTGCTGCATTATGTGGCATTGAAGAAACTCTCTGGTTTTCAAGTCTTGATTTTAATTTCGAAGCACTTCCGCCTACATTATGAAGGCCTGTTGCAATTACTGTAATCGTTGCTTCATCAGCTCTGGAATCATCATACATTGCACCAAAGATAATATTCGCATCTTCTCCTGCAAGTTCTTGTACATACTCAGCCGCATCAGATGCATCCATAAGTGTGATATCACCAGATACATTAATAATAACATGAGATGCGCCTGCAATCGTTGTCTCAAGCAACGGACTGGCAACTGCCTGCTTAACAGCTTCCAGTGCCTTGTCATCACCACGTCCCTGTCCAATACCGATATGTGCAATACCTTTATCCGTCATAACAGTCTGAACATCCGCAAAGTCAAGGTTGATCAGTGAAGGTACATTGATCAGGTCTGTAATACCCTGAATACCTTGCTGCAATACTTCATCTGCTTTCTTTAAAGCTTCTGGCATAGTCGTACGTCTGTCCACAACCTCCAGCAATTTATCATTCGGGATAACAATCAATGTATCGACGCTTTCTTTTAACTTTTCAATTCCAGCAAGAGCATTATTCATACGTGTCTTAGACTCGAAACGGAAAGGCTTCGTTACAACACCTACAGTCAGAGCACCCTGCTCTTTTGCAATCCGTGCAACTACTGGTGTAGCACCTGTCCCGGTACCACCGCCCATACCGCAAGTTACAAATACCATATCTGCTCCCTTTAATGCTGCAGATATCTCTTCTGCACTTTCTTCTGCTGCTTTCTCTCCGATTTCAGGTCTTGCACCTGCACCAAGTCCCTTGGTGATCTTGTCCCCGATCTGCATTAATGTTGGGGCTTTACATAATTGAAGCGCCTGCTTATCTGTATTAATAGCAATAAATTCGACACCGGCAATCTGCTCGTCAATCATACGGTTTACAGCATTATTACCGCCACCGCCGACTCCAACAACAATTATTTTTGCCGCTGCTTCTGATTCATTCGTTTTAATTTCTAGCAAGGGTTTCTCCTCCTTTGTTATCCTTATTATATATTATACATCCCATACATAAAGCAAATGAAATGAGTTCAGTTTGCCATATATACTATATAATAAAGACTTTCGTACAAAATATCAATAGAATTTGGCTATTTTTCTTAATTTTCTTCCTGAATTTCTTCCTTGTCAAAGGTTATTATTGTATTATTCTCAGAATAATTTTCCAGATGAAGCGTTCCCGGCTGATCACCCAGTTTTTCTATAATTGGTTCAATCTGGGCAATCTGCTCAGAAGATACATTTTCCCCCAGATTAACACATATATTTCCTATATATAGATAGATTGCATCATCCTTACACACAATCCTGTCTGTAGTCAGATTGTATTTTGTCACTTCCTGCGAAGTCTCCAATATTTCTTCAAAAATGCCAACATCATCACTTTTCAACTTATGATATAGCTTGATGTCTTTCACTTCAATTCCTTCAATACACGGTAGTCCTTCTATCAGAGAAGGTAACTCGGCCACTACCAGCCCTTCTTTATCAAAATAATCATAATGATCACCGTTTTGAACATATCCTACGATTGTCTTTTCCTTTACCGTCACCTTTAACGCCCAGGGAGATTTCAAACTCACTTTCATGCTTTCAAAACATGGTAGTTCTTTTCCATATCCCAAAGCATATTTTCCGACAATATACAGTGTATTAACAGAATATTTATCATTTTGCACTGTATCCACAATCTCCTGGTCAGAACAATATTCATTCCCACTGACTTCTATCTCTTGTACATAGAAAAGAATTAATATACCCAACGCGATAATTGCAACACCTAAAACCAACACAATAAATGCATATAGTCGGTGCGTCTTCTTTTTTTTCTTTTTTGTCTCTCCCATTATTATGCTCCCTTTTGTCTGCTTACTCTTGTGTTTTATTTTACCAAAGATGATACACTTAGTACAAGTCCCATTTCAAAAAGTAAAAAAACCACGGACGTTCCTCCATAACTTATAAATGGAAGTGTAATTCCAGTATTCGGAATCGTGTTGGTCACCACTGCAATATTCAATATCACCTGGATCATCATATGCCCCATTGCACCCGTAGCAATCAATGCTCCAAACAAATCCTGAGCATGAGTGGCAATCACAAAAAAGCGCCAGATCAGAATCAAAAACAGAATTAGTATGAATCCAGCCCCAAACAGCCCAAGTTCTTCGCAGATGATTGAGAAGATCATATCATTCTGTGCTTCAGGCACAAACCCAAGCTTCTGAATGCTATGCCCCAGACCTTTTCCAAAGAGTCCGCCTGACCCAATTGCATACAGTCCCTGGAGAGTCTGATATCCTTTTTCATAAGCTTCTGGATTTCTCCAAATTGCCAGTCTCTCTAGTCGATAACTTTCCAATCCCAGAAAAATAGTCATAAATCCTACTCCAAGAACACCCATGACAACAAACTGTCCATACTTCGGACTCGCCACAAACACTAGAATCACCGCTATTCCCAGAATAATGATTGCTGTACTCAAATTGCTGGCACCCACCAGTGCCACAATTGGCAGAATCATCACGATAATCTTAATCATCGTTCGCATCTTTCCCATATTTTGAACATTTTTTGTCACCATATATGCGAGGAAGAGGATCACTGCTACTTTTGCAAATTCTGACGGCTGAAAAGAAAACGGGCCCAAAGACAGCCATCTTTTGGACCCATTATATTCATCGCCTATAAACAAAACTGCTATTGACAATAAGATTGCCGTAAAATATCCAAGAACTGCCAGATGCTTCCATATATGATAATCCATATTCGAAGCCACAAACATTCCGGCAATTCCAAGCAGTGTTGCAAAAGCCTGCTTTTTCAGATAGTAAAACGAATCATGGAACTTTACTTCTCCATTATATGCACTCGTACTATAGAGGATCACAAGCCCCATAATAACGAGCAGAAATAACGCAGCAAGAAGTGTATAATCATACTTTTTCCTGTTCAATAGTGTCAATCTATGCCACTCCTTATAAGGAATTTACAATCTCTTTAAACTTCTCTCCACGTACTTCATAACTAGAGAACATATCCCAGCTTGCACATGCCGGAGATAACAAAACTGCTTCTCCCGGCTCTGCCAACTTCGCCGCAGTAAGAACGGCTTCTTCAAATGTATCAGTAAACACATAATCTGTAAATCCGCAGCACTTCGCATCTTTTGCAATCTTTTCTTTTGTTGCTCCAAGCAGAACCAGTTTCTTCACTTTTCCATCAAAGCTTTGAATCCATTCCTTATATTCGGAACCTTTATCATATCCACCGCCAATCAAGACTGTCGGCCGATTCATAGCCCGAATTCCTTTGATTGCAGCATCCGGATTCGTTCCTTTTGAATCATTATAGAACACGACGCCATTTTTTTCCGTCACATATTCGATACGATGCTCTACACCGCCAAATGCCTTGACGCTCTCACGGATCACACTCATCGGTACCCCATAGACAGCTGCCATCGCAGCTGCAGCCATTACATTTTCATGATTATGTGTTCCCAGAATCTGTAATTCATCCACATGACAGATTGCTTCTTCTACACCATGATAATGGAAAATAATATTGCCATCCTCAAGATAAATTCCTTCTTCTAGTTTACGCTGACTACTGAAATATAGAACCTGTGTCTTCAGATTTTTCCCAAATTCTCTGGTGAGATCATCTTCATAATTCAAAATGCAATAATCTTCTTCCGTCTGATTTCTGGCTATATTTTTCTTCGCATTCACATACGCTTCCATCGTATGATGACGATTCAGATGATCTGGTGTAAAATTCAGAATCGCACTGACTCTCGGGCGAAAATCTACAATACTTTCCAACATAAAACTACTCATCTCAGCGACTGTAATCGTATGTTCCGTCATCTGATCTGCCGCAATCGTATACGGATTTCCAATATTTCCCACTACATACACGTCGTCCTGATAATTTTTCATAATTTCTCCCAACAGAGACGTTGTTGTTGTCTTACCATTTGTTCCGGTAATCGCCAGCACATCTCCCTTTCCCATCTGATATGCCAGTTCAATCTCTCCTATAACCAGAATATTCTTCTCCCTCATCTTCTCTACCACCGGAAGATCTGTCGGAACTCCAGGACTCAAAATAACAAGATCTAATTCTTCTAATAATTCTTCTGGAAAAGCTCCGATTATGATTCTTGCTTTACTGTCCACGCCTAATTTTGCACGGATCTGTGCCTCTTCTAATTTTTCATTTCCATCATAGAGAACCACATCTGCCTGATGCTTTTCTAATAATTTTACTGCCCCAATTCCACTGATTCCCGAACCAAATACGAGTACTCTTTTCTCTGCAACTTCCATATTCAACCTTTGTTTCCTCCTACATAGCCATCAATGCCACCAGACAAAGAATCGCTGTAACAATTGAAAACACTGCCACAACTCTTGTCTCTGACCATCCACACAATTCGAAATGATGATGTATTGGCGCCATCTTAAAGATACGTTTTCCGCCAGTTTTCTTAAAATATGTTACCTGAATCATAACAGACAATACTTCTACCAGATAGATCAATCCGACAATAATAATGAAAATCGGCATCTGAAGCATATATGCTGTTGATGCAACAAATCCTCCTAATGCCAGGGAGCCTGTATCTCCCATGAATACACTTGCCGGATATACATTGAACAACAAGAATCCCAAAAGTGCTCCTACCACTGCACAGGTGATTGGTTCAATACCACTTTTTGTTCCAATTGCAACTACAGTGAAGAATGTCGCAACAAGCACAGTCACACTGGAAGCCAGACCATCCAGACCATCTGTAAAGTTCACACCATTCACCGTTCCGATTACTACAATGAACATCAGTGGAATCGCCAGCCAGCCGATATCCCAGTACTTTCCTCCAGAAAACGGAATCATCATCGCAAGCGAAACATCTGTGAATCTGACCATATAGAATGCAAACACTGCTGTCACAACAATCTGAAGTGCCATTTTCTGCTTTGGGAACAAACCATCAGAACGCTTCATTACAACCTTAAGATAATCATCCAGAAATCCAATCAGACCAAAACCAAGTGTCACAAATAGAATTGGTATGATCTTCGGATAATCTTTAATATAAAATACAGATGTAATTACTACACTTAAAAGAATGATCACACCGCCCATTGTCGGAGTGCCAGCCTTCTTCAGATGTGACTGTACACCATCTGTTCTTTCCGTCTGCCCCATCTTCAGCCTTCTTAATACCGGGATAATCAACGGCCCCATAATCACACTCAGTGCAAACGATATTAATACTGGAATAAACACTTTATAATCCATATATCCACCTCTTTATTTCTTTTGTTAATTCACTTTTCAACCTAACCTAGTATACTTCATTTCTTATTCTTTTTCAATGCCAAGATAGGGTAATATATTTTCAAATATTTCTCTGATCACCGGTGCAGCAATCGTTCCTCCATAATATACGCCCTGAGGATTATAAATGATACACATCCCCAAAACCTGTGGATGATCCGCCGGCGCAAATCCAATAAAAGAAGAGATGTATTTATTCGCACTTCTGGGAAGCGTCTGAGAAGTAGCCGTCTTTCCTCCAATCTCATATCCTTCAATATATGCGTTCTTTCCAGAGCCTTCTGATACTACGCTTTCCAACAGCATCCGCATAGTCGCCGAAGTTTCTTCCGACACAATGTCTTTTTTCTCTTCGTATTGAAATTCTTCCACTTCATTGCCATCTGAATCAAGAACCCTGACACCAAAATGCGGCGTAATCCTTCTTCCTCCATTTACCAGAGAACTGACTGTTGTTGCCATCTGAATCGGAGTCACTTGAAACGACTGTCCAAAACTCATAGTTGCCAATTCTACCAAACCAATATTCTCTTTCTTATGCATAATCGTTCCCGCCTCTCCCGGAAGATCTACTCCCGTAAGGTTCAACAGACCAAATTGTTGAAAATATTTGTAAAAGTTATCCACTCCTAATCGAAGTCCGATATCAATAAACACCGGATTACAGGAATTCTGAATCCCCTGTACAAATGTCTCTGCCCCATGACCACCCACTTTATGGCATCGAATCTTTCGATCTTCCACAATTCGATATCCTGGACAGCTGAAGGAATCATCCAGATGGACAACTCCCTCCTCAAGACAAGCAGAAGCCGTGATGATTTTAAAAGTGGAACCAGGTTCATAGGTATCATTGATACATCCATTTCGCCACATCTGGTTCAAAGCACCCTGCTTTTCTTCATCTGACATATTACTGCTCTCTTCCCCTGTATTCAACGTAAATGGATCATTCAGATCAAATTCCGGGACATTTACCATTGCCAGTATCTCTCCATTCTGTGGATTCATCAACAAGATTGCGACTTTATCGGCCTGCTTTTCTTCCATGACCTTCTCCGCCATCTGCTGCGCATAAGTCTGTATATTATAATCCAAGCTAATCTGTAAGGTATTTCCAGCAACCGGCTCCAGACGATCTTCAGCGACTCCTTCAAGCTCTACCCCTCTGGCATCTGTAGTCGTTAATATCATTCCATTGATTCCTTTCAGATACTCTTCGTACTTGACTTCCAGACCAATAATCCCCTGGTTATCACCTCCAGTAAAGCCCAGTACTTTTGACGCTAACTCATTGTATGGATAATATCTTTTAAAATCTTCGTCCACTTTTACTCCATCTAATTCCATATCCCGAATCTTATCTCCAGTCTCTTTGTCAACATTTGTTTTTATTCTTTCCATAGAAGAGACTTTTTCCACTTTCTTTCGAACAATCTCCTCTTCCATCTCCAAAGTCTGAGCTAATGCCTGAATCACCCGTTCGGAATCCGTAATCTGGCTGTGAATGACTGATATAGTACAGACAGTTTTGTTCGTAGCAAGGACTGTTCCATTGGCGTCTATGATTTCACCTCGTGCAGCCTTAATTTCACGTTCCCTTTCATGCAGCGCTTCCGCTTTTTTCTGATAATATTCGGCATCAAATACCATCAGATACACAAGTCGTCCAACCAGTGCCAGAATCACCGTCACTGCACACAAGAATACAACAAGAATTTTCTTCTTATTATATGTTTTATTTTTCATAAAACAAAAAACCTCGCAAAAGCATTTTTTATAACTTATTATAGCTTTTGCAAGGTTATTCTGTAATTATTGTAAATTCATATCTTACTCACTGACTTGTTCTGTTTTTTTAACACCAAGATAAGGGAAGATTTCTTCCATAATCGAAGATGCCAGTTCAGTCGCATAAGAACTGGATGCCTGCTGCGCAACATTCGGTTCGTCAATAACCACATACACTACCACTTGCGGATTCTCCTGCGGAGCATATCCAATGAATGATACCAGATATTTACCATTGCCACGAGGAATCTTCTCTGCAGTTCCTGTTTTACCGCCAACATCATACCCTTCTACTGCTGCCGATGAACCAGTACCTTCCTGTACGACTCCAAGTAAATAATCCTTGATAATATCACTGGTTTCATTAGAAACTGTCTTTTTCAGCAATACTGGATCCTTATTTTCTGTAATATTTCCATTTTCATCCTGAATCTGCTTCACTACATGTGGTTTATAATAATCTCCGCCATTAATCAGCGAACAGAAAGAAGCCGCAAGTTGCGTCATTGTTACGTTGAAGTTTTGTCCAAACGAATTGGTTGCCAGGCTGGCAGGATCCATATCTTCTGCAGAATATAAAAGTCCGACAGCCTCTCCCGGAAGATCTATTCCTGTATACTCTCCAAAGCCAAATAATTTCTGATATCTACAGAATTCCTCTGTACCAAGGCTTGCGCCAATCTGCATCAACGCAACATTACAAGAATTTTCCAGAGACTGCTTCAATGTCTGCGGCCCATGTCCATCACGATTACTACAATGAATATCATGATCTCCCACATGCATGACGCCTCCGCAAACATAATTCTCATTCCCCGTCAAAACGCCGGTCTCCAAGCCTGCAGCTATCGTAAATGGCTTAAAAGTAGAACCCGGTTCATACACATCACTGACGCAGAAATTATTCCATCTTTCATTCAACAAATCTATCTTTATGTCATCTACCGTCTTTTCTACACCTTCCGCTTCTGATGCTTCCTCTGCCATTGCTTCCAATTCTTCATCCGAATAAGATTCAAGAAATTTTCTCGGATTGTTCAAATCATAATTCGGATAAGAAGCTTCTGCCAGAATCTCACCGTTTTGTGGATTCATTACAATTACCGCTGTATTCTTACTTCCTTCTCCAACAGATGCCTCATTTTTATGGGCTTCATTAAAGGCGAGTATATGTTTTTCCACAATACTCTGCACCTGCAGATCTATTGTTGATACAATTGTACTTCCATTTTCTGGCTCTTTCACCGTTCTTTCATAAGAAGAACTGTCATCCAGATATCCATATTCCCTGCCATCCGTTCCATTCAAGATAGAGTTATAAGATGCTTCGATTCCATTGCTTCCCACATTTCCATTTACGGTAAATCCAATCACATCACTTGCTAATGTATTATAAGGATATTTTCTTACATAATCATCTTCCAGCCAGATTCCTTTTACATCCGAGTACTTTTCATCATCTTCATCAATCTCTTCAAATGCCTGCGCTGTCTCATAATCAATCCCCTTTTTTAGTATATTATATCTGCTGGACGGACTATCCTTTATCAATGTCCGTACTACTTCTTCTTCAATTCCAAAACAATCTTCTAACACTTTGATTGTTGGCTCAATGCAATCCTCATCTTCCGTCAAAACTTTTACATCCAAAATGACATTATATACCCTCTCACTGGTCGCAAGCTTCGTTCCATTACGATCCACGATATCTCCTCGTTTAAATGGAATCGTACGACTGTCATACTGTTGCTGATTCAATACAATCTTTGTATATTTGGCGCCATTGGATGCATTAATATATGTAATTCTTCCTACTAAGAAAACAAAAGCTAGTACGATTGCCACAAAAATCATCACTAGCTTTTTCTGCATAAATTTTGAAAATTTTCTTCGAAAAATACTTTTTTTCTGTCTTGCCATAACTCACCTATCTCGAATCTTTGTCTGACTGAGCAAGCACTCCGTCTTCCGGAATATCTTCATACTGTTTTACATAATCCGTAGCCGGATTATCATATTCCACAATCTGTTCCGGCGAAGCATACACCATTCCTAACTCATTCTGAGCCTTATCTCGGATTTCCTCTAGGTTCACAGAGTCCATAACCGCATTATATTTGGTGTTATTCTCTTCCCTCAGTTCTGCCAGTTCTTCCTGCATTGCTGTAATATTTTTAGAGCGACTGGTAATGCGTGACTGTAATTGAACATAATTTACACACACAATTAATGCCATAACAGCAGCAACTGCCAGAAAAATCACATATGCTGAATTCATATGAAGAGCATGTCTTCTATTTTTACGGACCTGTCTGCTGCTTGTCCTTTTTTTTGGTATTTTGGGTGACTTTTCATGACGCCTTGGTTCAGCTGCCGGTTTGGTCACTGTATTTCCATACACATACATCCCACTGTACTGTTGTCTGTTTCTTGAATAAGTCTGCCTTGCTGCCATGTACGTCAGCCCTTTCTATCTATATTCTTTTAGCCATTTTACTTCCGTTCAAAGATTCTAAGCTTTGCGCTCTTAGAGCGGCTGTTATATTCTATCTCCTCTTCACTCGGCAAAATCGGCTTTCTAGTAACAATACTCCCCTTTGAGACTTTTCCGCATACACATACGGGAAAATCTGGTGGACAGGTACATGGATTCTCATTTTTCTTAAATGCGCTCTTGACAATCCTGTCCTCCAGTGAATGGAACGTTATAATACATAACCTTCCTCCTGGATTTAATAATTCAATCATATCATCCAATGAATCTCTAAGAACTTCTAACTCCCTGTTCAGTTCAATACGGATAGCCTGGAACGTCCTTTTTGCCGGATGCCCAGACTTCTTCTGATACTTCATTGGAATGGCCGCTTTGATAATCTCTGTCAGCTGGCCTGTTGTCTCGATGGGATTCTTACCGCGTTCTGCTACGATATGTTTTGCAATGTTCTTCGCAAACTTATCCTCCCCGTAATCTCTGATTACGCGGTAAAGATCCATCTCACTGTAGTCATTGACGATGTCTCTGGCCGTCATCTTCTGACGAGTATCCATCCGCATATCCAGAGGTGCATCTTCGCGATAGGAGAATCCTCGTTCTGCCGTATCTAACTGATAAGATGATACGCCCAGATCAAGTACGATCCCATCGACCTTGTCAATTCCCAATTCATGGAGCCGTGACTTCATATCACAATAGTTGCTCCGGACTATTGTAACTTTCTCCCCGAAGTCTTTTAAGCGGGCGCCCGCCGCCTCAATAGCTGCTGCGTCCTGGTCTATTCCTACAATACTCCCCTTTGTACCAAGGCGTCTGCACACTTCATATGCATGTCCACCTCCACCAAGCGTGCCATCTACATAGATGCCATCCGGCTTGATGTTTAATCCATCAATTGTTTCATTTAACAGTACTGATTTGTGTTCGAATTCCATATCTTCTCCCTCTAGATACTGAATCCGCTAGCTTCCATATCAGATGCAATATCTTCAATGTTAAGTTCCACTTCAGCATTCTTTTCATCCCATCTTGCTTTGTCCCAAATCTCGGCACGCTTCCCCATACCGATAAATACTACTTCCTTATCTAAGTGAGCAAATTCTCTGAGAACAGAAGGGATAAGTGTTCTACCTTGCTTATCAAGGTCCCCGTCTGTCGCACTTCCCTGAAAGAAATATGCAAGCGCACGGGCTTTTTTATCTGTGGTGGTTGGTAAGGCGTTCAGTTTTGCTTCAAAAGTGGTCCATTCGTCTTCCGGGTAGACATAAAGGCAATTCTCCATTCCTTTTGTTATGACGAAATGCTCCCCTAGATCGTCACGGAACTTTGCCGGAATGATTAATCGGCCTTTTGCATCAATATTATGACTGTACTCCCCTTTCAACATTAGAACTCACCTTCTTCCAAGTGGTCTCCACATTCATACCACTTTGCTCCACTTTTCACCACTTTCTACCACTTGCATTCATTTTAAACCACTTTTATATTGATTTCAAGACCTTTTTACGATTTTGCACAAAAAGGTTACACTTTATACTCATAATGGCAATAAAAAAAGAAGCAGACCTTTCTGCTTCTTTTTTTATTGATTTATTGATTATTCAGCGGATGTTGCCTCGACTTCAGCCAGATTATTATATAAATTCGTCAAAGAAGAATAATCTATCTGTGCTTCTTCCTTTGGCTGCTTCGATTCATAAGTATTATATGCGGAAAATCCAATCCATCCTATCAGCACAATTCCCACAAGAGCTACTGCACATTTACGTAAGATGTTCTGAAACTTCTCTTTCTTCATGTTTTTCTTGCGGTTTGCTTTTTCTTTTTTATATCTGTCTACTTTTTCCTGGCTCATACTTTCTGACTCCTTTTTCTAAGTACACTTACGTACCAACTAAAGGTTATTCTACCACAATTCAGGAAATTATACAACTACAATTACTCCACCATCAGCTGCGTACATACTGCTGATTCCTGCAGTATCCAAAATCACTACATCTTTGAACTGTGCTTTGGCTGTCAGCATTTCTTTTACATATTTTGCGCGTGCCGGACAATTACAATGAGAAATTGCAAGAATCTTATCTCTGGAATTCTCCAATTCCTTGATAATCTCGTCCCCCATCTTTGCCAATGCCTTTTTTACGCCACGTGCCTGACCAAGCTGCTGAATCGTTCCCTCCGGCGTTGAACCCATAACAGGTTTAATGTTTAAAGCCGTAGCCATTACTGCCTTTATTCCAGTCAATCTTCCATTTTTTCTAAGCGTATCCAATGTCTCCAGTACAAAATACGTATGCTGTGAATTAATATACGCTTCTACAGTATCAACAACTTCTGAGAATGACATTCCTTTCTCTTCACACTCTGCAATCTTCATAGCAATCAATGTCTCGCCGACAGATGCTGAGCGTGAATTAAACACATAGATATCCTTCTCACCGTATTCTTCCTGATATAAATTCTTGCCTAATACCGCACTATTGTAAGAGCCACTCAATTCAGCTGATAAAGTGACTGCATATACATGGTCTGCCTCACAACAATATCCTTCCATATATCTCTCCGGCGATGGGCAGGAAGACTTCGGAGATTCCGGCGATTCGGCAACAATTTTTAAAAATTCGGCCTGATTAAACGTCTCATCATCCACAATATGATGTCCATTCACATCAATCTGAAGTGAAGCCGTCTCAAAACACCCTGATGCTTTCATCTTATCCGTCAATTCTCCACAACTATCAACAATAATCTTATAACTCATATCGTTCCTCCCGGCATGCCGGTACAAACATCTTTCTGGCATGTCTTTCATTTCCGTACTATGTAGTTTTAAATACTACCTGATTAATAATAGCACATTTATATAGGAAATAAAAGACTTTTATTCATTGAATTTTATTTTTCGTGAAACCCCTAATGCAATTCCCATCTCTGCCATCAAAAACAAACTGGATGTTCCTCCATAACTAATAAATGGCAGTGTAATACCAGTTGTCGGGATCAGATTAATCACAACACATACATTCAATATAACCTGAAGTGCAACATGGGCAAATATTCCCGTCACAATTAAAGATCCATATATATCTGGCGCATTCTGGGCAATAAACATCAAACGATACAGCAACAGTCCAAACAGCAGCAAAACCATAATTGCTCCGAATACCCCCAGCTCCTCACATACAATAGAAAGAATCATATCATTTTGAACTTCCGGGATAATCATCTTCTGTGCACTATTCCCAAGTCCTTTTCCAAAAAAGCCTCCAGAACCTATTGCATAGAGTCCCTGCATAACCTGATATCCACCTTTGGAAGCATATTCTTCCGGTTCCAGCCACACAAGAATACGACGAAGGCGGAAATTCTCCGACAACTTTTTCCCGAGCTCCGAATTCATCAGTTGTTGTAGAATCAAAACTCCTGCAAGAACCGCTGTCATCACAATTCCCACAATTGCAAGAAATGGCTTCGTCTTCGGATGCACAACAAATATCATGATACAGGTAATCCCCATAACAATGATTGCGGTACTCAGATTATCAGTGAGAAATAAGACACAGGCAGATGCAAAGCCGCCCCACAGAAGCACTTTCATAATCCCCCTCCAAGTCTTAATCTCTCTGCCCATATTGCAGATCAGAACAGGGATAAACAAAATCACCGCAATTTTCGCAATTTCAGCAGGCTGCAGCTGTTGATCAAACGGAAGCTTGATCCATCGTCTGGCACCGTTAACCTCTTTTCCAAGAGGTGTCTGTACAAGTGCCATCATAAATATAGAAAAGAAATATATCTTCTTTGCCCATTTTATGTAGATATGGTAATCAATCTTTGCAATAATATACATTCCGATCAGACCTGCCACGCAAAAAATAAGCTGACGTTTAAAATAATGCATACTGTCTCCATAATTCACCAGAGCACTATATGCACTGGTACTGTACAGCATGACCAGTCCAAAACAAACCAGACAAATCAATACAGCAAGCATACTATAATCAAAAAACTGAACGGTATTCGTTTTTTTCTTTTTGGTCTCTTGTCTTTTTGTCATTACATTTACACTCCAATCGTATCTATTATACTCAGATATTCCTGTAAAAACAACCTAGAAAAAGCGAAACTCTGCACCAATCTTCCGAATTCTCCATACTATGTTATTGCAAATGTTTCTAAAAAGGAGTATGACGTATGCCAAATTATCGCTATAACACCTCGGATCATATGCGACGGAATACCTATGGCCGCCAGACAATGTCACCCTCTTCTGTATATTCTGTCAATTCTGGTTCCAGTTGCTGCGAAGACAAATCTGAAAATGATGAACTGAATGGCATGCCTCTTGCAATGGCATATGTGCCTTGGCAGGAATGGCGGGCATTATATGAGGTACAAAAAGGATTTCATCGGGGAACCATTTTCGAAGAACTGGATAAACCATTTCACGGGAAAGGAGGATGTTGCAGATGAGTGAAAACAGACCAAGCCGCAGAGAATTATTAGAATGGATCAATGTAGTGAGCTTCGCCGTGGATGACACAAAATTATTTCTAGATACACATCCCTGCAACAGAGAAGCCATGGAATTCTTCGACGAATTCAAGAAACAACGAGTGCAGGCTTTAAAAGAATATGCGAAATACTATGGTCCACTGACCCTGGATACTGCCAGTACTTCGTCCGAACACTGGTGCTGGATCAATGAGCCATGGCCATGGCAGGAAGGAGGCTGTTAGTCTATGTGGAACTATGAAAAACGTTTACAATATCCAGTGAAAATCTCTCAGACTAATCCGCAGATTGCTCAAGTCATCATATCGCAATTCGGTGGCCCGGATGGCGAACTCGCCGCTTCTATGCGCTATCTATCCCAGCGATACACGATGCCTTATCGTGAAGTCACCGGAATCCTGACTGATATCGGGACCGAGGAACTCGCCCATATGGAGATAATCTGCGCTATCGTCCATCAACTGACACGAAATCTAACGCCGGAAGAAATCGAAAAAACAGGATTCGACAAATATTATGTGGATCACACACTAGCGTTATGGCCTCAATCAGCAGGCGGAACCCCTTGGACTGCTACTTACTTCCAATCCAAAGGCGATCCTATCACAGATCTGCATGAAGATATGGCCGCCGAGCAAAAAGCCCGCACCACATACGATAACATTCTCCGCCTTGTCAAAGATCCTGAAATCTGCGATCCAATCCGTTTTTTAAGAGAACGCGAGATTGTACACTACCAGCGTTTTGGTGAAAGTCTCCGCATCGTACAGGATCACCTTGACAGTAAAAACTTCTATGCTATCAACCCGGAATTTGATGTGTGTTCAAATAACAAATAAACACTATCGAGAAAATGACGTGGCAGATTGCCACGTCATTTTCTTAATTATCATATTTAATCTTAACCCTTAAATAATAGCAAAATAGAATTATCTTAACAGCATGAAAACTATCAATGCAGCCACTACTACAATAGCAATTGCGAGAATGATAATCGGAGCTTTTGACATTTTCTCATCGTCATCATCGTCAAAATCGTCATCAAAATCATCGTCAAAGTATTCTTCTTTCTTCGGTTCTGGCTGCTTTTTCTTTTTCTTCTTGCTCTTTCCATCGCCTACAGCCAATAATTCATCGTAAGCTTTGCGCATCTCTTCTTCGCGTTTTTGGCGAACATGCTTTGGCGGTATATTTGAATACTTCTGATCTTCCTGCTCTGGTTCCTGTTCCTTCTCTACCGTCTTCACTTTTTTCTGTGGAACTTTAAATTTCTTTTTACAATTATAGCATAACAGATAATTCGGATCTTTTTTTCCCGGTTTTAATTCCTGACCACATATTGGACATTTCATCGAAAAGTCCCTCCTCATAATGTAAATATTCTTGCTATCCCATGCTGTCTGACAGCATACGTTTCACATACGTAATTATTATACTACATTTCATAAGAAATTTCAAAAAAATTGTTCTAAAATCTACAAAATTCCACTTACTGGCATAATGGATATTTCTTTGTTAATTCTTCCACCATACCCCTAACTTTTTCAACATTCGTTTCACTCTGAATCACCAGTGCAATTCCTTCTGCAATCAAATCCATATCTTCCTCATTCATACCACGAGAAGTGACAGCCGGAGTCCCCAATCTGACTCCACTGGTGACAAATGGTGATCTTGGATCATTTGGTATCGTATTCTTATTACAGGTAATATGTGCATCATCAAGCCGTTTTTCCAGTTCTTTTCCAGTCACATCCAGCCCGCTCAGATCAACCAGCATCAAATGGTTATCTGTTCCTCCGGATACAATCTTTACGCCCCGCTTCATTAATCCCTCACTCAAAGCCTTTGCATTTTTAAGGATCTGCCGTTGATATTCCTTGAACTCTGGCTGAAGCGCTTCCTTCAGACAGACTGCCTTTGCGGCAATTACATGTTCAAGCGGTCCTCCCTGGATTCCAGGAAAAAGTGCTTTATTAAAGTTAAATTTATCTGCTGCCCCCTGATTACAAAGAATCATTCCACCCCTTGGGCCTCGAAGCGTCTTATGCGTTGTCGTTGTTGTCACGTCAGCATACGGTATCGGACTCGGATGTAGCCCTGCTGCCACAAGTCCGGCAATGTGAGCCATATCCACCATCAGATATGCACCTGCTTCATCTGCAATCTCACGGAACTTCTTAAAATCTATGGTTCTTGCATAAGCGCTTGCACCGGCAATAATTAATCTTGGCCTTTCTCTCAATGCAATTTTTCTAACTTCATCATAATCAATCACACCCTGGTCATTTACACCATAAGATACAATCTGAAAATACTTTCCTGAAATATTTACCGGTGAACCATGCGTCAGATGTCCGCCATGATCCAGATTCATACCAAGTACTTTATCTCCCGGTTCTAACATTGCGAAGAAAACTGCAAGATTCGCCTGTGCACCAGAATGCGGCTGCACATTTGCGTATTCACAGCCAAACAACTCTTTTGCACGGTCTCTCGCCAGATTCTCCACAATATCTATGCACTGACATCCACCGTAATATCGTCTTCCCGGATATCCTTCTGCATATTTGTTCGTCAATGGGCTTCCCATAGCTGCCATAACAGCTTTACTTACCCAGTTTTCAGATGCAATCAGTTCGATATGGGAATTCTGTCTATTCATCTCGCCCTGGATTGCATCCGCAACCTCACTGTCTACATTTTTAATCTCGTCAAATGAATACATGTTTTTCCTCCTAGGTGTCATATTTTCCCCAGGATTCTATTGTAACATTATTTTCCAGCACTTCCAAGCTTAACTTCTACTTGCTTCTCAGTATACTCTCCGTTATTGCCAGGGACTTGGATAGTCAATGTCACGGTCTCACCTTTCGCATAATACTGCAGCTGTTCCTGAAGTGCTTCCATGTCATTGACTGAAGTGCCATTAATCGCTGTGATAACACATCCTTTTGTAATACCAGCTTTATCAGCACCACCGCCCGAACTAACTTCTGAAACATACACACCAGTCGGCATATTATACATCTTAGAAGTATCTTCTGTTACATCAACACCCTGGATTCCTATATAGCCTCTGTCTTTTTCGTCAACTTTCGTCTTTGTCTCCTGGTTCATCAGATTTTCAATCGTCTCTTGTGCTTCAGAGATAGGGATTGCATATCCCATTCCTTCTACAGAATCTGTTGCTACCTTCGCAGTATTAATACCTATCACTTCACCCTTGGAATTCAGCAGAGCGCCACCGCTGTTACCTGGGTTAATTGCCGCATCTGTCTGGATCAGTTTCACATCAATACCGTCTAACTCTCGACCAGTAGCAGATATAATTCCAGTCGTCACAGACTGTCCATATCCCAGTGCATTTCCAATTGCTATTGCAGTCTCTCCGACCTGAATCTGTGAAGAATCTCCCATGGTTGCTACTGCAATCTGATCCAGCGTACTTTCTTCCACTTTACTCAGGTCAACGGCGACAACTGCCAGATCCTTATTAGGATCTGTTCCTTTTACATTCGCTTCTACGCTTGCTTCATCAATAAATGAAACGGTCAGTGTATCGTTGCCTTCTACTACATGATTATTCGTTACGATTAATAATTCAGAATCATTCTGCCCGATAATAATACCGGAACCTACACTCTCGCTTTGCCGCTCCTGTGTTCCTCCGAAGAAACTCTGCACCTCCTGAACACTCATATTCGTAATTGATACGACCGAAGGCATCGTATTCTTAGCAATATTTGCAATGTCTGAATTCACCGTACTGCTGCTTGATGTTGTAAGCTTCGTGTTGCTCACAGTCTCCGTCTGCTTCGTATTATTAGTCTTTCCAAGAATCTTCCCGGCCACTATATTGCTGGTCTGAAAGGCCGCACTTGCAACCAAACCAAACACCAACCCCAGACAGATTGTTTTGATTAGTTTTGAGGCTCCGTTTTTATGATGTTGTCCTTGTCGACTCATATCTCCACCACCCATATTTGACTGATTCTGCGGATCCTGCTCTGGTTTATAATAAGTATATTGGTTTTCCATATATAAGACTCCTTTCATATCTTCCTTTTTCTTTATGTAAGTAGTCTAACGCCAAATTGTGTTTAAACTGTGATGGAATCGTGACAAAATGATTAAATCCTGGAAAGTTCTTCCCTGATCCGTACTTCTGTTCCCATCAAAGAGCCTTGGACCATCTCCGGCTTACCGCCGCCTCTGCCGCCAAACGCACAATTCAGTCTTTTGCTGATCGGGCGGACATCTTCTGACCGGCTGCCGATCACATAGCGGTATCCATCTGAATCCGTCCCGGCAAAAACAGCACATATTTTTGCGCTCCGGTCAAGAAGAAGATTCATCAATTCTCTTGGCGCATTGCCGGATAGTTCGGAATCAAACACCATTACAAGTTCGGAATCAACCGGAATCTTCTGTGCCTGATAAGTTAACAATTTCTGCTGAAGTGATGCCACCCGTCCTTTCAGGCTGGCCTGTTCTTCTTTCAGATGCGAAACTACATCAGCCACCTCGTATTCTTTGGCGCAAAGCAAAGCAGAGATAGCCTTAGTATTCTCGTCCTTAATCTCATAATCCCTAAGAGCACGGGAACCACAGAGCATCGTAATACGCTCTCCGCCTTTGTAATTGGCCATATTAACTAGCTTGATGATACCGATCTCACCAGTTTTATCAACATGGGGTGCACAGCAGGCACACACATCATATCCTGGAACTGTTACAATTCGGACTTGACCTTCAATCTCAATCTTGCTTCGGTATTCCAGATTCTTTAACTCCTCTTTGGAAGGATATGTCACCTGAATATCCAGATTTTGAAATACTGCGCGGTTTGCTTCCTGTTCAATTTCTTTCAATTCTGTTCTGGAAATCGGACCATTAAAATCCATGGTACAATAATCACTTCCCAGATGAAATCCCACATTTTCATATCCAAATCTTTGATGAACCAGGCCAGACACAATATGCTCTCCTGTATGCTGCTGCATCTTTTCAAATCGTTCTTCCCAGTTCAATCTCCCGGTTATCATCTTTCCCACTTCCAAAGGAGCCTTTACCGTATGAAAAATAATCCCTTCTTTTTCATGAACGTCCGTTACTTCTACATCTTCCAGATATCCCGTATCCGCGTACTGGCCACCACCTTCGGGGAAAAAAGCAGTCTGATCTAACGCCACACGATATTGCTCCCCATTATTCTCACAGGCAAGAACTTTCGCCTGAAATTCTTTCCTGTGACTATCCTGGTAGAATAACTTCTCCGTCATATCTTACATCCTCTCCGGTGCTTCAAATCCAAGCACATCAATACAAGACTCCAGAACCTGCTTCGTAAGTACGAGCAACGCAACATAACTCTTCTGTACCGATTCATTTTCTTCTGCAAGAATCTTTGTCTCATGGTAGAAACGGTTAAATGCATTGGCAAGGTCATAAATAAATGCACAAATCTTGTGAGGAGCCATCTCTTCAAAAGCATTCTCTATCACTTCATTATATTTTAATGTCTCCAGCATCAGTGCCTTCTCACTGTCATTATGTGCTGCTTCTATCTGCAGACCGTCCAGTGCCTTTCCTTCTGCCTGATATTTATTCAAGATTGATTTAATACGTACGATCGTATATAAGATATACGGTCCGGTATTGCCCTCAAAGGAAGTAAAGCGGTCAACATCAAACACATAATCCTTTGATGCCTGGTTGGACAGATCCCCATACTTAATTGCAGACATTCCTACGACCTTTGCCGTTGCCTGCGCTTCTGCTTCTTCTACCGTACGGTTATCCGTAATCTTCTTATACATCTCTTCTGTAATCTCGGCGATCAGATTCTCCAGACGCATTACACCGCCTTCTCTGGTTTTAAATGGCTTACCGTCTTTTCCATTCATAGTACCAAATCCCAGGAACTGAAGATCTGTCTTTTCTGGAACAATTCCAGTCTTTTTAGCCGCACGGAACACCTGAAGGAAATGCAATTCCTGACGCTTATCAGCAATATAAATCACCTGATCCGGATGATAATCCTGTACACGCTGCACCAGTGTTGCCAGATCTGTTGTTCCATAAAGAGATGCTCCATCAGATTTCTGAATCATGCATGGAGGAATCTCCTTCGTATCTGTCTCTTCCTGCACGTCAATGACGAGGGCACCTTCATCCACATGGGCAAATCCTTCTTCTTTCAGTCTTTCTATCATATCCGGAATATATGCCTGTGCATCAGATTCCCCTTTCCACAGATCAAATTCCACATTCAGATTCGCATAATTCTTCTTAAGATCTGATACAGATACCTGCATAATATGATTCCAGATTGCCGTATATCCTTTATGCCCATTCTGCAACAGATATGTTGCGTGCAACGCCTCTTCCCGGTAGGCCTCATCTTCTTTAGCTTTCGCACTTGCAGTTGGATAGATCTCTTCCAGCTCACCAATAGTAAAAGGTGCTTCTTTCGGATAATTTCCCTCAAAATCTTCATCAAAATAAGGAAGCTCCGGCTGGCGCCTCTTTAATTCCGTAATGATCAGCCCCATCTGATATCCCCAGTCACCCAGATGAATATCTCCCAGGACCTTATGTCCCATCTTTCTGGCAATACGCTTCACACTTTCTCCAATAATTGCAGAACGAAGATGTCCAACATGAAGAGGTTTTGCAACGTTTGGTCCACCATAGTCTACCACGATCATACGCGGATTCTCTGTCTTCTCCAATCCAAGAGATTCCTCGCTCTTCATCTGATTCAGATAATCCGCCACAAATTTCTTATTCAGCTTCATATTAATAAATCCTGGATTCACAGCATTTACTTCTTCCAGATATTTGCTTTCTTTTAGATTGTCCACAACATCATTAGCGATCATTATTGGTGCCTTACGATATGTCTTCGCACCTGCCATCGCACCATTGCACTGATACTCACACAGATCCGGACGATTTGACAACGTAACCTTGGCATAAGATTTGTCATACCCCGCTTTTTCAAATGCTTCGGCAAGCTCTTCGGCAATTAGATCCATCATTTTCTTCATATGATATCCTCCTAGTCTTATCTATCTGATTCTCATTCTAAAATTACATAACTAATGCATTTACTTAGTTATTCTAACACAAGGCTTTCCTTGCAACAACCTAATATTCAAACTCTTATTGCAAAAAATTCCATTATATGTTAATATAACAATAACAATTACTATTATTATTCAAAGGAGGATTTTTATATGAATACACGCGTATTCCGCAATTTATCATACGGCGTTTATGCCGTTTCCACACTGGATGGCGAACGCAATACTGGATGCATTGCTAATAGTATCATGCAGATCACTTCATCTCCTGCAACCATTGCAGTCAGCATGAATCATGACAACTATACCAATTCTTGTATTGCCAAGACCGGAAAATTCGCAGTCTCTATTCTCTCAGAAGAATCCGATGCCGCTTTAATCGGACGATTTGGATTCCAATCCGGAAAAGATGTCAACAAATTTGACGGTATAGATTTTTCCATCAAGGAAGGACTACCTGTTATCAATGATTCCTGTGGCTATATCGTCTGTAAAGTCATTGATAAAATGGAAACTTCTACCCACACCGTTTTTCTTGGTGAAGTGATTGACTGTGACACCATTGGTTCTTCTCCTGCCATGACTTATGCTTATTACCATAATGTAGTCAAAGGTAAGAGTCCAAAGAATGCACCTACCTATCTGCCGGAAGAAGACAGCAAGCCAGAAGCGGCTGCCACACAATGGGTATGCAGTATTTGTGGATATGTATATGATGGCGAGATTCCTTTTGAAGAATTACCAGATACTTATACTTGTCCAATCTGCAAACAGGGAAAAGAAAAGTTTACCAAAAAATAAAATGTCTTTTATCTTGACATTCTAAACAGTTCGTATTATTGTATTATATAAATAGTACAATAATGCGAACTTTTTTATTGAAAAGGAGTGAATACAATGCCTTGGAACTTGGATGACAACCGTCCCATCTATCTTCAATTGATGGAGCGTATCCAACAAGATATTATATCTGGAGTCTATGGCCCCGGAGATAAACTTCCTTCAGTCAGAGAACTTGCCCTGGAAGCCTCAGTGAATCCAAACACCATGCAGAAAGCCCTATCCGAGCTGGAACGCAGTGGCCTTGTCCATTCTCAAAGAACAAGCGGACGTTATATTACCAGAGATGAACAGATGCTGAAGCAGCTAAAACACGACCTTGCTTTCCAGCATATTCAGGAATTTATGGAGAAAATGAAGCAATTAGGCTTTGCAGAGGCGGAGATTTTCCAGCTTCTCCAAGAAGTAATATCTAATACAAAGGGGGAATAATGATATGAATCCTATTTTAGAATGTCAGGGACTTTCAAAACAATATAAGAACTTTTATGCATTGAATAATCTAAATTTATCTTTAGAGAAAGGGCAGATCGTAAACGCTTTATTTCGGGAGGTATTCAGATGTTAAGGAAATTAATCAAATACGACCTGAAAGCCCTGAACCGCTTTCTGATAATCATTCATTGCTTTTTAATGGTCTTCGCAGTTTTAACCCGCTTCTTCCTTACAGGACGGATTACTGATCTGGAAGGCAAGACCAATGGTATCTTGCTTGCGTTAACCATAATCCTCTATGTCATTCTGATTATAGGCGTGACCTTTGGAACTTATATCGTCATCGGAATTCATTTTTATCAGAATCTATTCTCCAATGAGGGATATCTGTCCCGTACCCTTCCTGTTACCTGTAGACAGCATCTTTTGTCCAAGACGATTACTGGAAGTGTCTGGGGATTTATAGACACTGCCTTGGTAATGGCTGCAATGTACATCACCATAGCTACTCCTGCTGTCGTAAACTTTTATCAAGAAAACCGGGCAGAATTTCTGGACATATTGGGGTTGAACGAATATTCCGGCAGCTTTTCCATCCTGATCCTGTTCTTTGTACTAAGCCTGATTATTGATGTTTTATCGAACATCCTGATGCTGTATGCCTCCATCGCACTTGGACAGCTTTTTTCCGGGCACAGAATTCTTGGTGCTGTAGTAATGTACTTCGTATTGACCACTTTGCTTTCGCCGTTATGCTGATCTTTGGAATCTTTAATGATGCCTTTGCATCATCATTGATCAACGATGTGTCTCCGAATCCTCTGGACTTTCTTTCTCACAGCCTGGCATTCGGAACTGTACTGTCTTTCATACTTACGGTAGCCTTATATATCGTAACGTACTTTTTAATGAAACGAAAGATCAATCTGGCCTAACAGACAAAAACCACCTGGATTAGAACCATATATAAGATGGTTCCAACTCCAATACTCAACAAGTTATTCCGCTTCCATACATGGAGACCGGCCGTGACTGCTACTGCAATGGCTTCCGGGACTCCATGCGGAGCTGTTAGTACTGGAGTCGTTTTCAGACAATATACAACTAGCATTCCTATCACCGCCGGTGTCAATACCCTTCCAAGATATTGAATAACCGGCGGTATTTCTTTTCCTTTTGGGAAGAGCAGGAATGGCACAAGACGTGTTGAAAAAGTAGCCGCTGCCACAACTAATATAATAAGAAATGATTTTGCAGCACTTATTGGCATATGTCATCCTCCTTCCTTTCTAAACGCGGTTTTATCATAAAGAGAACCAAAATAATCAAAATCATAGACGGAAGTACAAAGCTGTCTGCTCCAAAAACCTGCAGACAGATAACTGCTGCTGCAATTCCAATCACTTCTGGAATCCGGTTCTTCTTGTCCATCCATTGCTCCACAAAAATCACCACAAACAGAGCAGTCATGGCAAAATCAATACCTTCTGAATTAAATGGAATCAAAGTTCCGGCAAGTCCGCCGATTGCCGAACCAATGACCCAATAAGACTGATCCATAATAGAAATAGCAAATAAAAACTTATCTTCTTCTACCCCTTCCGGTATTCTTGTGGTACAGAGCAGAGAATAAGTCTCATCCGTCAGTCCGAATATCATATACCATCGCTTTTTTCCCATTTTATTAAACTTTTCCAACAATGATATTCCATAAAAAATGTGCCGTATGTTCACCATCAGCGTCATAAATATCACTTGCAAAAACGATACTCCCGGCACAAAAAAATTAACCGCAAGATACTGCCCCGACCCCGCATATACCAACAAACTCATTAATACTGCCCATAAGAAAGAATATCCTTTCTCAGCATACATTACCCCAAATGCAATTCCGATAAACAGATAACCAGTCAATACTGGAATCGTATATGGAAATGCTTTTTTAAACGCCTCTTTATAGCCAGACATATCTTTTCCTTTCTTTCGTTCCCACGCCCGTCACCGTATCTATCCCGGATGCATCGCATCAGAGACGAAATAACAAAAAAAGAGCCAGACCACTGCACAATCACAGGGATCTGACCCTCATTCAAACTTCTCTCAGCTTCCAGTAGAGTCTTCATAAGCATTTTTCAAATCTGTCAGCGCTTCCTGTAATAAAGCATCTGACTGAACTGCCTCATGATACGCAGTCTGTGTCTCCTCTAAAAGTGCCTGTACATCTTCATGCTGTGCAATCTCCTGAATAAATGCATTGATTTCTTCATCCTCTGGCGATGCACTGACCTGATACTCACCTTCCGCATCCTTCGCAACATATACGGTACCAAGCCCCGGAACTTTCGTATATATATCCTTTATTTTCATATCATACCTGACAAATGCCACATAGGTATCTTTGTATTCCCCCAGCTTTGTATATACGATAATATCATCATAAGAATCGGCAAAGCTAGATTTTTCACCCAACGACCGGTAATACCTCTGTACCACTTCGGTCACTTCCGGATATTTCTCCTGTTGAAGTGGATTCAATTCCATGCTTTCGCATCCCGCATTCTCCACTTTCACATCTCTGGAATTTATCTTCTGTGCTTTTTGGACTTTTGCTTCTGTGAGGTTTGCTTTGACCAGTCCGCTAATGAGTACCAACAATAAGAGGACAAACAAAATCGTTCCCCGCACATGCCTCTTGTACCTTGCAGAATAGCCTTTTTTCTTTCCCTCCATAAAGACTACCTCCATATGCACTTAAAAAATACACACCCGGGCGGATTCGAACCGCCGCTCCCGCCTCCGGAGGGCGGTGCTCTATCCCCTGAGCTACGGGTGCATAAACTCTACTTATGGAATCAATATAGTCCATAAGACAACTTATATGAAATTGCAACTGTTATATTAACATATTTATTCCATAAAGTAAAGGAAATGATCTCGACAAATCTCACATTTCCTTTACTTTTCTTGTTACAATATTAGTTTTTTCTTTTTCCGATCGAAATAATATGCCTGATTAGAGAGAATCTCATCTTCCGCCACCTGTGTCTCATTTATCTCCTTCACAAGGCGGCTTAATTCCCCCTGTGAGATTGATTCGCTTTCCGGGATAATTATGACCTCATGAACACTGCTTGGAAGCACATAGTAGTTCTCCTTCAGATAGTTACCTATCATCTGAAGACAATTATCATACAGAATTACCGTTGCACCATAATTATGGGCCTGGTTACTCAAAACAAACATAAAATCCTTTACTTCTTCATCTAGATTCCCAGTAAGATGTTCAATAACCGATTGCATTGTCTGTAATTCACTCGGAAGAAGTCTCCAGGTATTCTGACAGGCGCGGTGATAAATCTCAGACGACGTAACATCCCACATTTCAAGATGTTCATTGCGAATCATCATAGATGCCATGCCATAGGTATTTATTTCCAGCAACACATAGAATACAATCGCAAGATCCAGATAATCTTCATAAGGTACATTTTCTAATAATTCTTCATTTGCTTCCCGGTTAATCAAGTGATAGATAATCTTTCCCTTTACTTTATTATAATCCTTAATAAATTCACCTTCCCAGGAACGCTGAAACCTAACCTCACTATATAGTTTTAATATATCACCTGCAATCGCATCTACCGAATCCCCTTGCTGAAATTGCTGGTAATATTCTTCCAAATAGATAGTCGGAGAAATATTGATTCCTCTTTCTGCAATCGTCAGTCCTTCTCTCTTCGTACCATTATTTTTTACTGTTGTGTGAATATATACAGATACGTTGTCCTTTACTCCCTCCTTTACTTTTCCTTCTACTGCACGGATAAATTGATAATATGTCATTCTTCTCCTTTCCTTATGCAGCAATAAATTAAGTATGGAAAATGGCAGGAAATCTGCCTCTGAAAAAAGATAAAATATTATGGTAATACAATTATAAAAAAGCCTTGCATCAATTGCAAGGCTTTTCGTTCGACAAATCTCATCATTATGCTCTGGACAGATATTCTCCAGTACGTGTATCAATCTTAATCGTCTCTCCCTGATCTACGAACAATGGTACCATTACCTGAGCGCCGGTCTCAACGATAGCTGGTTTTGTAGCACCTGTTGCTGTATTACCTTTTACACCTGGCTCTGATTCTGTGATCAGAAGCTCTACAGTAAGAGGTGGCTCAATTGAAAATGGATTACCCTGATAAGAAACGATCGTTACTTCTTCATTCTCTTTGACAAACTTCAGAGAATCACCAACAGTATCTTTGCTGACCGGAATCTGATCATAAGTTTCCTGATCCATGAAATAATACAGATCTCCATCATTATACAGATACTGCATTTTCTTTCTCTCGATATAGGCCTCGTCATATGTCTCTGTAGGACGGAATGTTCTTTCTACAACACCTCCATCAATGACATTTTTCAGCTTGGTACGAACGAATGCTGCACCCTTTCCTGGTTTTACATGAAGGAACTCTAATACCTGATATACATTTCCCTCAATCTCTAATGTCATACCATTTCTAAATTCGCCTGCGCTTTTTTTAGCCATTATATAATCCTCCTTAAATTGTGCCCCATATGGCACTTTACGTTCTTTTCACTCTATTCATTCTATAATAGATTATGCCTTTTTTCAACCTTTTTTTACCCGCTAAAAGTGGATTCTACCGCTGTTTCAGGCTCTTTTTGTAGAAATACAGCACAATCTTCTCCAAATATCTCTTTAATACAATCTGAATCTCTTCTTTCGGATGAATCGGTTTAACCAGAATATTACGGATTCCAGCACGTTTCGCTCCCCACACATCGGTAAAAAGCTGATCTCCGATGAACAATGAATTACTTTGATCTGTGCCCATGATCTCCATCGCCTTTTTGTAATTTTTTGTAGATGGCTTATGGGCGTCATAGACATAATCTACCTGAATATCTTTATTAAACATCTGGACTCTCGGTTCCTGATTATTAGAGATCAGACAACAGCAAAATCCTATCTTCTTCAGCCGCTCAAACAGTGCCACTGCCCTGTGGTCAGCCGGCGCCCCGTGAGGAACCAATGTATTATCAATATCAAAAATCAGGCCCCGGTAACCTTCCTCATATAATTTTTCAAAATCAATCACATACGTAGACGCTACATAAGCATCTGGAAAAAACATATCAAACATTATTTTTCATCCATTTCTGTCAGACGCTGAACCAGTTCTTCACAGATCTGAAGAACCGTCTTATTATCAGTATTAATCACAATATCTGCTGCTGCTTCATATTTTCCTCGGCGCTGCTCCATCAACTCTGAGATACCTTCTACATTCTTTCTTCCGCGCAATACCGGACGATCATCACTGTCCTTGACACGCTCATAGATAATTTCAGGACTTGCCGTTAAGAGCACCACTCTTCCATTTTTCTTCATCTCTTCCACATTACGTTCCCGAAGTGCCGCTCCTCCTCCACAGGAGATAACTGTATTTTTATGAGCCTGCATCTCGATCAGAAGATTCGTCTCCAGATCTCGGAAATATTCTTCTCCATAGGTAGAGAAAATATCCGGGATACTCATTTCTTCACGTTCTGCAATCACCCTGTCCATCTCTACGATATCCATATCAAACATGATACTCAGATAATCTGAAATCGTAGACTTTCCTGCACCCATGAACCCAATCAACACAATATTATAATCAAATAGTTTTCTTGCCTGGATTCTCTTACTATTTCTTAAAATACAGTGGAATACATCAAATATCTCATCCCTGTATTTGTTATCAACAAGCTTTGCTTCCAACCGTCTCTTTTGCTTCTCTTCCTGCTGTGGCTGAAGAATTGGCATTCCATATTCTTCTTTATACGCCATAATCTTTTCTACAATGGAGTTTCTCTCAACTAAGGCATCAATAATCTTGTCATCGCACAGCCCGAGTTGTTCTCTGTACATCTCTAAGTCGTTCATCCTTCTCTTCTCCTACTTTCTAACTAACCATACGCACGTGTGTATTATAGCAACAATCCACAGGTTGCGCAAGATTTTCCTTTGACAACTCCATTAATAACTTTCCAATGTTTTCTTAACATCCTGTCTGAATGCCTGCCAGGCTGCCTCATTTTCTACAAAATATTTAGGACAGTTCTTCCCGGTCACATCATAATGCCGAATAACATCCTCCTCGTTCAGATCAAATTTTAGACATAACCAGGCACAAAGCTGTACCATAGACTGATAAGTAGCATCGTTGAACTCTCCCGTATCATCCGGGTGACAGCATTCGATGGAAACAGTATCAATATTCCGGTCATTGGAGGCATAAGCTACTTCCCAGGTCGGCACACATTGTACAATCTCACCTTCCAGACCTATCACAAAATTACTGCTGACTTTGGTATCATGTCCGTCCTTCAGGCTCTCAAAATAATCTCGGTTTTCCATGGCAGTTGCCCCTGGATTGGCCGTATAATGAACAACGATTCCTGTAATTTTATTCGTCTCTATTCCCGGTCTGGAATAAGGATTCACCGTCAGCAGTGCCACATCAATATCCGGCTTCAGAGCCTCTATTCTGTCATTATCCAATTCCATATACTGGTCTGTAAACCAGGAAGGCTTTGCAATTCTTAATATAATGAAAAGAACGAATAGCACGACTAATAAGAGCAGGCCCAGACGTATATTACGCTGGACCCTTCTTTTTTGCTGTGCTTCAGTCAGTTTTCTATGGTATCTTCTTTTTCGCTTCTTCATGAGTCTTCTCCGTTTAACGTTCTTGCATCTGAGTATACCATAACTTTTTTATGTATTCATGAAGACTTTCTTAAAAACCGATAAAATCCTCTTAAACTATGAATTTGTAAGTCGTTGTTGTATCGTATTTCTCTCCTGCTTTCAAAACCGGTCCTTCAAAATGCTCTTTATGGATAGCATCCGGGAAATACTGGGTCTCCAGACAAGCGGCCTGACGCTTCTCATATACTGTACCTTCCTTACCTTGTTCATGCTCAAGGAAATTGCCTGTATAAAACTGCACTCCCGGAAGATCTGTAGATACTTCCATGGTAATTCCAGTCTGTTCACAATACATCTGTGCGATCTTACGCTCGCCCGTACCATTCAATACCCAGTTGTGATCATATCCCAGGCCGAATTTCAGAGCTTCATAATCCATATCGATCTCCTTGCCGATTGCCTTCATCTGTCGGAAATCCATAGGTGTTCCCTCTACCGGAACGATCTCTCCCGTGGGAATAGACTCTGCATCCGCTCTGGTAAACGCATCTGCACAGATCATAACTTCCTGATCAAGTATCGTTCCGGACGCATGTCCTGCCAGATTAAAATAGCTGTGATTCGTAAGATTCATTAATGTATCTGCATCCGAAACTGCCTGATAATGAATCTTTACTTCATTTTCTTCTGTCAAAGTATAGGTCACATAAATCCTGGCATTTCCTGGATATCCCTGATCACCATCCGGACTGTAAAGATAGAATCTTACATGACTGTCATCTGCTTCTTCCACTTGCCACATTCTCTTATTATAGTAATCCCTTCCGCCATGAAGAGAATTCTGATTATCATTCTGCGTCAGATGATAAGTCGTTCCATTCAACTTAAACTCTGCCTTTCCAATCCGATTCGCAACTCTGCCGACCGTTGCTCCCAGATGGACCGTACCATTTTCATAGCCTTCTACCGTATCATATCCCAACACTACATCCAGAAGACAACCATTCTTGTCCGGAACTAAAACTTGTACCAAAGTTGCACCATAATCAGACACAACAACTTCCATTCCATTCTGATTTTTCAAAGAATATTTTACCACATTCTCTCCTTTTGCTGTTGTCCCAAAATCACTTTTCATTCTCATACCCTCTTTTTCTTAATCGTGAAGAGACAGGCGGACCACAACCGTTGTACCTTTCTCTTCCTTACTGAAATATTTATTCCATAATCTAAACCATATATCATTTTGATTCTATCGTCAACATTATTTATACCGATTCTACTAAAAAAGCCATCCACTTCTACAATATCTGTAAAGCGGATAGCCTTTTATAAAAATTATTATATTTTATTCATCTGTGCTATAGTTTGGTGCCTCTTTTGTAATATGAATATCATGCGGATGACTCTCTTTCAGAGAAGCAGCAGAAATCTTAACAAACTTGCCATTTCTCTTCAAATCTTCGATTGTCGGAGTTCCACAATAGCCCATACCGGAACGAAGTCCACCCATTAACTGGAATACCGTATCTTCTACAGAGCCCTTATATGCGACACGTCCTTCTACACCTTCCGGTACCAGTTTCTTCGCATCGGACTGGAAGTAACGGTCTTTGCTTCCGTTCTCCATCGCTGCGATAGATCCCATTCCACGATATACTTTATACTTTCTTCCCTGATACAGTTCAAATGTTCCCGGGCTCTCGTCACATCCGGCAAAAATGCTTCCCATCATGCAGACATTGGCTCCGGCTGCGATAGCCTTTGTCATATCGCCGGAATACTTAATACCACCATCGGCAATAATCGGAATTCCATACTTGTCTGCTGCCTCATAGCAATCCATAACTGCAGAAATCTGCGGAACACCAATACCTGCCACAATACGTGTCGTACAGATGGATCCTGGACCAATACCAACTTTCACAGCATCTACACCAGCTTTGATCAAAGCCTCTGTTGCCTCACCTGTCGCTACATTACCCGCAATCACCTGAAGATCTGGGAATTTTGATTTTACCATATCTACAGTTCGGATGACATTGGCAGAATGCCCATGAGCAGAATCCATAACAACAACATCAACCTTTGCGTTCACAAGTTCCTGTGCTCTCTCCAGACAGTTTGCTGTAATTCCGATCGCTGCACCACAGAGCAGACGTCCCTGGGAATCCTTTGCGGATAATGGATATTTGATCTGTTTTTCAATATCTTTAATTGTGATAAGACCTTTCAAATTGAAATCCTCATCTACAATCGGAAGTTTTTCTTTTCTTGCTTTTGCAAGAATCTTCTTTGCCTCTTCCAGAGTGATTCCTTCCGGTGCTGTAATCAATCCCTCGGAAGTCATAGATTCTTTAATCTTTTTAGAGAAATCTTCTTCGAATTTTAAATCACGGTTTGTAATAATACCTACCAGTTTTCCATTTTCAGTAATTGGCACACCTGAAATTCTGAACTTAGCCATCAGATTGTTGGCATCTTCCAGAGTATTCTCCGGTGACAGATAAAATGGATCTGTGATAACCCCATTTTCGGAACGCTTTACCTTATCAACCTCTTCTGCCTGCTGTTCGATTGACATGTTTTTATGAATAATACCAATTCCTCCCTGACGAGCCATTGCAATGGCCATACGATGTTCTGTTACCGTATCCATACCTGCACTCATCATTGGTATATTTAACTTGATTTTTTTTGTTAAATAAGTTGATAAATCCACCTGATTTGGAATTACTTCTGAATAAGACGGAACTAAAAGTACATCATCAAACGTAATGCCTTCTCCGATTATCTTTCCCATGATTGTCATCCTCTCTTTCTCTCTCTTCAATTTTATGATTATCTGCTATAATAACTAATTTGTATATCACTTGTCAACATATTTCGTCCGCTTTTTTCTTTTCAGACAATTTATTTGCGAATAACTTTACGTGGCGCCATCAGGAAGAATCCTTCCACAATCGTCTCATTTGGCTCAAACAGAATCTTCTTTACCTCACCCTGATTCGCTGTTATCAGAGCATACACTCTTGCCTGTCCAGTTCCCGAACTATAATCATAGACCTTTGCATTCTGATACTGACGCAACTCCACTGCATCTGCCGGCGCCAGCATCTCCAGATCAGATACATTCATCGAAAATACTCTTTTTCTTTTTGACTTATTCATAATCTTGTCAATATCCAGATCGCCATTCACATATAAGTATTCATACTCAACTTTCAGCCGATGGAACATGAATATATCAAGCCCGATTAACAGAACTGGTACCAGAATAATAATCGGATAATAAAGCACTGCCAGAATAGATACAATTGTCACCGCAATCAGTATCGCTTTCGTCATCATATCTTTCATATCTGGTTTTTTCTTCACCAATTGTTCAGTATAATAGTCGCTCATTTTTTCTTCCTCCAAAATTTTAATTAAAGATATTGTAGCACATTTTAGGACAAAAAGAAAACTCCTCACAAGAGGAGTTTTCAAAATTTTCACACTTTATGTGTATCTGTTTACATCATGCCCATTCCGCCGCCTGCACCAGCTGGCATTGCCGGGGTCTCTTCTTTGATATTGGCAACAACAGACTCCGTTGTCAGAAGTGTAGATGCAACACTTGTTGCATTCTGAAGCGCACTTCTTGTTACCTTAGCCGGATCAAGAATACCACTCTCTACCATATCTACATAGTTCTCTGTCAATGCATCGAAACCAATACCTGGCTCTGATTCTTTTACTTTATTGATGATCACAGAACCTTCCAATCCGGCGTTTGCTGCAATGTGGTACAATGGAGCTTCCAGAGCTTTCAGGATTACATTCGCACCTGTCTTCTCATCACCTTCCAGAGTATCTGCAAGAGCTGCAACCTCTTTTGTAGCGTGGATATATGCAGAACCGCCTCCTGCAATAATACCTTCTTCAACAGCTGCTCTTGTTGCTGCAAGTGCATCTTCCATACGAAGTTTTGCTTCTTTCATCTCTGTCTCTGTTGCTGCACCAACACGGATTACAGCTACACCACCTGCAAGTTTTGCAAGTCTTTCCTGAAGTTTCTCTCTGTCGAAATCAGATGTTGTCTCTTCAATCTGCATCTTAATCTGAGCTACACGGTCAGCGATTGCTTTCTTATCGCCCATACCATCAACGATAACTGTGTTCTCTTTCTGTACTTTTACAGATTTTGCACGTCCAAGTTGATCCAGAGTAGTCTCTTTCAGATCCATTCCCAGTTCATCAGAGATGACCTGTCCGCCTGTCAGAATAGCGATATCTTTGAGCATTTCTTTTCTTCTGTCACCATAGCCAGGAGCTTTTACAGCAGCTACATTGAATGTTCCACGCAGTTTGTTCACAATTAACGTAGTAAGTGCCTCTCCTTCTACGTCCTCTGCAATGATCAATAATCTTGCACCAGACTGTACAATCTGCTCTAACAATGGAAGAATCTCCTGAATATTAGAAATCTTCTTATCTGTGATCAAGATATATGGATCATCCAGAACAGCTTCCATCTTATCCATATCCGTTGCCATATATGCAGATACATATCCACGATCAAACTGCATACCTTCTACCAGATCAAGTTCTGTCTTCATTGTCTTGGACTCTTCGATTGTGATAACTCCATCGTTAGATACCTTTTCCATTGCATCTGCAACCATCTCTCCAACTTCTACATCGCCTGCTGAGATTGCTGCAACTTTTGCGATCTGATCTTTATCTCTTACTTTACTGGACATCTTAGCAATTGCTTCAACCGCTGCATCTGTTGCTTTCTTCATACCTTTACGGAGAATAATCGGATTAGCACCTGCTGCCAGGTTCTTCATTCCTTCATGTACCATAGACTGTGCTAATACAGTTGCTGTTGTAGTACCATCTCCGGCAACATCATTTGTCTTAGATGCAACTTCCTTGATTAACTGTGCTCCCATATTCTCAAAAGCATCTTCCAATTCGATCTCTTTTGCAATTGTAACACCATCATTTGTAATCAGTGGTGCACCGAATGATTTGTCAAGAACAACATTACGTCCTTTTGGTCCAAGTGTTACTCTCACTGTGTCTGCCAACTGGTTAACTCCTGCTTCCAATGCGCTTCTTGCTTCTGCGCCATATTTAATTTCTTTTGCCATGATAAATCTGCCTCCTATACTCTATTAAAAATCTTTTCTATATTCATTATTATTGACTGTTCTTTATTCACAGATGGCAAGAATGTCATCCTGTTTTACAATAATATATTCTTCGTCTTCAATCTCTACAGTTGTTCCTGAATATTTAGAATAAATAACCTTCTGTCCAACTGCAACATTCATTGTCACTTCTTTTCCATCAACTGTTCCACCTGGTCCAACAGCAATTACTTCTGCCTGCTGTGGTTTTTCTTTTGACTGTCCAGGAATGACTATTCCTGACTTTGTAGTCTCTTCTGCAACCAACTGCTTTAATACAACTCTGTCTCCTAATGGTACTAATTTCATATTTATTCCTCCTTAATTATATCCAAAGATTTGTCAGCACTCACAAAAAGAGAGTGCTAAAAGACTCTAGATATAAAATAGCACTCTCTTTCTACTTTGTCAACACACTTTCTATTTAGTTTACAAGTTTTTTATAAAATCCATTTCGAATCTGAAACTTCAATATCTTCCCCGATTTATTCCAATAACGTTCTTTGATGAATCCATTGCACCCAATATTTCCGTTTGACGTCTCAATATGGCATTCATAGATTCCATCCAGTGAAAATATCGGAAGTTCTGTCTCCTCTGATAGAAAATATATGCATTCTTCGTCTGGATTATACGTAATGATTTTACAGCGATGAGAAGTTTCATCAAAATATCCGTCTTTAAGTACCATTCTCGACATTCGAAGCTCTGCCGGACACTTTTCGTACATATATATTTCTCCTTTCCTATTGATACCCCGCCGAGATATTACAGCTAAACTCAAATAAGGGTATCAGTTGCCCGATACCCTTTCTACTCTGACTATTTCATACGTTCTGCTTTGATATGTTCCAATTCTGTAAATACATAATCATTAACAACTTTAATGTAGGTTCCTTTCATACCGGAAGAACGTGATTCAATTACGCCGGCACTCTCGAACTTACGGAGTGCATTTACAATTACAGATCTCGTAATTCCAACACGATCCGCAATCTTGCTTGCAACCAGAATTCCCTCGGTTCCGTCAAGTTCATCAAAAATATGAATGATAGCTTCTAACTCTGAATAAGATAATGTACTGATTGCCGACTGTACAATATGTTCTTTTCTGGTCTCTTCGGCACTTTCTTCATTCACCGAACGAAGCATCTCCAATCCTACAACTGTTGCTCCATACTCACTCAAGATAATATCATCAATCTCATACATCTGTTCTTTTTTATAGATAAATAAAGTACCCAGGCGCTCTCCTGCGATATCAATCGGCGTAATAATTGCCTGATATTTTTTCACTGCATCTTCAGAAAAACCTAAGGTCTGCAGATTCACATTCTCTTTGGTTGACAAGATACTCAAAAGTCGCTCATTTAGCATATCATCAATATGTTTCCCGATTTCCTGCTCAATCAATTCTTTAATATAAGGTACATTGTCACATTTGCTTCCCCCAAGTACCTTTCCCTTTTTACTTACGACTAATACATTCGAATCTAAAATCTGCGTAAGCACTTCACAAATGTCATTAAATACAACTTTACTCGAATTGTTGTTGTGCAGTAATTTGTTGATTTTTCTGGTTTTATCTAACAATTGTACGCTCATTGACATTCCACCATCCTTTAATTGATATATTATCATACAATTCTAGAAGTTTCAATTAATTTCCTGAATTTCCTAATTATTTTTGTTATTTTCTTTATTTTCTACATATCCACACTGCTCATCACCGCAGAGAAGCTTATTCCCTTTCTCTACCATATATTTTCCACACCTTGGACATTTCTTTGTAGATGGTTTCTGCCATGACATAAATTCACATTCTGGATTGTTCTCACATCCGTAATATTTTCTTCCTTTTTTCGTCTTTCGAATTACCACATCTTTACCACACAACGGACAAGGAACACCTATTTTCTCTAGGTAAGGCTTTGTGTTACGACATTCTGGAAATCCCGGGCATGCCAGAAAACGTCCATGTGGTCCATATTTAATGACCATATTTCGTCCACACTGATCACAGATGACATCCGTCACTTCATCTTCGATTTTCACTTGTTCCTGTTCTTTCTCCGCAATCTCTACTGCTGCCTCCAGATCAGGATAGAAATTCTCAATAATTGTCTTCCAATTCACTTTACCTTCTGCCACACCGTCCAAAAGGCTTTCCATATTGGCTGTAAAATTCACATCCACAATACTTGGGAAGGATTGCTTCATGATATTATTCACAACCTCTCCAAGTTCCGTCAGATACAGATTCTTATTCTCTTTTGCCACATAACGTCTTGCAATAATGGTAGAAATCGTCGGTGCATAAGTACTCGGACGTCCAATTCCTAACTCTTCCAATGTCTTTACCAAGGTTGCTTCTGTATAATGTGCCGGTGGCTGTGTAAAATGCTGTTTTGTCTCAAAACTTTCCTTAGAAAGAACGGAATCCTTATCCAATCCTTTCAGCAATACATTATTTTCTTCTTTTTCTTCTCCTGCTTCTGTGTATACCGTTCGGAATCCTTCAAATGCAATCTTGGAAGCCGCCACTGTAAAATAATACTTTCCAGCTGCAATCTTCACAGATGTGGTCTCATATCTTGCGGGCTGCATTCTGCTGGCAACAAAACGCTTCCAGATCAACTGATACAAACGGAACTGGTCTCTGGTTAAGGAATCCTTCATTGCTGCCGGAGTGCGTGTCACATCCGTCGGACGAATTGCTTCGTGAGCATCTTGAATAATCTTATGCCCATCTCCAGACTTTGCCTCATTTACAGCCACATAATCCTGTCCATAACTTGAAGCAATATATTCACGCACGTTGGCATCTGCCTCTTCAGAGACACGGGTGGAATCGGTACGAAGATAAGTGATCAGACCTACCGTTCCATTTCCTTTAATATCAATTCCTTCGTATAACTGCTGGGCAATCCTCATTGTCTTAGCTGTTGCAAAATTCAGTGCTTTAGATGCCTCCTGTTGTAAAGTACTCGTCGTAAAAGGTACTGGTGACTTCTTCGTTCTCTCACCTTTTTTTACATCTGCCACTGAATAGTCTGCATATTCCAGATCCTTGATGATTGCATCCAGCTCTTTCTGAGAATGAATCGTCATCTTCTTATCTGTTCCATAGAACTTAGCTGTCAGAAGTTTTCTCTCGCCCTCTACCTTCAGGTTCGCATCCAATGTCCAGTATTCTTCCGGAATAAAAGCATTGATCTCATCTTCTCTGTCTGCAATGATTCGAAGTGCTACCGACTGTACACGTCCGGCACTTAATCCTCTCTTTACCTTTGCCCATAAAAGCGGACTAATCTTATATCCAACAATTCGATCAAGAATTCTTCGTGCCTGTTGTGCATCAACAAGATCCATATCGATTTCTCGCGCATTTTTCAGAGATGCTTTTACGGCATTTTTAGTAATCTCATTAAAACTGATTCTGTACGTCTTTTTATTTTCCAATTTCAAAGCCTGACTCAGATGCCATGAAATTGCTTCTCCTTCACGGTCCGGGTCAGTTGCGAGATACACTTTATCGGCCTTCTTCACTTCCTTGCGAAGGTTGGCAAGAATCTCTCCTTTTCCCCGGATTGTAATATACTTCGGCTCGTAATCATGCTCAACATCAACTCCAAGCTGACTCTTGGGCAGATCTCTTACATGTCCATTTGATGCGGTCACCACATAATTACTTCCTAAAAATTTCTTGATGGTCTTCACTTTTGCTGGTGACTCCACAATTACAAGATAACGTGCCATAAAATAATTTCCTCCATGAAAATATATCCACCGGTATCATCTACCGGAGCTTTACATAATAATTTTTAGATATTTCTTTCACATATCCTTTCATTTCCAGAGTAATCAGCTGTTCCAGGAGTTCCTGTACATTCAGTCCAGTCTCCTCTAATAGCTGACTCATTCCCTTTGGAAATAAACCGAGACAACTATACACCATATTTTCTGTACTTTCAAGCACTTTTTCATTTTTGTCAATTATTTGCCCTTGATTCACAATATTTATACCTAACTCAATCAATAAATCTTCCGGGGATATCAGGATTCCTGCACCCTGACGAATCAAACGATGGCATCCCTGACTCATAGAACTCGTCACAGGTCCCGGCAAAGCATACACATCTTTTCCCTGCTCCAGTGCCATATCAGCCGTGATCAGCGACCCACTTTTTTCTTTTGCTTCTATTACAAGAACCACATCCGCCAGTCCACTGATGATTCGGTTCCTTTCAGGAAAATAAGCCGGCAACGGGGGCTGTCCGGGAATCTGTTCAGATATGATTCCTCCCTTTTGTTGAATATCCATATATAATCCAATATTCTCCCTGGGATAACAGATATCTACCCCACATCCCAGCACTCCATAGGTTGCTCCTCCTGCATTCAGCGCTCCTCTTTGCCCCGCCCCGTCAATTCCTCTCGCCATTCCGCTGATAATCTGTATTCCTTCTGAAGCCAAAGCCTCACCATACTCTAACGCAATCTGTTCACCATAGTGTGTACATCTTCTTGCACCTACAATTGCAACTGAAACCTGATTTTCCCTGGGAAGGCTACCTTTTACATAGAGTGCGTAAGGTGGCTGCGAAATATTCGTAAGCTTCTTGGGATATTCTTCTGAAAAATACGGAATCATCCGTATCCCTTGTTCCTGCAGTTTCTCCCAACACTTCTCTATCTCCCATTCTTTTTTTGATCTTAAAATAGTATCCACATCTCGACTTTCCAAAAAGTTCAGGAATCGCAGATGTATTTCTTCTATATTATATATAGTTTTTCCATCTCCATATTCTTCTCTCAACAGTCTTTTTTTCTTGTCAGATAACGGGCGAATTGCTGACAGCCAATATTCATACATCATTTACTCATTCACCTTCCCCAATACTTCTTTTCCATTGTTCGATATCCAATTGCCTCTTTCAGATGATGCTCCCGAATCTGCTCACTCATCTCCATATCGGCAATCGTCCGTGCAACACGTAATATCTTATGATAAGTCCGTGCTGTAAGTCCTAATACGTTAAATGCCTGCTTCATCAGACGTTCTTCTTTTGCTCCTAAGACACAATATCTCTGCAAATCCTTCGCACTAAGCATGGAGTTCGTCCTGATTGTCGTTTCCAAATAACGCAGGTTCTGAATCTCTCTTGCCTGACAGACTCGTCTGCGTATAGATTCCGAACTCTCTTGTCTCTCTCCAGCGCTTAATTCTTCATAAGAAATTCTTGGTGCTTCTACACAGATATCAATCCGATCCAAGAATGGCTGACTAATTCTTCCAAGATATTGCTGAATCTGTGAAGGCGTACATGTGCATTTCTCAAGATTCGGATAATTTCCACATGGACATGGATTCATAGCTGCAGCCAATGTAAAATTCGCCGGGAACACGTAATTCCCATGACTTCTGGTAATCCGAATCTGATGTTCTTCTAACGGTTGCCGTAGCACTTCCAGTACCGGCTTCTGAAATTCTGCCAATTCATCCAGGAACAGTACACCACCATGCGCTAAGCTGATCTCTCCCGGCACTGGGATCAGCCCTCCGCCTATTAGTGCAGCCTTTGTTACTGTATGATGTACGCTGCGAAACGGTCTCCCAGTAATCAGTGGATGTTCTTTATCTACCATTCCTAAGACACTATATATCTTCGTAATCTCCATACTTTCTTCCAGAGTCGGAGGTGGCAGTATGGTCGGGATTCTCTGGGCCATCATGGATTTTCCGCTTCCAGGCGGTCCCACAAGGAGCAGGTTATGCCCTCCTGCCACTGCCACTTCTGCTGCCCGCTTGACCGCCTGCTGTCCTTGAATATCACTGTAATCTACCAGCGTTGTTCCAAGTGGATTCTCCATTCCTTGCTTATGTTTAGAGTTAACATATTGCAATGCCTTCTCACCCTTCAGATAAGCGCATGCTTCTTTCAGATGTTCTACTCCAAGAATCTGCATATTCTCTACTAATGCTCCCTCCGACATATTTTGCTTTGGAAGAATACAGGCCTTACAGCCTTCCTCCCGTGCTTTCATCACAATCGGAAGAACTCCCGACACCGCCTGTACACTTCCATCCAGCCCCAATTCTCCTAGCACAAGAACATCTTTAAGCTTCTCTTCCGGGAATATTCCCAATGCAGCCAATAACGCCAGCGCGATCGGCAGATCAAAAGAAGCTCCCCGCTTTCTTACTGTGGCCGGTGCCAGATTAATTACCATCTTTTTCGCCGGAATACGAATCTCTGAATTCCGTACTGCAGTCCGTACCCTTTCCGAGGCTTCTTTCACCTCTGAAGACAGATATCCCACCATGTGAAATACTGGCAGTCCGTTACTTACATCTGCTTCCACGTGTATCAACTCTACATGAAGGCCGTGAATTGCAGCGGATAATACTGAACTAAATGCCATTTACGCACTCCTTTCTCTTTGCAATTATCAAATTATACTTTGGATGATTTGGACCGAAACAGTCCGATAAGATTTTTATCTAGAAAAAAATCGGGATAAGAGGATTCTCTTATCATAAATGTGAATCCATCTTATCCCAATCATTCAGCAATGTCAATTATTTTTTTATATGATTCTATGCATTTTTAGAAGGTGCCAGAACTCCGGCTCCGATAATCACAAGACATACGAAGATTCCAAGAAACAGGGAATCAAACGGCAGCCCCAAAAGATTACCGCCCAGCACTGCAATTGGTCCTGCGGCCATAGAGACAAGCACTGCCCAGGATGCCACCTTCCCTTTGGCAAATAAAGCACAGGTAAGCGGAATAAATACGACCGTTCCCCGAATTCCCATAGACAAGAATCCAAAATCATTGATAATTGCTCCTGGAACAACCAGAGCAATTGCCGCTGCACAACAGAGAATGACCACAATCGTAACTCTTGTTGTATATAACTTCTTCTTTACATCCGCCAGCTGCTTTGATATCTTACAGAAAATATCATTCACCAAGATCGTTGCCACACCAAGGGACAGACCCGCACCTCCGGCGATAACAGTAACCAGCAGTGTACCAAGTACTATTCCCCCGATAAACTTTGGCATATAATGCAGAACAAACGTCGGAAATACCTGCGAAGAACTTGCAATCTCAATCATTCCCTCCGGAATGCTCTTTCCCGCTTCTGTAAGCGCTGCAATTTCATTCGTCGTCATGCAATGATTTCTCATAAACATTCCAATAAATATACATGCAATTCCAATCGGCGGAATAAGTACTGCACTTAACATGGCACCTTTTCTTGCCTTACTGTCACTTTTGGCGGACCAGATTGCCTGGGCATAGGTCTGTGTTGCCAGTACTCCCAATAAAAGTGACAGGCCGGAACCCATATCTTTCAAAAATCCTCTGGAAAACAGACTGAAATATCTTGCTGACATATCTTCAGAAGCTGTAATCCCAGCCAATTCTCCTACATCCGTTCCCACAAGTGTCGCACGTAATTGATCAACCAAAGCACTGATTCCGTGACTGTTCGTCAGAACAATTCCTAATCCCAATATGGATGCGCCATAGAGCAGAATCAGTTTTACCACTCCACCCATTCCGGCGCCCCATGCACCACCGAACACCACATAAATCATCATAACTACGACAGATATCATAGCTGCCGGCAAGAAATCCATATGAAAAATGGTCGTCAAAAGTGCACAGCTAGACAATACCTGTGCAATCACGCTGATAAAAATACCAATGGAACACAATACAGATCCTGCATATTCAGCCTTCGCGCCATATTCTTTTCCGATAACTTCCAGCAACGTAATACTGCCGCTGTGCCGTAATGGAATCACATACCCGATTGCCAGAATCAGGCAGCCAATTCCAGATCCTAAAGTGAACCACCAGGCTGACATTCCATATTCAAAAGCCAGTTGTGCAGTCCCGATGGTCGCCTGACCACTGACCAGACTTCCCATAATGGCTCCACACACGATCCATGGTCCTGCCTTTCCTCCACCAGTATCAAAATCCGAGGCATCCGATACCATTCTTCCTGAATAGATACCTACGCCAATGATAATGGCTATAATCAGTATAATTCCTAACAGATTCCATATTCCAATGTCCAATGTTCCTTCTCCTCGTTTCTTATCTAGTTCTTGTATATAACGTCAAACCCTGGAAAAACAGGTTCTCCGGTATATGATTTCGGCTCTTCTCTGCCTTCGAGTACACGAAGAGCGCCTGCAGCCAATGCATCCATCTCAAATTCTCCCGGATATACCTTAACCGGTGCAATGAACTCAACTCGCTCTTTCAGCATATTTACCATCATCTCTGAATAGGCAACTCCGCCGGTCAAAATAATAGCATCAACCTTTCCTTTCATAACGGATGCCATCGCTGCAATATCTTTTGCAATCTGATAAGCCGTTGTCCGGTATACCAATTCTGCAAATCTATCGCCATCTTCAATTCTCTGCTCTACTTCACGGGCATCAGACGTTCCAAGATGTGCCGTCCAGCCACCGGTCTTCATTACCTTCGTAAGCATTTCCTTTTTCGTATATTTTCCAGAATAACAGAGTTCAATTACATCTGCAAGTGGAGCGGTGCCACTTCTGGTCGGAGCCATACGTCCCTCTCCACGTGTACTGTCAACGGTATCTACCATCTTTCCTTGACAATGTGCACTGACAGAGATTCCTCCACCAAGATGCGCTACAACGAGATTCAATTCTTCGTAAGCTTTTTGACAATCAACCGCATATCTTCTGGCTGCTGCGCGCTGATTCAGCGGATGTCCACGACTGGTACGGAACAGTTCTACAAAACCTGTCATACGCGCTTCTTCTTCAAATTCATCAACACTGCTCGCATCAACGATAAATGCACGTCCACCAAACTCTTCCGCAAAGTCTTTTGCAAGAAGGGGGCCTAGATTTCCCGGATGCTTACTTCCTGGCCCAATCTGCCCGTGCTCATACATTTTCTCATTTACTTCGAACACACCGCCTGCCATCGGCAATAGTCCTGTACAGATTGCAGAAAATGCGTCTGCCGTACTCGGATCAACACCTTTTTCCTTCAAAGTTTTTGTGATGATCTCCTTGCGATAAGGAAGTTGATCCACAATATTCGGAAATACCGCTAAATCTTTGGCTGGATGATCAATTGTCTCCGAAAAAACCTTCTGATCATCCTCATACAATGCAACTTTTGTAGAAGTTGATCCAGGATTTAATACAATAATTCGATACATATGCCCTCCTTAATTCTTTCCCACTGCCTGCGCAGCAAGTACAGCAAGTGCAATAGAATTCATCTTGGATGTATCCGAACTTGCTCTGGATGTCAAAACCATAGGTTTTGCAGCACCCATAATACATCCGGCTTTTTCACATTTTGCAAAATATTCCATAGATTTATTCAGAATATTTCCCGCCTCAATATCCGGTGTGATCAGAATATCCGCATTTCCAGCCACCGGATGGTCAATTCCCTTATGGCGCGCAGCTTCAACAGATACTGCGTTATCCATGGCAAGAGGACCTTTGACCATGCATCCAGTGATCTCTCCTTCTTCATTCATCCTGGTAAGTTCTGCTGCATCCAGAGTTGCCGGCATCTTAGGGTTGACCTTCTCTACCGCGCAGAGAACTGCCACTTTCGGATTATCATTTCCCATAGCATGTGCAATCTGTGTACATGCCTTGATCAGATCTACCTTCTGTTCCAATGTAGGCGCGATCGTCATAGCAGAATCACTTAACAAAAACATACGGTCAAATCCTGCTACTTCCATCAATCCTACGTGACAGATCAGATTTCCGGTTCTTAATCCGTATTCTTTATTCAATAAAGCCTTTAATGCAACCGAAGTATCTACGAATCCTTTCATCGGAAGGGATGCTTTTCCTTCTCTTACCAGCTTAATTGCAGTTGCACATGCTTCCGGCTTTTCTTCTTCATTTACAATTTCAAATTTAGACAGGTCAATTCCCTGTTCTTTCGCGATTTCTCTTATTTCTTTTTCATTTCCTACCAGGTATGCCCCTTGAATGATCCGATTCTGGTATGCATTCCAGACAGACAACAGAACATCTGCATCTTGGGCAACAGCCACAGACAAAGTCTGTGGCTCCCCATTCTGTACTTTTTCAATTAACTCTTTAAAACTACGAATCATAACATGTCTCCAATCTACTCAGCCCAGATCTCTTCATCTGTCGGGATCGGCTTATCTGGCAATACATATGCGATTCTTGCAATATTTACAAGATGATTCCACCATAAGTTCTCGCTGAGGGAGTTATTGCCCCAGGTTCCGCATCCAAGTGTTGCTGTTGGATTCAGACCATTGTCAAATCCACCGCCAAGTCCGGAAGAACCGATCATGTTTACACCAATACGGGATACCGGAAGTAATTCTGCTGCATACTCGACATGTTCTTTTGTATTAGAATGAACAACGGCACTGTGGCCTGCTCCTTCATTTTTCAGGTTTGTGACAGCCTTATCTACTGCTTCTTCCCAGGTATCATAGCTGTTGATTGCCAGAACCGGACACAGTTTTTCTTTTGCAAGGCACTCTTCTGCTCCAGATTTTTCAATCTCTACCAGTAAAAATCTTGTATCCGCCGGAACTTCCAGGCCTACCAGCTCAGCGATAAATGTTGCAGAAGCACCTACTGCGTCTTTGTTGATTACACCATTCGGGAACAGACCTTTTCGAAGTGTCTCAACATCTTCTGGTTTGTTGATATAATAAGCACCCTGTTTTACCAGTTCTTCTACCATCTCATCATGTTTGGATGCCGGGATATGTACACACTGTTCGCAAGTACAAAGAACACCATTATCATAAGTACGGCTTGTGGCAACTTTCTTTGCGACTGCTGCAATATCCGCATCTGTATCTACCAGCGTCTGTACATTTCCAGCTCCTACACCAAATGCCGGTTTTCCACTCTTATACGCAGCCTTTACCATTCCTGGACCTCCTGTAGAAATACAAGCGTCACACTCGGACATCAACAAGCCAGACAGTTCTACGGTTGGTTCTGGGATAATCTGGATCAGATCCTCAGGAGCTCCTACAGACTTTAATGCCTCTCTCATAAGATTTACAGTTTCAACCCCTGTTTTCTTTGCACGTGGATGTGGTCCGACGATGATTGCATTACCCCCCTTCAATGCGATCATGGCATTCTGCATTGGAGTCATGGTAGGGTTCGTTGTCGGAGAAACAGCTCCAATAACACCAATTGGCTTTGCAACTTTTACAATGCCTTCCTCTTCCACGTATTCAATAATTCCACGGCTCTTAACACCTTTTAATTTGTTCCATACAGCCTTTGATTTTCCTTTGTTCTTTTTAATCTTATCCTCATAGACTCCCATACGTGTCTCTTCTACAGCCATCTTTGCCAACATTTCGCCATTGTCATAGATAATTTTTCCGATCGCGCGTACAGCTTTATCTACATCTTCCTGTGAGAACTGCTCAAATTCCTGCTGTGCTGCTCTTCCTTTTTGAATCAGATCCAATACATATTCTTTTGCTTCCATTCTTATTGCCTCCTTAAAATCGTTCCATCATTGTATGTTTAATGTACTACATTGTACGTTCTATTTCAATCGGCATATATCAACAAAATGAGGTTGGTTTTTTGTGTAAACTATACAAAAAACACAACCTCATTTTGTTGATATTTTAACGTATTTGATAAATTTTTACCAATCTTTCTCACAACAGCAAATCCTGCCATAATTTTAATCTTTCATCCATAAAGGCTGCAATTGCACTTTTATCTCTCGCTTCCAATATGTCTACCTCTTTCAGATAATTATCCGGGAGTGCATTCAGCTGATTTCTCTCAACCGACACTTCTATCGCTTTGTGCCTTGTAAATGATGCAATCTTACGGATAATGCTGTCCAACTGATATAACATCCTATTCTGAGATATTTCACTCAAATATTCATTAAAACGCTTACTCGCCTGATACATCTTCTCAATATCCGCCGGCGCCTCATTCATGATCCGTTTAAATTCCAAACCAAGTTGTCTCAACTGACGGATATCATCATCCGAAGCATTCAAGATCGCAAGATACAGCACTGAATTGGCCACCGCAATCTTCACCTCCAGAAGTTCCTCCATCGAATGCTCAGACAAAATCAATCCATACAACAACGGATCCAATAATTTGTTATTATATTCTTCAACAACAAAAGTTCCTTCTGAACGCCGTATCTCCAACACTCCAAATGCGACCAGCACCTTAATCGCTTCCCGGATCGCATTGCGGCTTACACCAAGCTTCTCACTAAATTCAATTTCTGTCGGAATCTTATCGCCCGGCTTTAATTCCCCACTGATCAAAGCATCCGTAATTCTCTGTATAATAATCTCAGAGATAGATCCCTTTGGCAATTCCGCAAAAAGATTGTTACTTCCCATACATAAATTCACCTTTCGTATCGAAATATCTCATAAATTTCACATATCCCATATTATAACATCTCTTTTCGGATTTGTGAATCGGGGACGGGGGTTTTTTCAAAAACCCCGTCCCCAGTGCAATGTCCCTTTTTAAAAATATCCTCGCAATTTTTCGATAGCACTTTTTTCAATTCTTGAAACATAAGAACGAGAGATGCCTAACTGCTTAGCAATCTCCCGCTGTGTATACTCTTCTCCGTTATACAATCCATACCGCATTTTCAATACCAGTCTTTCTCTTGGTGACAATTCTGACTCTACCCGCTCATATAATATCTGAATATCATCACTTAGTTCTACTTTTTTATGTGCATCTGTCTCTTCTGTCTCAATAATATCAAAAAGCTGAATTTCATTTCCTTCTCTGTCGGTTCCTATAGGTTCATACAAGGATATTTCTTTGGATGATTTTTTTTTGGCCCGAAGATACATCAAGATTTCATTTTCAATACAGCGTGCCGCATATGTCCCTAATCGAACACATTTTTCTGGATTAAATGTTACGACCGCTTTGATAAGTCCAATAGTTCCGATGGATAATAGGTCTTCCGCCTCTTCTTCATAAGACTGATATTTTTTCACGATATGAGCGACGAGGCGCAGATTCCGCTCGACTAAGATATGTTTCAGTTCAAGATCACCCTCCGTATATTTTTGCAGATATTCTCTTTCTTCCGCTGCAGTGAGGGGTTGGGGAAATGATTTCAAGGAAAGCACCTCTAAGCGTATTTAATATAGTTTATGTAAATTTAATTTCTTTTGTGCTTTTCCATTCAATTTTCTCTATACAAAAAGCGCCAAAAAAGTTATAGTAAATATAAATAACTATGGATTTATATTGACGATTTGGGGTATGTCATGAATCACAAACTGAATAAAACTTTGTATTATAGTATATTTATCATACTGGTTGCACAGCTTAGCATGAATCTTTTTATTGCAGATTTTAAGATTTCTATTGCCATTATTTTTATTCCTGTCTTTTTCTTTTTGACAGAGAACTTCCCCCTGATTCCCGTTACTTTTTGTTCTGCATTTGGCGTATTCGCCTTGCGTGTACTGATGAACTGGTTTCAATCGGGAACGCTGGATGGAAGTATAGCCTCTTTTTTCCCGGAGACAGGATTTTACATCTGTTACGGTCTTCTTCTCTGCCTGTACACGCACTGGCTGAAGAATCGAACCCTATCAAGAATATTGGTTGTTCTGCCACTGATATTCATTGACTACACAGCAAATTTTACGGAACTTTTTTTACGTATGCAAAATGATGCTTTAACAGTTAAGACACAACTTAGTATCTTATTGGTCGCTTGTCTGCGTACATTGGTCATCTGGTGCGTCCTGACCATTTTTGATCGATATAAGTTATTACTTTTACAGCAAGAACATGAAGATCGCTACAAGCGCCTTCTTCTGTTGATATCCAAATTAAATGGGGAAATGGTCTGGATGCGCAAGAATACCTCGCTTATCGAAGAGACTATGAACACTTCTTATCGATTATTTGAAAAACTAAAAGCATCTGACACAGATCCGGAGATCTCTTCATCTGCTCTGTCGGTGGCAAAAGATATCCATGAAATCAAAAAGGAATATTTGTTGATCTTACGTGGAATATCTGAAGCGCTTGACCAGGAATTTCAAAGCGATGGAATGTATCTGGAAGACCTTCTTACACTATTAAAAGACTCTGTCACTCTGACAGCAAGAGAACAGGGAAAAGAACTTTCCTTATCTGTCAGATGTTCCGATAATTTTTATACAGACAAGCAATACGCACTGATGTCTGTCTTTCGGAATCTATTTAATAATGCTATAGAAGCTGCTGCCGAGTCTTGTGTGACAATCTTAGTATCTCAGACTTCCGATTCAGACTTCTGCACATTTGAAGTTACCGATCAAGGTCCCGGTATCAAAGAAGAATATATTAACGAAGTTTTTCATCCTGGATTTTCTACAAAGATTAATTTTACAACTGGGGAAGTCAATCGAGGATTGGGACTGAATCTAGTACAAGATCTGGTCGAAAACCAGCTGAATGGAAAGATAGACCTTACTTCCCGCCCTGGCAAAACTACATTTACCATTCAGATTCCCAGACAAATTCTTGAAAAGAGGTCATAATTATGAAATTCTACCTAATTGATGATGATCAAAATGTCCGAAATATATTAAAAATCATTATTACAGAACGGAACTTAGGTACCATCTGCGGCTCTGCCGATAACGGTCAGGATGCTTTGGATGATCTGCTTTCACTCAAGCCGGACATCGTAATCGTAGACTTATTAATGCCTAAAATGGATGGAATCACTTTTGTGGAACATGCAAAAGCCCAACTTCCTGGTGCATCCTACATCATGCTTTCCCAAGTCTCTTCCAAGGATATGATAGCTTCCGCCTATGAAGCAGGTATTGAATTTTTTATCCAAAAACCACTTAACAGTATCGAGGTCGAGACAGTCATAAAAAAAGTCAGTAGTTCTCTTACCATGCAGCGTACCATGAACAAGATGCAAAATATATTCCTGGAAGGTATGCAGCCAGAGATAAAGCCAGAATCTTCTCTTCCGTCAAACAGCGAATCTTCTTCTACACTCCGCAATGTTTTACAGCAGCTGGGTATTATCGGAGACATTGGAAGCAAAGATATTGCCCTGGTTGCAGAATACCTGATGGAGCATAAAGAACAGATGAATGACACCACATTAAATGAACTTTGCAGCAAGTTCAGTGATTCACCCAAATCCATGGAACAGCGCATCCGTCGAACGGTCAACACCGGGCTTGTCAATCTGGCCCACTTAGGAATTGAAGATTACAGCAATGAAATATTTACCGAATATTCGAATACTCTTTATAATTTTGAGCAGGTTCGAAAAGAGATGGACTATATCCGCGGGAAAATTAAAAAGCATGGAAATGTAAAGATCAAGAGCTTTCTGAATGCTTTGGTGGTATATTGTCTGTCCCACTAATAATTTCAAAGACATTTTTCTTCGTTATTATATACAGTATCATTAGAGTATTTTTGTGAAATGTCACAAAATTTCTAATGATACTTCTTTTTTTTCGTCTATTTTGATACCGTTTGATACTTTTTGAAGTCTCGTTATTATATTAACTATATCAATAGAGAAACGGAACTTATTCAAAAATTCAATATGAAATGCGAGGGAATGTCTATGTTAACAATTTTATCTGGAGTCGGATTATTATTAATCACATTGGCTGGTTTTTCTTTATTCAGTCTAAAAATGCCCAAAGGACAGCTTGCTATGTCCGGTATGGCCAATGCTGCCATTGCCACATTTTTGGTAGAAGCAGTTCACAAATATATCACTGGCGACTTGTTAGGTCTTGAATTCTTCCGTACAGTTGGTGAAACTTCCGGAAGTCTTGGCGGCGTAGCCGCTGCAATCATGGTTCCTATCTCCATGGGTGCTAATCCGGTCTTTGCAGTGACTGCTGGTGTCGCTGTCGGCGGTTACGGAATCTTGCCAGGATTTATTGCAGGCTATATCGTTGGTCTGGTTTCTCCAATCATCGAAAAGAAATTGCCAGAAGGTCTTAACATGATCGGCGGTGCTTTATTAATCGCACCAATGGCACGTTTTATTGCATTTGCAGTGAACCCTGCGGTTAATGCTACATTAGTAAAAATCGGCGGCACGATCTCTGCTGCAACCGAACAGTCTCCGATCGTCATGGGATTCTTACTTGGTGGTATTATAAAGATGATCTGTACATCTCCACTCAGTTCTATGGCACTGACTGCCATGTTGAGCCTGGATGGACTGGCTATGGGAATTGCTGCCATCGCCTGTGTCGGCGGATCCTTTACGAACGGAATCATTTTCTCAAAATTAAAATTAGGTGACAGAAGCAATGTCATCGCAGTGATGTTGGAGCCTTTAACACAGGCTGACATTATTACCGCGAACCCAATCCCGATCTATTGTTCTAACTTCTTCGGAGGCGGATTTGCCGGAATATCTGCGGCAGCGTTCCATATCATCAATAATGCACCGGGAACTGCTTCCCCTATCCCTGGACTTCTGGCACCATTTGCTTTCAATTCACCAGTAAAAGTAATTCTTGCACTCGTCTTTGCTGTACTCGGTGGAATAACAGCTGGATTGCTCGGAAGTATGGTATTTAAAAAGCGTGTGAAAACTCCTGCTGCTGAGCTTCTTGGCAATGAAGCTACAAACGCAGAATGCTAAATCTCAATTATTACTTATTTATTGTAAATATTTCAGGAAATGTAAAGAAAGAGCAGAAACACCTTATCCTTCCAAGGGTTTCTGCTCTTTCACATTCCTATCATACATTAGTTCTTCTAAGTCTCAGGTTCCGCACGCCTCAGGATATCATACTGTTCTGCCTCTTCTCCAAAGTCAATATACAGTACCTGCTTCGGATGCGGCGCACTCTCCTGCTCATTTCCATCTTCATCGACGATTCGTCTCACCGTCACTTCGATGTTGCGGCCATCCGGTTTCATGATTTCGATCGTCTCTCCGACTGAAAACTTATTTCTCTGTTCAATCCGATACATTCCATCCTTTTCACCGCCGATGATTCCCAGATAAGTATACTCCTTGACATACGTATTGCTGTCATAGATCTGGCTCTCTTCGCTCGGCTTTCCAAAATAGAACCCTGTCGTGAACTGGCGATAAGTACAATTGGAGATCTGATCCAGATACCATGGCATATTTGCTTTGTATTTCTCCGGGTCTTCCAGATAATCATCAATAGCCTTTCGGTAAGTTCTGGCTACCGTCGCCACATACAATGCCGTTTTCATACGTCCTTCGATCTTGAAACTGTCAATTCCTGCATCAATCATCTCCGGAATATGCTCAATCATGCACAGATCCTTCGAATTGAAGATATATGTGCCACGCTCATTCTCATAAACCGGCATATATTCACCTGGTCTGGTCTCCTCTACCACCGCATATTTCCAACGGCAAGGATGCGTACATGCTCCTTGATTGGCATCGCGTCCGGTGAAATAATTACTCAACAGACATCTTCCAGAATAAGAGATACACATAGCTCCATGAATGAAGCTTTCAATCTCCATCTCTTCCGGAATACGTTCCCGAATCTCCTTAATCTCTTTTAGTGACAGCTCTCTGGCAGATACCACTCGCTTCGCGCCTTGCTTCCACCAGAAACGATACGTTCCATAATTCGTATTATTGGCCTGCGTACTGATGTGACGCTCAATCTCCGGACATATCTCCTTTGCCATCTCAAAGATTGCCGGATCCGCGATAATTAACGCATCCGGGCCTATTTCTTTCAATTCTCTCAAATATTCCTCTACGCCCTCCAGATCATCATTGTGGGCAAGAATATTTACCGTTACATGAACTCTCACTCCATGCTCATGGGCAAATTCAATTCCTTCGCGCATATCTTCCATCGAGAAATTCTTCGCTTTCGCACGAAGTCCAAAAGCCTCACCGCCAATATATACTGCATCTGCGCCAAATATAACCGCAGTCTTCAATACTTCCAGGCTGCTGGCTGGAATCAAGAGTTCAGGTCGTCTATTCTTCATTCTGTAATTCTCCTTTATCTTCTACCGTCATGGTCTTCTTCACACTAAGAGCCACACCGTCCCCCAGTGGTATAATGGATGTCTGTAACTGGTCATTATGCTTCAATTCATACAGATATTCCCTCATCCGGCTGTGAATCGTACGATTCCGCCGTTCCACTGCAAACCGTGATTCTATAATATCGCCATCCTGCAACACGTTATCAGACATCAACACACCATCCTTAGAAAGCAGACGAATCGCCTCCGGCATATAGTGAATATACTGTCCCTTAGCCGCATCCATAAATATAAAATCAAACGGCCCTTCCAAAGAACGCATCACCTCAAGCGCATCACCTTCAATCAATGTAATCCGATCTTCCTTGCCCGCACGCTTAAAATTCTCCCGCGCAATCGGAATCCGCTTCTCATACTTCTCAATCGTCGTAATATGCCCATTTTCCGGCAAATACTCACACATCAAAAGCGCCGAAAAACCAATCGCAGTTCCCACCTCAAGAACCCGCACAGGCTTCTTCATCATCAACAACACCTTCAGAAAACTCTGCGTCTCCTTACGGATAATCGGCACATACGTATCCAAAGCCTCCTGCTCAATCTGCTCAATCAACGGACTCTCCGGCGTCTCCAGAGAATGAATATACGTCACCATTCTTTCATCAACAATCATTTTGGGACACCCCTTTTTTCATTTTGGTACACCACAAATCGCAATATGGGACGTAGTAAAATTAAAAAATACTACGTCCCCTTTTTCACCTTTTTACACATCCATAATAATTGGCAAGATCATTGGTTTTCTTTTTGTCCGTTTCCAAATGAATTCATTCATGGTATCGCGGATTACCATTTTTATCTTGCTCCAGTCGGCATTACGCTGGTGCAGCAGGCAATCTTCGACTGCTTCTGTCACTATATTACGAGCCTCTTCCATCAGACCTTCTGATTCTCTGACGTAGACAAATCCACGTGATACAATGTCAGGTCCTGCCAGCAATTGGTTACTGCCTTTTTCTAATGTAAGTACTACGATCATGATTCCATCTTCTGCCAGATGTTGTCTGTCACGAAGTACGATATTTCCTACATCTCCTACTCCGAGACCATCTACGAGGATCTCGCCGGTGTGTACTTTATCTACGACTTTGGCCTCTTTATCACTCAATTCCAATACATCGCCTGACTGCAGGATGAAAATATTCTCTTTTGGAATACCAAGATTCATGGCAACTCCTGCGTTTGCTTTCAAGTGACGGTACTCGCCGTGTACCGGTATCGCGTATTTTGGCTTTACCAGGGAGTAGATTAATTTTAATTCTTCCTGACATGCATGACCGGATACATGGGCATCGGAGAATATAACGTTAGCTCCTTTGGAGGAGAGTTCATTGATAACCCTGGAAACTGATTTTTCATTACCTGGAATCGGATTCGAACTGAAGATTACCGTATCTCCAGGCATAATGGACACTTTTTTATGCACATCTGCTGCCATACGTGACAGGGCAGCCATAGACTCACCCTGGCTTCCGGTAGTGATCAACACGGTCTTTTCCGGCGGATAATTCTTCAACTGATCAATCTCAACCAATGTATTTTCCGGTACATTCAGATACCCTAACTCCTGGGCAACCTGTATAATATTGACCATGCTTCTTCCTTCTACTACAACCTTACGATTATACTTGCATGCAGAATTGATGATCTGCTGCACACGATCTACATTGGAAGCAAATGTTGCAATGATAATTCTTGAATTCTGATGCTCTGCAAATATGTGGTCAAATGTAATTCCCACGGTACGCTCGGACTGGGTAAATCCTTTCCTCTCCGCATTGGTACTGTCTGACATCAATGCCAGAACTCCTTTCTTACCAATCTCAGCAAAGCGCTGAAGATCAATGGCATCGCCAAATACAGGTGTGTAGTCCACCTTAAAGTCTCCGGTATGGACTACAATTCCTGCCGGTGAATAGATAGCCAGAGCTGCCGCATCCTGAATACTGTGATTTGTCTTAATAAATTCAATTCTAAATTGCCCCAGATTAATAGACTGTCCATGCTTTACTACTTTTCTTCTGGTGCTGCGAAGCAGATTATGCTCTGAAAGCTTCTTCTCAATAATACCCATAGTAAGCTTCGTCGCATAGATAGGAAGATTCATCTCACGCAGCACATAGGACAAAGCTCCGATATGATCTTCATGTCCATGCGTAATCACAAATCCCTTTACCTTCTGAATATTATCTTTCAGATATGTCACATCCGGAATCACAAGATCGATTCCGAGCATATCATCTTCCGGGAATGCCAAACCGCAATCCACGACAATAATACTGTCTTCATATTCGAAGGCAGTAATGTTCATTCCGATCTTCTCAAGTCCTCCGAGCGGAATGATACGCAATTTTCCGTTGTTCTCTTTTTTCAAATTTACACCTCCACGTGCTTCTCCGTACTAATTTTGCCCTTTCTGGCATTCTTGGCATTGTCCATAGAACTTTAATTCGTGGTCCAACACGTGAAAACCGGTCTCTTCCTCTATATGACGCTCCAGTTCGTCCAATAAATCATCCTTAAAAGGAAGCACTTTCCCACAAGTTTTACATATCAAATGATGGTGATGGTGTCTTTCCACTCCATCGAAAGACTCACCAATCTCATAACGCACACATCCATCATCAAGATTGATACGATCCACCAATTGCATTTCTAATAACAATTGCACTGTCCGGTAAATAGTTGCCAGCCCAATCTCCGGGTAGTCCTCTTTTACCAGTTCATAAATATCTTCTGCAGTCATATGTCTGTCTCTGTGTTCTGCCAGCACCTGCAATACAAGCAACCTCTGATTGGTTACTTTAAGACCCTTTTCTTTCAGCATTTCTTTAAACTTTTCTTTACTGATAGACATAGTATATTACCTTTCAATATCAACATCCTCGAGCAGTTCCTCAAACACTTTTGAAACAGCAGTAAGCTCCACGTCATCATCTACGATCTCATAGACGCTGTCTGCTGACGCTTCATCTGATGTATCCTTCAGAATTAAACATTCCGCTTCATCATCCTCCGAATCAGTGACCAGAATATAAGATACCCCGTTCACCTTGGTCTGCTCTAGCACAAAAAAATCTATCTCTTCCTGTATCTCTTCCGACATGAATTTAATCTTTTCCATATATATACACCTCGAAAATGGTTTTAGTTCATGTGAATCGAGTCCAAATATCCTTGTAATATAAAAACAGCCGCAATTTTATCAATGTATTTTTTGCGGTCTTCTCGCCTTACTTTATTCTCAATCAAAGTCCGTTCTGCTTCTACTGTAGTCAGACGCTCGTCCCACATCACGACTTCCAGGCCGGTCCGTCGGGAAAGCATCTTTCCAAACTCTATTGAATGTTCTGCCCGATCCCCAATATCATTATTCATATGCTTCGGAAGGCCAAGTACAATCCGCTCTACCCCGTACTCTTCAATCAACGCTTCAATCCGTGCACAGGTCTTACGCAGTTTGTTCTCGTCCTTTCGGCATATGGTCTCTATTCCTTGAGCAGTAATTCCCAAAGGATCACTGATTGCCACTCCTACGGTCTTAGAACCGTAATCCAGTCCCATGATTCTCATAGAAATTATACCCACTTATTATGCTCAATATACGTCTTAAGCATCTCTTCTACCAATTCATCTCGCTCCATCTTCATGATCAGGCTTCTGGCTCCATTGTGGCTGGTAATATATGTCGGGTCTCCTGACATAATATAACCCACAATCTGATTCACAGGATTGTATCCCTTTTCACTCAATGCCTTGTACACAATCTCAAGTATATCTTTTGCTTGAATTTGTGGACCGCTTTCTACCTGAAAAAACTGAGTGCTGCTTAAATCTTTCATATACTCACGTCCTCCAAAAATACTTCAATGTTATTCTACCCTATTAGCACCAAAAATTCAATGCATTATTTGCAACTGACTCTCAATTTCTACATTTACCAGTTGATTCGTTAGATTCTCTGTCGTTTTCTGACCAATTTTTACATACTCTTTCGTATGTCCCACCTGGTACTTCTCTCCTTCGTGAAGAATCTCTTCTTCCATCAATACTTCCTGCGTCGTTCCAATCAACGCTTCCTCATAATTCCTCTGTTTTCTACGGCTCAATTCCAGAAGTTCATTACTCCTGACTGTCTTCACCGTCTCCGGCACCTGGTTCTCCATCTTGGCTGCAAGGGTACCCTCACGTCTGGAATACTTGAATACATGCGTCTCATAGAAATTCACCTTATCTACAAATGCTTTTGACTGTGCAAACTCTTCTTCTGTCTCCCCAGGGAATCCAACGATTACATCCGTCGTCAATGCTGGATTATGAAAATATTTCCGCAGAAGGACACACTTCTCATAATACTCTTCTGCCGTATAGCGACGATTCATCCGCTTCAATGTCGCATCACACCCACTCTGCAAAGACAAGTGGAAATGCGGACACATCTTCGGAAGACTGGCAAGAGTACGTGCAAATTCTTCCGTAATGATGCGCGGTTCCAGAGAGCCGAGACGGATTCTCTGAATTCCCGGAACCTCATGAATATCCAGAATTAGATTCAACAGATGATCTCCCGTATCCATTCCATAAGAACTCAGATGAATTCCTGTCAGAACGACTTCCTTATATCCATTGGAAGCCAACCCCTGTACTTCCCGAAGTACGCTTTCATGATCACGACTTCGAACCCTTCCTCTTGCATAAGGAATAATACAGTAAGAACAGAACTGATTACATCCATCCTGCACTTTAATATATGCTCTGGTATGCTCTGCTGTTCTGGTCAGATGCATTTCCTCATACTCCTTCGTATGGTTAATATCCACCATCTCCTGGCAGGTACCTTCCCTTCCTCTTTCATACTCCTTTAAAATCTCAATAATATCTTTCTTGCGGTTATTCCCGACCACAATATCAATGCACTCATCCAACCCGTCCGCTTTCGCCTGCACATAGCATCCACAAGCCACAACAATCGCATGCGGATTCATCTTTCTGGCACGGTGCAGCATCTGCCGTGATTTACGGTCCGCCATATTGGTCACCGTACATGTATTAATAATATAGATGTCTGCCCCTTCCTTAAAAGGGACGATCTCATAGCCATGTTCCTCCAGGAGTTCCTGCATCGCCTCTGTCTCATATGCATTGACCTTACACCCCAGATTATGTAATGCTACTTTCTTCATATCTTTCCACAAACCCTTTCTATGCATATTGTTGTAAGATTCATTAAAATTAATTTATATTCTTTGGCAAATTGTTCCTTGACTTTTATACCCCTTACTCTTAAGATGTTTATAGAACACGAAATGAAACTAAGGAGGTATTTCCAATATGAAAACAGTTCAGATTTCTTTAAATTCGATTGATAAGGTAAAATCTTTTGTAAATGATATCACAAAGTTCGACTATGATTTTGATCTGGTATCTGGAAGATACGTTATTGATGCAAAATCTATCATGGGTATCTTCAGTTTGGATCTTTCTAAACCAATTGATCTGAATATCCATGCTGACAATGCAGAAATCGACACAATTCTTGAGACATTAAAACCATACATCTGCTAATAAAATGATGGAAAATGGTCAGGCCTTGTATCTTACAGGGTCTGACCTTTTTTTCTCAACCAGATCTATTACGCTTACTTCACTTCGATAATCTCTACAGTATCAATTGCTTCCTGTACCAACTGATCAATCTTCTCACTCAAGTTCTCTTCAGAACGGCGGATCACATCGATATTCGGCTTCGTAACCGGATGCTTTGCCACAAAGATCGTACAACAATCTTCAAAAGGCTGAATAGATGTATCATACGTATCTATTTTCTCTGCGATGTCTACAATCTCCTGCTTGTCGAATCCGATAACCGGACGATAGACTGGAATCGTACAGACATCGTTCGTTGCTGCCAGACTCTGCATCGTCTGACTGGCTACTTGTCCAATACTCTCTCCGGTAATCAGTCCAAGGCATCCATCTTCCTTTGCAAAATGCTCCGCAATACGCATCATATAACGACGCATAATAATCGTCAGTTCATCGTGCGGACACTGATCATAAATATACAATTGAATATCTGTAAAATTCACTACATGAAGCTTGATCGGTCCAGAATAGCGAGAAACGATTCTCGCCAGGTCTATCACCTTCTGCTTCGCACGTTCGCTGGTATACGGCGGTGCATGGAAATAAGTAGCCTCAATGCCTACTCCGCGCTTGGATATCATATAACCAGCTACCGGGCTGTCTATTCCTCCTGATAACAGGAGCATCGCTTTTCCATTGGTTCCAACCGGCATTCCACCTGCTCCAGGAATAATCTGAGAATAGACGTAGATTTCATTTCTCACTTCCACATTCAACATCACATCCGGGTGATGTACATCTACACGAATCTCTGGAAATGCATCCAGAATCGCCTCTCCAAGATCACAGTTAATCTCCATAGAATTCTTTGGATAAGACTTTCTGGCACGTCTGGATTCTACCTTAAATGTCAGATTCTTGTCCGGATATACTTCATCCATATATGCAACTACATCTTTTTTCAGCTGGTCAAACCCCCGATCTTCCATGCGGACAACCGGACAGATTCCAACCACACCGAATACTCTCTTCAGATGCTCCACTGCATCATCGTAATCATAATCTCCCTCACAGTCCACATAGATCCTTGCCTGAGACTTGTGTACCTGAAATTCTCCATCTACATCCTTCAGGGCGAAGCGCACCTGTCTGACGAGTGCATCCTCAAACAGGTAGCGATTCTTTCCTTTAATTCCTATCTCACCGTATTTTAACAAAAAAGTATGAAATCTCATCTTCTATTCTCCTATCAGATTCTCCTAATGTCTGGTATATCTTCTCAACATCGGTACTATATTATATAGTGTCTCCAGCGTATCGTCAATCTCTTCTAAGGTTGTAAATTCTGACATACTGAACCTAAGCGTCGCATCCAAGAATTCCTGTTTTGCTCCAATCCCTTTGAGAACGCCGCTGATCTGCGGATGATTGGAAGCACATGCCGAACCAGAAGACACATAGATCCCCTTATCTTCTAACGCATGCAAAAGTACTTCACTTCGAATTCCAGCAAATCCCACGCTGATAATATGCGGTGCTGAAGTCTCATCATACAATCCATGAATCGTTATATCCTCAATCTGACTGACGCCATCGATAAAATGCTGCTTCAATTCTCGCATCTTTGCCACTTTGGCGTCCAGATCCTTGTAAATCGTCCTGGCTGCCAGAGAAAGTCCGGCAATTCCCGGAACATTTTCCGTACCGGAACGGATATCCTTCTGCTGTCCGCCTCCGAATACGATTGGCTTGATCTTAACATTCTCACCGATATATAATGCCCCCGTTCCTTTCGGGCCATGGATCTTATGGCCACTGATAGAACACATATCTACCTTTAATTTCTTCGGATATATATGATACTTGCCAAAGCCCTGTACTGCATCTACATGGAACAGGATATTCTTATTATAAGCCTTCACAATACTTGCAGCTTCCTGTATGGGCTGCACCGATCCTACTTCATTATTCACATACATAATGGACACCAGAATCGTATCCTTACAAAGCGCATCCTGCAAAGCATCCAGCTTCACTCTTCCGTACTTATCAACAGGAAGATAGGTAACACGAAAACCTTCCTCTTCCTCCAGATATCGCATCGTATTAATGATTGCCGGATGTTCAATGGATGTTGTGATCAGATGTTTTCCAGCCCTGTGATTCGCTCTTGCAGCACCAATCAGCGCCAGATTATCACTCTCTGTTCCGCCAGAAGTAAAGAACACTTCCTTCTCCTGAACCTTCAAAAGCTTCGCAAATGTCTCCTTTGCTTCTTTTATATACTTCTCTGCCTCCACGCCTTTTGCATGCATGGAAGACGGATTGCCATAGTCTTCACACATTACCTTCCGCACAAGATCCCCGACACTGTCATAAGCCCGGGTCGTCGCAGAATTGTCCAAATAGATCTCTTTCATCATTTTCACTTCCTATGCTTCTTCTTACTACCAGATTATGTGATTACCCTTCCAAATGGAACATCAAAACGGATAATGTCGTAAGTCCTGCCGTCTCTGTCCGCAAGATTCTCTTTCCCAATGTTATTGCATGGGCACCATACTCTAACGCCTGTTCTACTTCCTCTTTCTCGAATCCACCTTCTGGCCCGATGAAGATTCCAATCGATTGTCCGGGATAAATGGATTCAATCACAGATTTGGTCTCCTTCATCCCCTCAGCAAGTTCATATGGAATCAGTACAACATCTAGCTTCGAAGCACACTCCAATGCCTCACGATAAGACATTACGTCTGCCACTTCCGGGATATATCCTCGCCCTGCCTGCTTCGCTGCGCTCTGGGCAATCTGCTGCCATCGTTCCACCTTCCTGGCAGCCTTCTTCGCATCCAGCTTCACGACCGCACGCTTTGTTGCCACAGGAATAACCTGATAAACTCCCAATTCTACCGATTTCTGTACGATCAGTTCCATCTTATCCTGCTTCGGCAATCCCTGGAACAGATAGATCTTCGAAGGCAACTCTGTATCCACCGGCAATTCTTCCAGGATCTTCAACACCGCCAGTTCTTCCTCATAACGCTCTACCGCACACCGATACTGGAGATTATTGCCATCACTGACCATCAATTCTTCTCCTGTACGCATGCGCAGAACATTCTTCATATGATTCACATCAGACCCTTCCACATAGATCCATTCTTCCTTCACCTGTGAAGGTGTCACAAAAAAATGCTGCATACTCTGCTCCTAATTCTTTCTCGCTGTAACAGACACCCATTCTCCCTGATGATTCACTTCCAGGACCTCAAGGCCAGATGCCTTCACAGCTTCTACAACCACTTCTTCTTTCACATCTATAATACCACTGGTAATATAGATTCCGCCAGCCTTCAGTTGATGGAGAATGACCGGCGTCAACGGGATCAGAACATCTGCCAGAATATTTGCCACTACAATATCGTATTTCTCATATCCGACTTTATCCTGAACTTCCTTGTCATCAATAATATTGCCAATCATGACTTCATACTGATCTTTCCGAATCCCATTGACTTCCATATTCTCATGGGTAGCATCAATCGCACATGGATCCAGATCCGTACCTACAGAATGCTTTGCTCCAAATTTGAGTGCCAACATCCCCAGGATTCCGCTTCCACATCCCACATCCAGGATCTCTGTATCTTCCGTCACGTATTTCTTCAACTGGCGGATACAAAGCTGGGTCGTCTCATGCATTCCTGTTCCAAATGCAGTTCCCGGATCGATATGAATGATCATCTTATCCTGATCCTTCGGCTCGACATTCTCCCAGGACGGAATTACAAGGATATCATCAATATAAAACTGGTGAAAATACTTCTTCCAGTTATTCACCCAGTCTACATCCTCTGTCTGAGACTCCTCAATCGTGCACTCACCCACGTCCAGATAACTTCTCATCTCTTCCAGTTCTCTGCGCACCTGCATCAGGATGGCTCCTGCGTCCTCATCTTCATCCAGATAAAACGTCAGATAAGCCTTTCCGTCATCTTCCGGCATATCCGGCAATATGTCTACGAACATCTGCTCTTTGTCTCCCTGAGTCAAAGGTACCTTATCCTCAATCTGTACCCCCTGGATTCCCAGATCCATCAACATACTGCTGACAATATCTTCTGCTTCTGTTGTCGTCGTCAAACGAAATTGATTCCACTTCATCAGTCTTCTCCTTTTTTCTGAACATTACTTCTACGTCATTCGTCTCTATATTACGCCCAGATGCTCCAGCAGAATCTTACATCCCATAAGAGCCAGGATAATACCGCCAATAATCTCTGCTTTCGTCTGGTATTTTGTTCCGAATACATTGCCTATTTTAACACCTGCGACGGATAAAGTAAATGTAATCACCCCAATAAAACTTACTGCAGGTACAATATTTACCTGTAAAAAGGCAAATGTCACCCCAACTGCCAATGCATCAATACTGGTTGCCACCGCAAGACCCAACATGGTTCTCACATCCAATGACTCATCCGTCTCCTCGCACTCATCACAGGAACCCAGTGCTTCCCGAATCATATTTCCTCCTATGATTCCCAACAGGATAAACGCAATCCAATGATCAACCGAAGTAATGACATCTTTAAACTGCACACCCAAAATATAACCAATCAACGGCATCAATGCCTGAAATCCACCAAAATACAGTCCAACAATCCCCGCCTTGCTCCACGTACACCGCTTCATCGCAAGGCCCTTACAGACAGATACTGCAAATGCATCCATAGACAAGCCTACCGCAATCAAAAATAATTCTATCAATCCCATATTCCTTCTCCTTTTGTGAATATTCTATCTTCCGGATACCCGGCAACAGGAGTGCATATAAAAAGACCTATCCGTGGCATATCCACGGATAAGTCTCATCATTTAAAGTAATGCCAGATGCCTTGTGCATCAGTATGTTGACAAAACTACGCATTCTTAGCGCCAACTACTCCCTTACCGTAATTGATATTATAGAAATTCTTTCGATTGCTGTCAATAAAAAACACAAAAATTATCCAAGTTATACTAGCTTTTCCCACTCTTTCTCACGGAATCCGACCAACACCAGATCATCCGTCACAACAATCGGACGCTTCACCAGCATTCCATCAGAAGCCAGCAAGTCATACTGCTCTTCTTCAGACATCTCAGGAAGCCGGTCCTTTAACTGCATCTCCCGATAGAGCATACCACTGGTATTAAAAAATTTCTTCAATGGAAGTCCACTTCTCTGATGCCATTCGATCAATTCCTCTTTCGTAGGATTCTGAAGCTTAACATCCCGCGCTTCAAATATAATCTGCTTCTCTTCCAGCCATTTCTTTGCCCTCTGGCAAGTACTGCATTTTGGATAATATACGAATAACATTCTTCTTTCTCCTCCTCTTATTTCAAAGCAGTATTCAGATCCTGTTCCACTTCATCTAATTCCTTCAGGATCTCCTGCTGCTGTTCATCGAACAGTAACCGCTTGTTATAGCGATAATATTTATCACAATCATTGTCTTTCAGGAACTGAATACTGTAATAATTCGTATTCAGTTCTGTGACGAAGGCAACCATCTCCTGACTGTCCCCAAATGCATCTTCCATAAAATCAAACGCATGATTCAGTGACTGTAATGTATGTTCCACTACTTGCTCCCGTACTTCCACTGACTGTTGAAATTCCTCTTTTACCCTGGCAAATGCCGCCTCACTTGTAAGATGATCTTGCTGCACCATCTGTCCGAACCGCTCTAAAGTCTCAACAACCTTTCGATAAATCTTATCCTGCAGTTTCGTCAACTGCTCTGCCTTACGCAAGGTCTCATAAGCACCTTCCGCCTGAGCAGTCACTTCTTCCAGATCCAGATTCTCCTTGTACAGTCGTAGATATTCATACAGCATCGTCACATACTGATCTTCTACAAAGTATTCCTTGAACAGACTTCCCAGTCTTCCAATCAACATATGAACCACACTCAGCCGTTCATCAAACGGAGCATAATTCAGCTGTTCCAGAGTCTCTTTACTATAACAGCCTTCTATAATCTTCTCCAGACCATAATCCTTCTTATATTTCTCATATAACACCAGATAATTGGCAAAATCCTTAGCAATCTTCCAGTGCTGGATATACTGATGGACCACCTCACGGTCTGCTTTTTTACCCAAAGCTTCATATACCTTCAAAAGCTGAGACAGATCTTCCCAGCCACGGGCTGTTGCAAATACCTTTCCATCTACCGTCGTCTCAATCCGGTAAAAATGATCCTTGCGGATCTCAAGATATGCCAGAATCGCCGGATGAATCTCCGCCTGATAAGCATATTCCTTCCACACTTCATAATTCTCTTCCACATCAATCTTCTTGATGCGATCCAAAGTCACGATATCAAAGTCCCGCACGGACTTATTATACTCCGGCGGATTCCCCGCTGCCACAATGATCCATCCTTCCGGCACTTTCTGGTTGCCGAACATCTTACACTGCAAGAACTGCAGCATTGTCGGTGCCAAAGTCTCTGACACACAGTTAATCTCATCTATGAAGAGGATTCCCTCTTTGATTCCTGTAGCCTCTATCTTATCATACACCGAAGCAATGATCTCACTCATGGTATACTCTGTGACCGAATGCTTCTTGCCGCCGTACATCTTCTCCTGAATAAACGGCAGACCGATAGCACTCTGCCGCGTATGATGCGTGATCGTATAAGACACCAGTCCAATCTTATACTCCTTCGCAATCTGCTCCATGATCTGTGTCTTACCGATTCCCGGAGGCCCCATCAGAAGAATCGGGCGCTGACGGATCGCCGGTATCATATACTCCCCATCCGCATCTTTCTTCAAATACGCTTCAATCGAATCCTTAATCTCTTGTTTTGCTCTCTTGATATCCATAATCTGTCCTTTTTATCTCTGTCCTATCATTTATTCTGTAATGTCCTCATAATACTTTTTAGCTGTGTCCTGAAATTTCACAAACAATGGATAATACACATTTATAATATCCTGAAATCTTTCTTTTGCAAAAGTTCCGTCATAATCATGGGCAAGTTGATTTCGAGTCTTCAACATTACCATCCACTGATCATCATCTATCATATGGTTCGTAAAAGCCTGTTGCAAAGTTGCCCGTGGAGAACCGATGGCAAAATCAAGGACACCAAGCTGTTTTACCAGAATATCTTTCATAACTTTCCATGAGATATCAAAAGTAAGTGAAAAATTCAATACTGTACCTTCCAGAACAAAATCAGCTTTCGGATCCGCAGTTCTACTCTTTTCCAGATTTTTCAAACTTTTACAAAATGTATTGTATCGATTAATATATTTGCTTTCCATAATTTTTTATATCCTCCAAAAGAAATTCATTGTGAATACTGTCATAATCAAAAATGTCTATCTTTCGCAGCGTGTCAATTTCTTCCAGTTCTCGTTCAAGCTTTTCAACATCTTTACACCCATATACCACAAAATCAATATCACTGGTTGGCAATGCAGTACCTGTAGCAAAAGAACCAAACAAATCCAATCGTTCTACGCCATGATCCTGGCATATTCGCTTCACTTTATCAATCAATTCTGATACTGGCATCACATTCATTATAAAGGCCCCCTCTTTTCCATCATACTTAAAGCCGATTTTATTTTACTTCAAAGGAAATATAATATCAAGACTCTCTCAACTGAACACTGATAGAATTCCTCTGCATCTCTTTCTGATATGTGCCTGAATTGGCATGAATATTGTGATTGTTACGATAACCGGATATTATAAAGCCATATACCTTTACAACATCCGGTCATAGATTGGTCCTATGTCAAGATTTAGTACAAGTTAAAATGAGGTTTTCCTCATCTTAACTTGCCATCAGCAATTCGTCTTTCTGGATTCTACGATACAGTTCTTCATAATCATTTGGAGACATA